>NZ_JBFRFB010000010.1:0-162366 GCF_052114605.1 Microvirga sp. 2YAF29
GTCAGAACGATCGTCTCGATCAGCGAGCGGATCAGTTCCATTGCATCATCCTTGTGTTCAGTGTCTTCGAGCAAGTTCTCCAGTTCTTCGACTTTGCGGCGGTAAACCGCTGCCCGATTTGGATGCACCGAAATGTTGGGTATCGTCGACTCGTATCGCGAGAGCAAATGAAGGAGGCCTTCTCGGTCTCTAGCTCCGTCAGGTTGACCGCTCGGCATAGCCTATCAGCAGAAAGCCTCAATCCACCTTGGCCTTTTGTCTCGGAACGTGCCCGGACCCTAACAAGGAGCGTCAGGGCAGCATCATGTATTCTCAAAAATGGCTGCCCCTGCTGCGAATGGATCCGGGTACTTTTCGCGTAAAGCGCGGTCGGTCCGATACTGCAGACGATGTTCATCTGATATTGCTGAGCCATCCGCGTATATCGAATAAGCCCAATAGCGCTCAGGAAGTCCTATCGGTTTGTTGAGCACCAACAGGTTCTTATACCAGCTTAATAGCTCAAATGTCTCGATCTGCCCCCTGGCATAATTTTCAATTGCCACTTCGCCAGCCCAGTCGATCTTAGTAAAATGAAAAAACTTGAGTGGACTTCCGCCTGCGTAAACAGTGCCATTCTCGTCGATCGATATCGGGCGCTGGCTGAGGTTCCAACTGGCGACATTATAGCCGGGATCGCGCAAAATATGCGCACCAGCGAAGAATGCGGGCACCAAATCACACCATTTCTGATCTGTGAAAAGCCCGTTCGCCACCTCGTCGAAGCAATGGATAGCTAAGCGGCGTGCCCACCACTGGCTAAAGCGCTGGCCCTCAGACGTATTGGCGACGGCGATAAAGCCAAGATTATATATGCCATACTTCAGCGATCCCATTTCGTTGTCAGCAATCGCCGATATATCGTCGTCCGGACTCAACTGATGCGGCGTGAGAAGAATGTCATGATGGTCAAGGAGACGCGACAGCTCGTCGAGGCTGCCGAACACGGCAATATCCGGGTCCAGATAGACCACTTTCTCCGCGCCTTGCGCAAAAAGTCGGGATAGCATGGCCCCTTTTACGGCCGTGCAAAGCTCAATAACGTTATGGTCGAAGATAAACCGTTGCAGGTCCTCGATATCCAGCTCGGAAATGCGAACCAGATGGTCGATCTGTTCGGCGGAAGTGTCGAAGCGCCAGCCAGAAGGCTCCTGATCTGAAAGGCAGAGAGTGAGCTCCCACTCCGGATTATAGGTCTTCAGTGTCGCGGCGAGGACCCGTACCCGGTCGAGATAGGCAAAGCTCGCGCTTGTAAAGCAATGGACCTTAGGCAAGGGCGGTCTCCATCCACGCCGATTGACGCTGGTCGCGTAGCACAGCGTGACGTTTGAGCGACATGTGGGTCGTATTTTGGTGAGGAAGAATCACACCTTGCTGACGCGGCCTCTTCAGCAACGCCGCAAGCCTATCGCCGGCCGCGAACAGTTCGAACAATTCATCTACATTTTCCAGCACAACGCCCTGTAGGGGGACATATGCTGCAAGCACTGAAGGCACATTGCCAGCATCTGCATGGGTAATGAGAAACGATCCTGCTGCAAGAACTTCATGCGCCGCATAGCTGAAGGTCTCAGGCCAGGCAGGCCAGAGGAGAACAGCGTCAATCTCGTTTTCGGCGAGGGCCAGCGTCATGGCATCCCGATCATCCCGATCCGCCCTAACATGGATGTGACGACAACGGTTGTCCCCGCTCGGCGTATCCCCCTCGACACCAAGGCGGATGAAGTCGTAGCGTGCATCACCGGAAAAGCGATCCAGCAGAGCTTGAAAAGTCGTCCAGCCCTTTGCATGTGAATCATGCCCGATGAAGGCGATGCGCAGAGGGCCGCCGACACGCGGCAATACAGGATCCTCGGCTACGACAAGCTTGCCTATGGAGACGACGTACGCCCTATTGTGATCCAGGCTGGATCTATCCAGCCAGATACTCAAAGGCGTTTGCGAAGGTGCCAATATCGACGGCCTAATCTGTTCGAACAAATGCGCGATGCGTTCCAGATGATCCGAACGTTCTCGACCATAGGCGCAAATTCGGCATGCCGTGCTGTCGCGCCCGGGCGCATGACAATATTTCCAGTCATTTCGCAGGAGATTATGATTCGAACATAACGCATAGAAATCATGCAGCCAGAAATACGCTTCTGCGTCTGCCACGGAATTGCAAATCGTCGCCACAACTTCAGGAGACTGTCCCATCAGATGGTGGATGATAAAGTCGATAGCTCTTCCATTTTGCGATAGCTCTATCAGCAGCGTGAGGATCTGTGCGGCGTTTGCAGGTCCAAAGATATCCCCGTCGAGACGCACCGAGAAAATATAGTGGTCGAGTTCACGCTCAGGACTCAGCATGGGCAGAGGGCGGGCGGGAGAAAGATGCAAATACTGCCAGCCAGATGCGGCATAGTCTGTCGCTTCTTCACCCGTTAAGCGCTGAACTCCGCCGATATTTTCAGCGTAGTCATCGTGCCCAAAGGAGACGACAAGGCCGCCTGTCTTGTGCTCGCTAATCCTGGCGATGAGGTAATCGATCTCGTCTGGCAGCGGCGCAGTTTGCGGAAAATGTACGGCTCGATGATGAGACGGTCGCGCCCTCTCGATGATTGTCCGAACGGCATCATGGGGTCGCTTGGTGATGCGCCCCTCCAGGCGACCTTGCCAAACATAGTGAAGCAAGGGGTTGACTTGCGCCGCAACCACATCCGCATTCCGGAGAAGATAGTATGCGCTATCAAACCATGTATTCGGATTTCGTCCCTCTAACCAACCTGTTCTTAGGTAGTGGAGACGCGCATCTATGCCCGATTGCGCGACATCTGGGTTCTTTGCGCAATAGTAAGCCTCATCGAAGTCGTCACCAATTGCGACCCAGCGGATATACTCATGGTCTTCAAGCAGATTCTTCATCAGGCCGCTCTTGTCGCTCATGACCTCCCTCCCTTTCTGAGAAGTCGGCGAAGGCGGTTCACGTGCGTCCGAAGCAGTCTCTGATACAAAGATGAATTGCGAATTCTCCTGCGAAGCGTGTTGGCCGCAGATTCGGAATTCAAAGGAGCCTGAGCATCGGGGACAGGCGTACCATCGTCGTTGACCTGATCAAGGGCCGCGTTTTGCGCCTCCAAGGCGGAAAGAGCGTCTTGCAGGGTCTGTTGTGCGGCGCGCAGTTCGTCTCTTTCACGTCCTAGTACCCGGGTTGACTGCAACATGCGTGCCTGTGCCCGGGCAGCCGATTCCTCAGCGCTCTTTACCCGTGCAGTGGCTATGTCCAATTGAAATAGCCTTTCGCTCGCCACATCACGAATTTGCGACAGTTGAGCGGACTGGGCATCAAAGGCTTCTTGACCATGCCGAATATTTTCGTTGAGAGCGGCGATCTGCTCGGTCAGTGAACGCAATTCAGATTGCAGTGCTGCCACCTCCAGACCGCGAGCTTCGGCCTGGCGATAGAACTGTTCAGATGTCTGGCACTCTTTATCAAGAGCCTCCTGCTGCCTTTGCAGCTGCGCCTTGAGATCGTGCAGTTGGTTGGCAATGGCGCTACCGTCCTGCCATTGCGGGGCAGGCGCATCATTCGAGAGAAAGCTTGCAAAGTCCTGGCCGAGCATCTCTCTGCTGGCCAGTCGGGCAACCTCACGTGCGGATTTAGCTTCCCATTCCGCTTTGCCCCATCGTGGCGTGCGCCACATTGCGGCGCGCAAGTCTTCAACAGAGTTGATACGGAACAAGAGGCACTGATGTGCCTCAAGGATTGAATCCAATTTTGGATTTAGTTCTTTTCCTGCCAGTAGCCCAGATTCATGGGCAAAGGGGAAAATAGGATCGGGATCGTTACGCAGATTATTGGGATTATACGAAGGGAAAGCAAAGTAATATACTTCCAGACCTAACTCCAACAGAAGCTCAGCGAGCTGGAGTGAGGCAGGGGTTTCATTGCACTCCAGCCATAGCTTGCAAGCGCCACTGCGGAAGAAGTCGGCGTCCGACTGGATCAGCTCACGCTCCATGCCCTCGACATCGAGCTTGATCAGATCAAAAGGGCCGTAAAGATCCCGCAGTTCCTTAAGAGAGATGGTCGATTCCGGCATTTCACCAAACGGTTGCCCTTGGGCATTCTCGGCGAAGGAAAGTGAGCCAAAGTTCCCTTCAGACATGAAGCCCGACATGGGACGAGTAGCAGTCGGCACGACCAAAGCCGATACGACTTGCGACGGGTGGCGCTTAAGTCGTCTAATATTGTCCCTCAGGTAGGGAAAAATCTGCGGATTCGCCTCTACGTAGCATGTGTTCGCCAAGATTTGGTGTATGCCGACGCCCAAGCCGAATGTACCTAAATAGGCTCCGACATCTAGCAGACGAGATCCCTGATCAAGAAGTGAAGCAACGAATACAGCTTCATCCCATGCCCATTCGCCATATTTATTGATAAATTTTCCAATAAGGTCGCCCTCTACATCAGGGACGTCAATTTTCCCATATCGAGAGTCTACTAAATATATATCCATTATAGGCGCTTACCCCATGATGCGTCGCAGGACTGGCTATCCTTTGCTATCAGTGCGCTCGGCGGCGTTAAGGCAGCCCAAGGCCTCCGGTAAAGCAGTTTGGGACGGCCAGCAAGTTACAATATTGCGCAATGAAGATTGGTTCTCCATGCGGCGCCGGCGCGGAGTATGATCCGTCTCTTCCGGGCCGGTCAATCGAGTGGCAAGACCTTGAGAACAATGAATGAATGGAATGGCACCCTGGAATTTTTCCCCACTATCAAAGCAATAGTATAAACTCGTCCCGACATTTTTTAGAACGTTATTTAGTATAGACTTCTGCCGATATTTCTGCGAACGACTGACGCTTAGCGGTTCGCGCAGCGGACTCTCTTGGCGCTCCGAGTTGTTACTGACATGTCTGATTTGGGGATCGAAACGAAAGATCGACGAGCAGAGTCGATCGGTCAGCGTCTAATCTTCCACCGAAGTGGCACTCTGCGCAACTGGGTGAAGCCGCTAGTCTTCGGCGTCGATGGAAAGGCTAGGTCGCTCGCGCGGCGCATCGTTTTCCGGGCAGATGGCAAGGTTCGATCCGCCTTTGCGGTTTGGACAGACTTGTACGCGGCTCAGTTGAGACGCACGCAGCTTGCCCCGGCGATGTCGCCCCTTTTGACCCTGCCGCCGGACCTCGAAACCCTTTCACAACGATACCAAGAGCCCGCCATTGGAGCGACGCTCGCGAGCTCTGATGAGATTGCCAGGATTATCGAGACTGGAGCAGAAGCCGGTTCTCGCCGACTTCTACTGGCAATAACTCATGACAATTATCGTGTTAGCATTGGGGGTATTCAGACCTGCCTTTCAAGGGAGGAGCAATGCTGTCACGCGTCCGATGTGGACTATCTGGTCGCGTTTCCGCGCCAGCCAGGGCTCAGGTTGGCTGATACGGAAAGTGATCCCATCCTTGGCCTCATCTTGAACGGGCGCTTGATCTGCTATTGCAGGTCAAGCGCATTGACAGCGACCATGGGTGCTCTGCATTCGTCGCGCTGGCTCATTGATGTCACGATTCACCAACTACTGGGCCATCGGATCGAAAGTGTAGCTGAATTAATCTCTGCCAGTGGCTTGGATTCTTGCTGGTTTTGGGTGCACGACTTCTTCAGTATTTGCCCCAATTATATCTTGCGCCGGAATAACAGGGAGTTTTGCGGCGCGCCAGATATTAGCTCGGATTCCTGTCTCATATGCGTCTATGGGAAAGATCGCGCGGACCACATGCGGCGAATGAAGGCCTTCTTCGATCAATTCGAGATCCACGTGATTGCGCCATCGCAATCAGCGCTCACTTTTTGGCTCGCTCGCTCAGGCCTCCGGTCATCGAGAATGCATGTCAATCCGCATATTGAATTGGCGTGGCGCCTACGTCCTGTCCCGCGAGCAGTTGATGATGATGCACCGATAAGAGTCGCTTTTGTTGGACTGCCCGTCGAGCAGAAGGGCTGGCTGGCATTTGAACGATTGGCTACAAGTAGCGATAGCGAAATTGGCCGTTACGAATTTCTCGTTCTTGGTGAGCGAGGCAACTATAGGGCACCTGAATTGCAGAAGATAAGGCATGTCGAGGTGCGTGTAACGCCGGAACATCCTCTTGCCATGTCGCAGGCTTTGGAAGCGCATGGCATTGACCTGATCGTGCAGTGGCCTACTACCCAGGAAACATTCTCCTTGGCGACATATGAGGGACTCGAGAGCGGCGCCTACGTCGTGACGCATCGCTCCTCCGGAAACGTCGCCGCAGCGATTGGCGAGTGTGGACGGGGAGTCATCCTCTCCGATGAAGCGGAACTGCTCACGTTCTTCGCAACGGGAGGAGCTATGACCCTGGGCCGCAAAGCGCGCGCGGAAAGAGCGGCCTGCGCGGCCACGCGGCGCATGAGCAGCATGACGCTCACATATCTTGCGCTGGACGCTTGAAATGAAGGTTCATGCGTTTACGAGCTTTAGCTATGCTTATCTGGATCGCGCGCGAGTACTGGCTCACTCGATTCGCCGTGTCCATCCAGAGTGGACATTGTGGGCGATCCTCGTTGACCAAAGTCCGCCGGATCTCCTGATTGATTGGCGGCAAGAATGCTTCGATCATGTCATTCGCGTTGATGAACTCTTGGGCGCCGAGACGGAAAGGTGGATCTTTGGTCTCGATGTCGTTGAGGCTTGCACTGCTATCAAAGGCCGGGCCTTGGACTTTATCCTCCGGCAGCCGGATGTTGATCAAGTTCTCTATTTCGATCCAGACATCGCCGTGTTCAGCAGAATGGATGAGGCAGTCGATCGCCTTGCGTCGCATTCGATCATTCTCACCCCTCATCAAGTCGACCCTGAAGCTCGCGCCGATCATCAAGCGATTTTAGACAATGAAGTCGGCTCACTACTGCACGGAGTATTCAATCTTGGTTTCATCGGAGTATCGAACAGTGAGGAGGGTCGTCGATTTGCGTCATGGTGGCGTGATCGCCTTGATGACTGGTGTCATGAACGTCACGACATTGGCCTTTTCGTTGACCAAAAGTGGTGCAACCTCATCCCTTGCTTTTTTGACAATTTCTCTGTCTTGCGTGATCCAGGGTATAATGTCGCCAGTTGGAATTTGAGCAAACGCCATATCTCGATCGATGAAGCAGGATACTTAAATGCCAACGGCTCTTCACTGAAGTTCTATCATTTCACAAAGTACGGCCCTGTCGGCGCCCTCATGACAGAGCGCTACGCCTCAGCAAACAGCGCGGTTCAAGACCTCTGGTGGTGGTATGGGCGCGCTTTGGCGAGCGAGTCTCTTCCAATTCCCTTGAAGGGATGGTGGTACTATGGCCAGTATGCTGATGGTTCTAAGATTCCAAAATCCGCCCGCGAGCTTTACCGCAGTCGACCCGATCTACAACTCGCTTTTCCCCGGCCTTTCGAAGTAGGCGAAGGATCGTTCCACGACTCCGATAAGCGGTTTCTCAAATAGATGCTAACTGTTTGCCGCTTTAGATGCGCGAGACAATCTGCGCGACGCCGTCGCAGTTCTGGGTGAAGGACCATCGAGATCGTCAAGCCCTCGGAAGCGATCAAAGGGTTTGCGGTGCTCTAGCGGCACTGGGTTGTGGAGCGAACCTTGGCTTGGCTTGGACACTGTGGGCACCTAGCCAAGCGCTTCGAAGCCTCCATTGAAAGCGCGGCGACCTGGATCCTCATCGCCCATATCCAGGCGCTGACCAGACCGCTCGCAAGACTCTGAAAGATTGCAGGACTTTTGTGAGTCAGCCTCTTAGATTGCGTCAGCCGACCAAGCTAGTACCTTAAGGAAGGTCTCGCACTGCCGGCTGCAAGCGAGCGGACGCACGAGAAGAGATAACAAAATTTTTGGACCGTGCCGCAAATGCGCGCTCATGAAAGTCCTGCTAGCTATCCCAGTTTGACGTTAAGGCTGCGGAACCTGGAGGTCCTGTTGCAGACAAGCTCACAAAACGTAATACACTATACCATCAAACTGTCGGTGGTTTCATGTCCCCGCAACCAAACACAAAAAAGCCCTCGTGAGCCATCTGGTCCAAGGGCTTCGTCGTATCCGCACACACGCAATCCAACAGAAGATGACACCCCAGCTGGCACCCGTTGAGCAAAGCGTGACAGGGCGCCCCAAATCCCCTGCCCTCTTCTCGACTAGGCCACGTTCGCAACGGCGAAATACAAAAAGCCTTGCGGCTGCGGGTTTCAGGGCGATTTCCCGTTGGCGGCGACAGCCCCAGGACGTGTGGAGACTCGCTAAGCCGGTCGCTCCAGTAGGGATTCGGATGATCCAAAAAGCCTAAAATGGTCCGAGGGGCGCATATTTCCACAGACCCAACTTAAAATAAGGCTAGCTTCGTCGACATCTCGATCCGTCCGAACGCCGGCTTTTTCATTGTAATTTGCCAGAAACGGTAATCTGTCAGAAACGGCCCTCCCCGATTATCAGGATCGTGATCGAGTTCATCGCCGGGCTGTGACAAAGAGGGGCTTCGGCTATCCAGGCTGCCTGAACGATCAATATTCCGGCACGAGGCGATCCTCGATCAGAGGGATCTCCATGTGACAGGACAAGCCCTCGGGATCATAGGCAATGCTGATCGTTGCGTGGCATTGATGCGTCAGCACCCGATGCAGCAAAGTGGAGCCGAACCCCTTGCGCCGTGGCTGCTCCACCTTTGGGCCGCCTCGCTCAACCCAGTCGATGATCAGCAGACGCCCTGCTTCCAAATCCCGTATTGTCCAAGTCACAGCGATCTGTCCGCCCGGAACCGAAAGTGCCCCGTGCTTGGCCGCATTCGTGGTCAGCTCATGCACGGCCATGCCGACCGGCACGGCCAGGTCGGCCGAGAGCTCCACACGCGGTCCATCAAGAGTGATGCGCCGCATCGCGCCATCGTCGTAATGGGCCAGCTCGTTCCTGAACATCTCAATCAGCGGCGCCGTCTGCCAATAATCTTCGGTGAGAAGATTGTGTGTATTGGACAGAGAGATGATCCGGTCCGCAAAGGAGCGGTAGAACTCGTCTACTGAGCGCGTGGAGCGGGCCGTCGCCCCGAGGAGTCCCTGGACCGTCGCAAGGGTATTCTTGACCCGGTGATGCAGTTCGCGGATCAGCAGCGCCTGACGCTCGTGGGTGCGCTCACGCTCCTTGAGATGCGCCTCTACCTCTCTCTGCCGCTGCCGCGCCCGAAAGGCGGATCTGACGGCATTCACCAAGACGGTCGGATGGAACGGGCGTTCCAACACCGTCACGTTCCCAAGCAGGTCCGCGAGGTGCTCAACGGGTTCGCCGCCCCGATGGGTGAGCAGGATGAAAGGTAGGTCAGACCACGGCGGCTGCTTCTCTATCCACTCCGCGAGCTCGCGGCGGTTTGCACTGAGGAGCGCCTCTTCCGTGATCACAGCGCAAGCCGCCCTTTCTAATCCCGAGACAAGGTTCTCAAGACTAGAACAGACCGAAGCCAAGAGCCCGACTTCACCGAGGATCGCCGATGCGACAGCACCATCTCGCCCGTGTGGGGCAAGGATCAGCACAGACACCTCATCGGACTCCATCATTGTCGGTCTCACGCTCCTCCAGAAGCGAGGCGCGCTGACCCTCGAATGTCGGTACGCCCGTCAACACACCCCGGAACTGCTCCAGTGGCGAACCAACGCGCAACCCCTGGCCGTCGATCCGGAATTCTCTAATTGTATCTTCGTGCGATCCCGTGCGTCGCTTCACCACCGACAAAGCCCGCCGGATGCGGCCGTTGGCCTCGAAGAAGCGCAGAAGGACGACGGTATCGCTGAGATAAGTAAGATCAATCGGTGAGGCCATTTGGCCGATCATGCCATGCTGAGCCAGAATTAGGATCGTCACGATCCCCTGCTGGTTGAGATAGGTGAGAAGTTCGTGCATCTGGAGCACGATGAACGGCTGCTCAGGCATTGCGTTCAGATAGCCAGTCAGACTGTCGATCACGACGATTCGCGCCCCATCCTCTTCAACGGCGTCCTGCACACGGCCGGCGAACTCTCCCGGCGAGACATTAGCCGGATCGATCTGCTCGATGCGAAGCCGCCCCGTCTCGACATAGGGACCCAAGTCGTACCCGACGCCTTTGGCCCGTTGCATGAGAATACCGATAGTCTCATCGAAGCTGATTATCAGAGCGGGCTCGCCGCGCTCCAGGGCGGCGAAGAGATAGCCCAGCGCCAAAGTTGACTTGCCCGCGCCCGAGGGTCCAACGACGAGAGTGCTCGTTCCGCGGCTCAAACCGCCGCCGAGAATGTTGTCGAGTTCGTCGATGCCGCTGGGAACCGTCTCGAATGCGAACGCGGCGTGATGATCGGCCGCTACGAGGCGGGGAAATACCCGCAGTCCACCTCGCTGGATGATAAGATCGTGGTAGCCGCCCCGGAAGGCGGTGCCGCGCATCTTCGTCACCGTGATCCGGCGCCGTTCCGATCCATAAATCGGCACGATCTGGTCGAGGCGGATCACGGCGTGACCGATGGAGTGCAGATTGAGGTCATCCTGCTCGGAGGTGAGATCGTCAAGCATGAGGACGGTCGCATCGTTGAGCAGGAAATAGCTCTTCAACGCCAGAACCTGCCGTCGGTAGCGCAGGGAGCCCTGAGAGAGCAGTCGGATCTCGGAGAGCGAGTCGAAGACAACCCGGCTGGGTTTCACCCGCTCGATCTCCGCCAGGGCCATTCGCACGGTCTCGCCCAGTTCCAGCTCGGACGCATAGACCAAGCTCTGCTCCTGCTTCGGATCGAGACTCAGTTCCGGCGGAACCAGTTCGAAGATCTCGATGCCCTCGAGAGACCAGCCGTGGCGGGAGGCAACGGACAGAAGCTCACGCTTGCTCTCGGACAAAGTGATGTAGAGGCAGGTCTCGCCCTGCTGAGCGCCGGCGATCAGAAATTGCATCCCCAACGTCGTCTTACCGGAACCGGGCCGCCCCTCGATGAGATGAGCTCGGTTGGCGGCGTACCCGCCGGTCAGAATGTTATCGAGGCCCGGTACGCCCGTCGGGATCGGAGCGGCATCGGCATATGGCGAAAATGTCATGGAAAACCTCAACGAGTATGCGGCTTCGATTGCACCGTAGATCGGCGGCTGAATCCCGTGCTTGGACTGCCGGGCCCGACATCTGGCTCATGAAGCCAATAGACTCGTCATATGGGGATGCTCATGCGTCCTTGTGACAGGCAAAGCGCACCCTGTCTGTCCACAAGTGCACATATGGACACGGATAAGTTCACAATTGAACATTATTTGCCCTGACGCGTTGCTATTGCCGAAGTCGTTGGAGAATACGGTCTCATGCAACCTGCCACTATCCCGTCGCGCCTCAGGGAGAGGATTGCCGGGAATAACTTGTTGAGTGCTCTCAGGTCGGAGGATTTGAACATCGTTGCGCCCTCGCTGCAGGAATGGGAGGGCGAAGCCGGATCGGGGCTTTACCAGCCTGGGGACGAGGTCAGATTCGTTTACTTCCCTTGTGGTCCCAGCCTTGCCTCGTTTGTGGTTGAGCTCGATGAAGGCATCACCGTGGAAACGGCCCTTATCGGGCGTGAAGGCGCAATCGGCGGGATCGTAAGTCAAGGACGTCTGCCGGCCTTTGCCCGGTCAGAGGTCCAGTTCCCAGGTCCGTTTCTGCGCCTTTCCACAGCCGACCTGGAGGAGTTCGAAACCCGCTCGCCGAGCCTGCGTCACCTGTTCGCCCGCTACGCGGATTGCATGCTGGCGCAAGTGTTCCAGTCGGTGGCGTGCAACGCGGTCCATACGATCGAGCAACGGACGGTGAAATGGCTGCTGGCTGCAATCGATCGAACAGGTGATCATGACGTACCCCTGACCCAAGAGCAGTTGGCCAGCATGATGGGTGTCGGCCGAAGCTATGTCAGCCGGGTCATCCAATCCTTGAAACGCAAGAACTTGCTAGAGACCCGCAGAGGCGGCGTTCGGGTCCGCGATCTGGACAAATTGGATAGCTTGTCGTGCGGCTGCAACAATGCCTTGCGCCGCCATTTCGGCCAGGTGCTGGCGGGCGTCTATCCGACGCTTGAAGAGAGTTCAGCCCAAAAGGCAGAGGCAGGCAGTAAGCGCCCCGGATCCAGGATGGAGGCTTAGCCATCGCCTAGGGTTCTCCGGAAGGCCGATAACATTGAGCGGCATGTGAGCGTTACGGAAGCCTTAATGTGTGGCTCGCAATGATCACTTTGATGACTTTACCGGTTCGGAGGCAGGTGAAGGAACCCAAGTTGAATACCCAATAGCAGCAGCGCTGTCTCATCCTAGTTCATCCCTAGATCGCAACCAGCCCTGCTGATTTCTGCCTAGTTTTAACGAGAAAAAACGCAGCACTTGTTATCGATTAAGAAAGAGCCTATATAGTTCTTATCGGATTTTGGCCGGACAATCGGGTCGTTTCGCTTTTGACTTTGTCAGGCGCACGTTCGGACTTTCTTACCATTACATCGACGAACCGAGACAAGGCCGTGCTTCCGCACGCCTTCGCTCACGTGCATCTACAGCAATCGCGAAAGGCTACCCCCATGATTACGGGCACTGTAAAATTCTACAACGAAATGAAGGGCTTCGGCTTCATCCAGCCGAGCGACGGCAGCCAGGACGTGTTCGTCCATGCGACCGCCCTTGAGCGCGCAGGCATGCGTAACCTCGTTGAAGGCCAAAAGGTTGCCTTCGACACGGCTGAAGACCGCCGCTCCGGCAAGATCGCCGTCAATAACATCGAGAACGCGTGATCCTTGATGATCGGCACAGAACACAGCCTGTGCCGCTAAGTCTCGAAGCCGCTCCCACGTGGGGCGGCTTTTTCGTTTGGATCGCCAACTCCCATGCGGGAGACGCGCGTTTCCCTGCTCCATTCCGGTCGTGCTTCAGGAGAAGAGAATGTCTCACAAATACAAAATTCATCAGTTGGTTCGCATCACCCATCCGAACTTCTCGGATAAACGTGCGAGCGCCAGCGGTATCTACGAGGTTACCCGCCTCATGCCAGCCGATCAGACCGGTGAAGTCTCCTATCGCATCAAATCATCGGGCTTCGGCGAGCGCGCCGTACGCGAGAGTCAGATCACTGCAAGGGCCTCTGAGATTTGACCAACGGCGAAGCTTTCTTCCACGGATCCCGGATTTACGAACCGGTCGCACGGCTTCGACGGGATGATGAGATCCTGTACGTCGCCCGCGTGGGTATGAAGGCTTCACGGCAGTTTATGATCCTCATGCCCACCAGCGAGCCTGCTTGGCCGCACGAGCCTCTCGGCAGCCTCTCCGACGTTGCTTGGGCGCTTCGCGCTCACGAGTGGCAGGGCGTGTTACCCGAGCCCGCTGAACAATATGAACGCCTGGCCAAAACGCTGGCCCGCCTGCTGAGTGAACGTGCGTAGCAGATCGACTTGCCACTTGATGCACAGGCAACCGACACGGAGGCACAAGACTATGGCTGATCGACCGACCAATCTCGATGCTCATCGCGGCATGACAGCACAGAAGGCTACTGATCTTCGGCGGCTCCGGTCGGAAGTCGAAGCCGATCAGAAAGCGTTACGCACAAGACAGGCAGCGCTCGAAGACCTGCTGGCAGCCGCACCCGCGACCGATTGGCCAGAGGCCGTTGAGAAAGCACGCTATCTGCTTGGCCTCTTCGCACAGAGCTTGGATGCGAGCGATCTGCGCCGCCGCAAGCTGATCGACCGCGTGCTGGCCGACTTCGACCGTCTGCTCGACAAACCAGCCCACGAGTGAGACAATTTCTCCCATGAACTGTCTGACGATCGGAGGCTAGCCATGGCCAGAGGTGAGCAGCGCAGCAACCGCGAAGCAAAGAAGCCGAAGAAGGACAAGCCGAAGGAAGCAATCCCGACATCACCCTTCGCAAATCAGGGCAAAGCCGGAACGCCGGCCAAGCCATCCGGCGGCAAGCGATAGCGCTCATTCACATCGTCCTGTGAAAGCGATCATGAGCAAGAGAATTTGGCGCACTGGCCAAAGGTATGGGTGAGCGTGTATCCACTGATCGGCGTTCCCGGCCAATGCATTCCATCATGCATGGTCTCGGAACGCAGGTGGTGCTGTCCAAAGAGCTTTTCATGATTCCTTGGGTCTTACTCGATACGGCGAAAATCCCTAGCGACGGGGGCGAGCTGCGCCTCAAGAGGCGTGGGGCCGAGTTCTCCATCATGTTGGGTAGCAACGAGCTGATGAATAGCCGCCTCAGTGGCTCCGAGGAGGCGCTCGCCAGATTGTCCTGCCTGAAGCTTCAGGGCCGCGAGCGTCCACGGATCCTTATCGGTGGGCTGGGGATGGGCTTTACGCTTCGCGCCGCGCTTGCTGAACTCGGGCCCGATGCACAGATCACCGTGGCTGAACTGGTACCCGCCGTCGTGACATGGGCCCGAGGTCCCATGGCCGAGGTATTCGGCGAAAGCCTTGCGGATCCGCGCGTCAGCATCTTCGAAGGGGATGTCGGCAGCCTCATAAGATCGCGCCGGTCCGCTTACGATGCAATCCTGCTGGATGTCGACAACGGACCCGAGGGGCTGACTTGTCAGACCAACGATAGTCTTTACAACTTGTCGGGGCTTGGCTCGGCTCGGGCAGCACTGACCCCTGGAGGTGTCTTTGCCGTGTGGTCATCGGCTCCGAATAAAGCCTTCACCCAGCAATTACGCAAATCGGGATTTAAAGTGGATGAAGTAGGTGCCCGTGCCCACGGAACGCGCAGGGGCGCAAGACACACGATTTGGATTGCAACTAAACAGGGCCGCTAACCCGCACCGCATGTGCAAAGCTCGAGAGCATTACACATCGAACTGCTGAGCGTTTTCTCATCTGCCGGTATCCCATATTCGCCGTTAAACGACGGTCAGCGAATGTCCTTCACTGCACCCGGCACCTACCCCGAAATCTTGATCTCCTGATCAGCTGAAAATCATCGGTTGATCCGGGTTTAAAAGCGCAAGTTCAGGCCGACACGGCTGATCCAGCCGTCATTCGCGAAGCGATAGCTCGCCTGATCGCCGGCCCGCGTGAGCGCCAGCGTTTCGTCCTGCAGCTTGTAGTACAGCGTCTCTGTTTTGAGCGACACGTTCTCACTCAGCATGTGCTCCGTGCCACCGCCAAGCACAAAGCCGGTCGTCCACGCGTCGCGGTTGGCTTGCGGTCCGACACCTGGAGGCGTGACCATGATCCGCCCCTACCGCTCGATCTGCGCATAGGCCAGACCGCCGATAAACAACGGTAGAAAGCTCGGCATCGACAGGCCCATCCGCCCCTTGACCGCGCCGAACCAGTTCATCTGCGAACCTAGATCCGTGCGCACGGCAAACGCGCCGTCCGCGCCATCAAAGCTGCGCGAGCGGCCCACGTCCAGAGCGGTGAGATCCGCCTCAATGCCAGCCACCATGCTGCCGAAGTCCCACAGGTAGCCGACCTGGGCGCCCCCACCTAAGGCGCTGGCACTCAGACCCGCATGGGTCGTGCAGGGCGGCAGGCGAAACCCCGGAAAGTCCAGCGCGCTGCGCATCACCGTTATCGAGGACCCAGGCGCCGTGCACGCCGGCATAAAATCCGCTCCAACCGAGAGCCGGGACGGCTAGTTCAGGAGGCCGAGGGGCCGTCCGGCGCGGCAGGTCGCCGGCCGAGGCCATGGCCGTCCCGACAGCGAGCGATAACAGGGACATAAACAGGCGCTTCATAGGAATCTCCACGCATTCAAGTGATGATAAGTCGGCAAGACGGAGAGAGGCTCAGGCCCCCTCTTCCGCTCCCTGTTCAGAGGATCACGTCGCCGTAGGTGAATGTGCCGACGATCCTGATCTCGAAGTCGGCTCGACCATCGCCATCCGTGTCACCCATCAGGATGCCGTCGGCATAGCGCAGCTCCCCGGCTTTGCCGGTGAAGCCCGCTGCGGCTTCATATCGGTAAAGGAAGGGACCTTCGGCGCCGCTCCAGGAGAATGCCTGGTTACCCCTGAGATTCTCGTTGGCATCGATCCCACGCAGGTCGATCCGGTCCAATCCCGTCTTGAAGTCGTAGATGATGTCGCGTTGTGAACCAGCCCGACTTTCCTCGACCGAGTTGAATTTGAAAACATCCCGGCCAGCCCCGCCAAAAAGCTTCTCCCGTCCCAGGCCGCCTACGAGCGTGTCATTGCCGGACCTTCCGTACAAAGCGTCATTGCCGGTGCCTCCTTCGAGGCGATCACGCCCTGCCCCGCCATCGAGGCGGTCATTGCCGCTGTCGCCGTAGAGACGGTCGTTGCCCGAGCCCCCGATCAAACGGTCGTTGCCGCTGCCGCCGAACAGGTGGTCATGGCCGATGCCGCCCGAGACGGTGTCATTGCCGTCATCGCCGTACAGCCAATCATTGCCGCCCTCGGAGCCGATGTAGTCGTTGCCGCCACCGCCGTGGATAGTATCGTCATCGGCACCAAGCACGATGTGCTGGCTGGCGCTGTCGCCATACACCACCTGGGAGCCCGCGCCGCCTGTCACCCGCACATTGCCGAGGATCGTGGCGAAGGACACGTTCTGAAGTTCGATCACCGTGCCGGCTGCAAGGCCGACCGCATCGATGACGAGCGCGGTCGCCGGGGCATCCGCGTCGCTGCTGCCGCTGATCACGAGCGGAACGCCAGACGTGGCGCCGCTCTGCGTGAGAACAAGGCTCTGCACGATCAGCGGCATGTCGGTCTGAAGGCCGGTCAGGAAGCCTGATCCGCCTCCTGTCAACGATGCATGGTCGGGGGAGCCGACCGTCGTGCGGGCCTCGATTTCACGGATCAGGTCAGCCAGCGAGGAGCCCGCCGACTTGGGCGCAGCAGAGCCGGAGGCTGTCAGGCCAAGGCCGACTCCGAGCTGGACGAGAAGCATGACCCGGCCTCCCACCGATACCAGCGGGATGTCGGCATAGCCAGGGCTGCCATCGCTATCACTTCGACCGGGACCCACCACCGGGATTGCAACCACCTGCGAGACCGAGCCATCAGAATTGACAGTCTCAGTCCGGTCCACGTTCACTCCGTCGATCACATTGGCATCCTTGGTGCCATTGATGGTGACGGTCACAACTGCCTGGGTGCCATCGACCGAGCGTACGGTGAAGGTGTCTTGCCTGGTCTCGCCCTGGTTGAGGGCCTGGACTGCGGCGGCGCCGTTGTCCAGCACGTAGTTCCAAGCGCCTGTGGTGTGGTCGAAGGAGAAGGTGCCGTAAGCGCCGACGACATCGTGCTGAGCCAGGAACCCATCCTCGCCGGCATCCACATCCGAGACAGTCAGGATGCCCGAGGTGACGAGAGCGATGTCTTCCGTCACTGAACCGGTCATGTCGCCGGCGATGATGGCGACATCGTCGATCGCCTGGATGTGCAGGTCGACCACTTTGGTATCGGTCCGCACTCCACCGGTGCCGCTGTTGCCGCCATCGTTGATCGTAACGGTCAGCACTCTGATACCGGTGTCGTCCTGCGCCGGGGCATAGCTCAGGCCGCTTGCCGCGATGAAGGCATTGATGTGCGCGATTGTGCCCGTCAGCGTCAGCGCTGATGCCGTTCCACCCACGGTCACGCCCGCTGCGCTGTCCGCCGAGAGCGTTCCCGCAGCAACGCTGAAGGTTGCTGTCACGTTACCCGCACCGGCATCGAGATCTGAGAAGCTGATGCCGGTCAAGGCAATGGGAGTGTCCTCCGTCACCGAGATGCTGAGCGGGACGCTCGCCAACGGGTCGTCGTTGACGGGAGTGACAGAGACCGTGATGGTGCCGTCCGCCGGACCTGTACCCGCGGCATCGCGGATGCGGGTGGTGATCGTGAAGGAATGGTCGTAATTGACCCCTGGCGTGAGCGTCACGGCGGCGAGGGCCGCATTCACGTCGGCAACCGATCCGGTGACGGCCCACACGCCGGTTGCCGCATTGAAGACCGACGTCGCAGAGCCGAAGGTGCCGACGGAGAGGCTAGCAGCCACCGGGTCGCTGAGAGTGAGGATCGCGGTGATCGTGTCCCAGCCGTCCAGGTCGGAGACCACAATGAGATCCAGGGCAATGCTGGACCCATCCTCAGTAATCGCCTTAACCTGGGTCAGGTTGGTGGCGGTTGGAATGTCGTTGGGATCTTCCACGGTGGAATCGAGAAGAGTGTCGGTCGTGTTCTCGGCGACAGGATTGCCCGCCTCGTCGCGGAAGACGGATTCACCCCACTTCACGGCGACGTTCTTGCCCTGGGGTAGAAGGACCGACGGATCGATCGTGATCGTTTGGGTTCCCCATCCGGTGATGGCAGATGAGTTGAAGGAAATAGTCTCGATCACCGTTCCGTCAGTCACGTTGTAAAGGACGATACTGCCTCCGTTACCTGTGAACACCGCCTCGCTGAAGCGCAGGACGATGCCGGCATCCTGCGGAACTTCGTCCGCCCCGTCTGAAGGCGACGATCCGATGGACTGGAAAGTGGGAGTGCTGGAGTCGAACGTCAGGCTAGGTGTTGCGCCAGCTCCACCGCCGTTTCCGGCTGCATCGATGTAGGAGCCTGCGGCCCCGTAATCGAAGCCATGCCGCCGTTCGTGTCCGGGCTGGGCGTGAAGGTCGCGGTGCGGATAAGGCCACTCCCCGAGATGGCGCTCAGCGTTCCTCCCGAGACCATGATGTCACCAACGGACCCGTCCCATGTGAAGCTCGAACCCGGGTCTTCGCTGAATGTGAGAGTGATGGTCGCCGTCTCGCCAGCCTTCAAGCGCGCCATGTCGCTGGTAATGGCCAGCGTCGGTGCAACGGTGTCGAGAGTGTATTGCCGCTCGTATTTCTCACCGCCAGCGTCGACGGCATTCGCTACGCGTACCAGGATCGTGTGCGTGCCGGAAACCAGCGTCGCTGCCAGCGACCAGGAAGTGTAGTTGTCGGTGGCAGCGGTCGTCCAGCTCTGTCCACCATCGAGCGAAAGCTCAACGCGCTCGCCCGCCTGCAATGGCGTGTCCAGTGTGCCGCTGATTGTCTGGCTGGCCGTGCGGGTCACGAAGTCGGTGGCGGACGCTCCGGTATCGGACGAAAAGGCTATGCTGTTCACCTTCGTGCCGGGCGCGGCGGTGACAACCTCGATCTGTAAGGCCTGCGACACAGGACCGTCGTTGCCGGCAGTATCGGTCGCCCTGGCGGTGATGAGGTAACTGCCCGCGGCGAGCGTGGAGCTTGTGATGCTCCAGGTGCCATTGACGGCGACAGTGGAGCCGATCTCGGTGGACCCGCTATACAGCCTGACGGTTGCGCCGACCTCCGCGGTGCCGGTGAAGGTCGGAGTGGTGTCACCGGTGATGTTATCGCTGTTGGAGGTACCGGTATCGGAGGACGCAGCGAGGTCGGGCGTGGACGGCGCGGGCGGCACGACTGAATCCACCAGGACTCCTGCCGTCGAACCAACTCCGTTTAGCACCAGCGCCGCGTTATTGCCTGCCGCATCCCTGATCGTACCGCCGTTTGTCCTAAACGATCCAACCGAGATGCCCCGCTTCCACCGTGTAACGGAAAGTCAAGGACGCTCCTGCACCGAGCGCAAAATCCGCATAGACTGTCCGCCCGCCGATATCGATGGCAAGCTGCGGCACACCCCCGACAGTGACGGCCTCGCTGAAGAATACCGTGAAGTCCAGTGTCTGACCTGTCCGATACGTGCCATTCGGCGGCACTCCGATGGACGTCATGGTGGGGGCGACCGTGTCGATTGCCCTGATGTTCTCCAAGGCGATGCTGTCCACACATCCGAGAAACTCGCCTTGTGCGCCATTGCCGGAAACAAGGTCGGTATCGGCAGTGACCGTGAAGTACCTGATGCCAAGGAAACCGGGGTTCGTGAAGGTGACTACCCTGCTCTCATCAGCCGCAAGGGTGATGATCTCATAGGCTCCCGAGTCCGTGGTGATCCTATAGGTCTGCGTGACGCCGGTCAGATCATTGGACATGTATAGCGACTTCAGATCGAAGGCTTGTGGCTGCTGGCCTGTGGCGCTGTCCGTTGCGGAGAACTTCACTGAAGTCTCGGGAAAATTCCCACCGAGCAACAGCCCTTGGCCAAAACCCTCGGTGTAAGTATAGGCAGGATCGAAGAGTTCATTTATCTCGGTGGCAATCACCAACTTCACGCTATCGGCAGATGCCAGAACGTAACTGCCTGTCTTCGATGTCGAGTCGAGACCGATCATCGTTCCGCTACCAGGTTCGAACGTGTAGATGGCGTTGGTCATTGCTGCCCCATATGCGCCGCTGCGGACGCTCATTCGTTGTTAAGACTTTGCCCGCTGAGGCTGGGTCTCGCTCAAGCTTTGGGGGATGGCCAACACGCACATGACGTAAGGTCAAGCGCACGAATTTGTGTGGAGAGACTAGCTGCCCTAGAGGAAATGCCTGCTACAACAGAATTTACCTTTCCAATTCATAGGCATGACTGCTCATTGATAGGCGTAAAATCTAATATCCTGCGAATGAGTGTGGAGATATTCCGGGAACACATGTCGCTAATTTGCCACGATACCCAACTTGGCAGCACGAGCCGATTTTAATGTTTCGTGATATCGTATGCTCTCAGCATCTCGGTCCTTTTGGACTTCTCTGCTCTTTCTGAACATTCTCCTGAGAGGAGATGCAGCCTGCGCGCTTAGGTCCGCACGTCACCCCTTCTCACCAAGCTGAGTGCTGCAGACAATCCGGTCCATCCTGAACCAGCAGAGTTCCGGTGCTCATGAGAACCAGGTTGCGCGCGACCTTCAGGCTGCCGCTCGAGAGCGAGCCTTTCTGTCCGGATCCGTCAAGTAATTGTCCAAGTTAGTCAAGCATGCCCATTACGAAGGCCTATGATAGAATCGAGCCAATACGATCTCGCGTGAGGGAAGCCCGGTCGACTTCGACAGTCCAAACGCCTTGCAAAAGGTGGAGAAGGCCGACCCGCTTGTCCTCAACGGTACATGAGCACAGAGGAAAGAAAGGGTATCGGAGGCACCGCTGAGAGTGTGACCGATGAAATTTACTGCAGTGGCTGCGAGTTAAAATATGAACTCGCTGAACCAACTGGATTTAGTGCGGAGTAAAACTTCATAGAGCGTTACACTTAGGTGCCAAGCGGAGGTCATCGTGACTCATTCTATTACTGAGTCTGCCCACTTCACCCATACATCTTGCCAAAAATTCCTCTCCGCAATGGATATACGGCATTCAAATATTTTGAGCGCCTGGCCAAATTTCATAGCTGAGTTCGTTGAGCTTTTACCAACTCCGGACAGCAGGACAGAGCTATCGGCTGAGTTCTCTTCATGGACACTCGGGGAGATTACACTTACGCGGATGTTCTTTCCTGATGTCACGGTGCATCAGCGGTGGCATCGGCCTAGACCCTCCGTAAACGATTGGTGTGTTGTGCTCACGCGAAGCACTTCGTCGGATCAGGCAGCGCTCACCCTGTCGACGTCCTTCGCCAAGAACATGGGGCACTGTTCGCTGGCGATGCCATATACAGGAGGAGCAGACGGTAGCGAACTACTCATGCTCATGCTTCCGCGAGACCTCTTCGAGGCAGACATGAGCGGCCTCGATCGGGCCCACAACCTGAATCTCGACCCCGCACTTGCAGCCTTGCTCGCGAACTATATGGACGGGCTTTCTCGCCAACTCTCGTATATTTCAGACGAGCATGCACGACGTCTCATGTCAGTGACGCGTTCTTTCGTTATGGCTTGCGTTCTCCCAAGCGCCGGACATGCAGAGGTTGCTGCTCGCTCTGTCGCATCGCTCATGATTGATAGGGCTCTCCATATCGTGCGACGCAATATGGCATCTCCGGATTTCGATTCAGAGCAGCTATGCCGTCTCCTGGCAGTGTCCCGTTCTAAGCTATATCGGATACTTGAGTGCAGTGGTGGCGTTGCACGCTTCATAAACCGTGAACGGCTGCGAGATGCGCATCGCCGCCTCGGCGACCCTGTCAAAATCCAGTCCATCCATTCGATCGCACAGGATGTAGGCTTTGAGGACCACTCTACCTTCAGCCGGGCGTTCCGAAGAGAGTTCGGGTACAGTCCCAGCGAAGCCCGCGAGAAAGCGATGGCTAAGTTCTCTCAGGTCGATCATTGTCACTCCCATGTGAAGGCAATGAATGGAATGCGGATACGCAATCCCATAAGCGCATCGCTTGATCAGCATGCCGATTAGCTCATGCATGTGCCTATAAACCGTTTCCATGTCGCAAAAGGAACAAACCATGCGCTTGGGACCCAATATTTCAGCCTCCCTTTTGTACGGAGTGAGCTGGATCCTGCTCTGCGCCGCCGTATTGATGGCGGTTCTTGCAGGCCTGACGTCGCTCGGTTTCGTGAACCTGCCGATCTCGGTCCGTACGGATCTGATCGGAGCAGCAGTCTGCGCCTTGCTGGCGCTGGTCTCTCGCTTCGCGGCCCGCAGGTTTGAACGAGTGGCTTACCTGCCTTGAGCCTGTGCAGCGCTAGGGATGACGCCCGAAGGCGATGGTGATCTGGCGACCTTCTGTTCGTCGCAGGCAATCTCTCGGCGAAACTCGGCTTCATCCCAGCGCCGGATAGAAACTTCCTCATCCTCACTAAAAATGGCAGAATCCGTAAGGATACGCTCGCTGAAGCGAGGCCCTCTTCCGGACTATAGCTTCGGGGCGATTGGCGATCTGATATGCAGGTACCAGCATGAAGTTCCGATCAAAGTCGCGCGGCACGCTCCTATTGCGGTTCTTGGGCTACATGATCTCGGGAATCCGGTTCCTGGCCTGGGTCATGCTCATCGCATGGGGCACACTGGCAATCTATTATTCGAACCTGCCGTGGGCCTGGATGCGTCTCGGATTGGCGGCATCCTTCGCCGCGTTTGCATTTTGGGCCATCTGGTTGTCGCGCCGAAGGCACATGAAGTTTGCTTTTGGCATGGTCTTTCTCTGCCTGGTCGCATGGTGGACCACCATCCAACCTTCCCATGATCGCCCGTGGCGGCAGGAGGTCGCGGTGATGCCAAGGGCTTTCATTGACGGCGATCGCGTACGCCTCACCGGCGTGCGCAATTTCGACTACCGCAGCCGTGATGATTTCACGGTGCGTTACGAAGAACGCGAAGTGTGGCTTTCGCACCTGACCGGCATCGATTTCTACGTGTCCTATTGGAGCGAGGGCCCTGTTGGCCACACGTTTCTGAGCTTTCTCTTCGATAACGCCCCGCCACTGAGCATCTCCATTGAAACGCGACCGGAGGTCGGAGAGGGCTTCGATCCTATTGCGTCCATTTTCAAGCAGTTCGAGCTGATCTATGTCGTAGGCGACGAGCGCGATCTCGTCCGCGTGCGCAGCAATTACCGCCACGAAACGGTGTATCTCTACCGTCTCAATACCTCGCCCGAGGATGCACGTAGACTCCTGCTGGTCTACCTCGATAGGATCAACCAGCTCGCCGACCGGCCGGAATGGTATCATCTGATCAGCAACAGTTGCACGATCAACATCGTGCGTTACGCCAACGCCGCCGGGCGGCAGGGCCGGTTTGAGATCCGCCATCTTCTCAATGGCCTGATAGACAGCTATCTTTATCACTCGGGCCGGGTGGACACGATGTTGCCATTCCCTGAGCTGAGGCGGCGCTCCCTCATCAATGAGGCAGCTCAAGCAGCGGACAGCGCGCCCGATTTCTCACAGCGCATCCGGGAATCCCTGCCTACTATCCATCACTGATGCTTTAGAGACACGAATGCTCAATGCATTTGGCGCAGTACACTTTCTCAGAAGCGCCAGATCAATGGCACGAAGAACACCGACACGACAAAGAACCAAATCAGCAGCGGCAGGCCGAGCTTCCAGTAATCACTGAAGGCGTAGCCGCCCGGCCCCATCACCATCAAGTTTGTCGGTGTAGCGATAGGGGTCAAAAAAGAGGCAGCCGCCGCGATGGCTGTGGACATCAGGACCGGCTGCGGTGAGACGCCCATGCTTGTGGCCGCAGCAACCCCGATGGGAATGACGATGAGCGCCGTCGCTGTATTGCTGATCAACTGGCCCATGATGGCAGTCAGCGCGAATAGCCCGGCCAGCAGCGCGATGGGGCCGGCCTCGCCAACCAATGAGACGAGTTGCTCGGCCATCAACTTCGCCGCCCCTGTTTCGGTCATTGCCGTGGAGAGCGGCATCATGGCACCGACCAGGATCACTGTGGTCCAGCTGATCGCGCGATAAGATTGTTCGGCGCTCATGATTCCGGAGAGAATGACAGCGCCGGCAGCTAGGAGCCCGGCGACCGCCGGGGGAACGATTCCGGTCGCGAGCAGGATGACCATCCCGATCAGTATCGCAACCGCCTGCTTCGCACCGGGTCCCATTGGCACGGCTTGGCGGCGAACCAGCTCGGGCGAGCTCACGACCAGGACGTCGGGATCGTTCAGGTGAACATCGAGGGCCTTCCAGGTGCCCTGCAGGAGCATGGTATCGCCAGCCTGCAGAACGATACCGCCAGCTTGTTTGGCCACGCTACCAACTTTCGCCTCAGCGCCGCCACGCTGCACGGCAAGAATGATGAGATCCCCGCTATCGGTCACCATGCCGGGAAACACACGCTGGCCAATCAGGCCCGAACGCGGCGGAATGACCACTTCGGCCAAGCCGGAACGGCGGTTGAACAGCACCTCCTCCCCTTGACCGGTCTTTGTCTCCTCGCGGAATGCAAGATGGGCCTTGGCCGCCAATGCCGCCGCCGCGTCAGCGTCCCCCCGCAGCAGCAGATGGTCCCCCTCGGCTATCGCCGCCCTACGCAGCGGGCCGCTCGATATGTTGTCCTGGATGGCGACGAGTTTCAGTTCCGGATAGGCAGACAGGTCAATCGCCGCAGCTGCCTGACCGACAAATGGCGAACTCGCACGCACACGCAGCTGATAGAGGCCGCTGGCAAGCCCGTATTGCTCGACCAGCGTCTTGGCATGGCGGCTGAAATCAGCAGGCATGGTGGCACCATTGCGTTCCGGAAGCAGCCGCTGCCCGAACACGACAATGATCGCCATAGTGCCTGCGAGCAGCGGCACACCGATCAGCGCGAACTCAAAGAAGCCAAATTCCCCTACCCCCGCCTCGGCGCCGGCTTCCGAAACCAGCACGTTGACGGGCGTGCCGGTCAACGCCAGCATAGAACCAGCATGGGCCGCAAAGACCAACGGCATGAGCAATTGCGAAGACTTGCGCCTGAGCCGCACCGCGATGACAACGACAACCGGCAGCAGCGCAGCGACGGCGCCATTCACGCTGATCAGAGCGGTGAGCAGCGCGACCAGGATCATCTTCAGGAGAAGGAGTCGGGTCCGGCTCTCCTCTCCGGCCCCCTTGATCAGGAGTTGGCCGGCCCAGGCAGTGACGCCGGTTACTTCAAGAGCAGAGCTGATGACGAAGAGCGAGGCGATGAAGATCACGGCTGGATCGCCGAAGCCGGCAAGGGCCTGGGGCAAAGTCAAGATCCCAGTGGCCCATAGCGCCAGCGCGGTCATCATGGCGACGAGGACGACAGGAATTTTGTTCCAGACAAACAGAACGACGGCAACGGCGATGATGATGCCGGTATACGCTATCGGGCTCAATCGTGCAGCTCCCTAGAGTATTGTCTCGGCCGCCGAAACCGTTTGCAGGGCGCCTCCTCGGCGGTGCCCAGCGCAGGCATCAATCCTCCAGCGTCGCCATCAGCACGCCAAGTCGGCAGCCTTTCTCGTATTCGGTAAGGTTCACATATTCCTTGATGGTGTGGATCTCGGCTTGGCCGGCACCGATGGTGATGGTCGGAATGCCATGCTTATCGAGCCAATTGGCGTCGAGCCCGCCATTGGAGAACAGATAGCTCGGCTCGATGCCGAGTCTGGCCAGAGCCCTGGTCGCACGCTGGACGACGGGGCTGTCCTTAGCGAGCTCGAAGGGTGGGTAGGCCGGCTGGTGGCTGAATTTCACTTCAGCGGTGCCACCCTCGTGATCTTTCACCTCCGCTTTGGCTTTGGCGAAGGCTTCCTTGAAGCCATCGGCGATCTTGGTCGCGAAAGCAGCCTCTGGGCTGCGTGCCTCGCCACGGATATAGGCATAATCGGTCACGACATTGGTAGCATCTCCTGCAGACTTTCCGTCCTTTCCGCCGAAGATACCGACATTGCTACTGCCGCGGCCATCGGACTTGACGACCTTGCCGAACCACCCGGCTCGCTGCGCTTCTGTGAGGGCGATGGCGCCGATCAGCGTTGCCGAGATGCCTTTTTCAGGAGCGACGCCAGCATGCGAGGCGCGGCCTGTGATCTCGACTTCCCAATTTTCCTGACCGACCGCGCCTATGATGAGCTCCGAGGCGAGTTGCCCATCGACATTGATGCACATTACCGGACCGCCAAGATCCGCAGGGTTCAATTCGCGGGCGCCGTGCAGGCCGCTCTCCTCGCGCACCGTGAAAAGCAGAGTGATCGGCGGGTGGGAAAGCTTGTTCTTGATCAGCGTCTCGGCCAAGACGACGAGAAGCGCCACGCCGGTGCGGGCATCGCCGCCAAGTGCTGTCGTGCCGTCTGACACGATGCGGTCGCCTTCACGCCTCGGCTTGGCGCCAGCACAGAGCGGAACGGTGTCGAGATGGGTCGAGAACAGCAGGCGCGGTCCCGGTCGGGTTCCCGGCAGGTCGACGATCAGGTTGCCGGTTTCGGTTGGTAGCGGGATACGCTTGTTGACGTCGTCGAAACGAATGGCCGAGGCCGGCACGCCGATTTTCGTCAGCGCGTCGCTAACCGCGGCTGCGATATTGGCTTCCTTACCGGTCACACCTTCAACCGAAAGAAACAGCATCAGGTGATTGATCGCTGCGTCGGTGTCGAGAGGAATGGAAGGGGTGCTCTTGGTATCCATCATATCCATCCGATCAGGTGAGAGTTACGTAGCGCTGAGATGGGGGCCGGGGTCATAGCCCCCACGGCAGACCGAGCATCTTCCAAATGGCAAAGAGAGCGGTCCACAATACGAACATCCAAATGACATAGGGGAGCATCAGCGAGACGATCGTGCCAACGCCAGCAGAGCGATCGTACTTTTGTGCAAACCCAACGACGAGGGCAAAATAGGCGTTCAACGGCGTGATTGCGTTCATCGGCGAATCGCCGACGCGATAGGCGGCGAGTACGGCCTCCGGCTCGACTCCGAGTTTCATGAGCAGAGGCACAAAAACCGGAGCGAAGATTGCCCATTTGGCTATCGCGCCAGTTAGCAGCAGGTCGATGATCGCAACGACAACAATGAATCCGAGCAGCAGCGGCAGCGCACCGATATTGGCCGCTTGCAGAGCGCTCGACAGGCTGAGCGCCATCACCGTGCCCATGTTGGTATAGGTAAAATAGGCGACGAACTGGCTCAGCACGAAGAACAGGAAAATCGTGCCGCCCAGGCTCTTGATCGACTTCTCAATCGCCGCAATGACCTCGGGCAATGTCTTCAAGGTGCCTGCACCGACCCCATAGGTCCAGCCCGTCACGAGAAACACCAGCATGATAAGCGCAATGAGTCCGTTCATGAAGGGCGAGTTGCCGATGAGTTCCCGTGTGTCCGGATTCCGCAGCGGTGCACCCGACGGAATCGTCAGGAGGCAGAAGACCGCGACAAGCGCGAGCAATCCGATGCCGGCGAAACGCAGGCCGCGAGTCTCCTGCTCCGAAAGTACGGCACCCTGCTCCGTCGTGGTTCCTTCCGCTGCCAGCTTGGGATCGTAAGCCCCGAGGCGCGGCGCAATCATGCGGTCGGTAATGAAAGCAATGACCACAGTAAGGAGCAGCACCGAGGCGATTGAAAACCAGACATTCGAAGCGAGTCCAATGGAACGGTTGGGATCGACAAGATGAGCCGCGTCATTGGTGAACTCGACGAGCACGGCATCGAGCGGCTTGATCAGCATATTAACGGTGAAAGCGCCGGCCACCGCCGCAAAGCCAAGCGCGAGACCGGCTAGCGGATGCCGACCGACGGCAAGATAGGCGATACCTGCAAGCGGAATGAGAACGAGATAGCCGGCATCAGCTGCGATGCTGGCGATGATGCCGACGAACGATAGAATGTAAGTTAGCGCCCAGCGTGGAGAAACGATCACCAGTTTACGGATCAGGGCGGTGACGAGTCCGGACTCCTCTGCAACCCCTGCGCCGATCATGGCGACGATCATGAGACCGACCGCCGTGAAGCTCATGAAATTAGGTATCAGCGACGAATACATGAAGCGGATGCCGTCTGTAGTCAGCAGACTGCGTATCTCCGTGCTGGCAGTTTCCACCTGGTGAGTATCCGGGTTGATACGCTCAAAAGAAACGGACGCTCCGAAAAGACTCAACACTGCCGATAGTACGATGACGATGCCGATCAGAATCAGGAAGATGACCACGGGATGGGGGACCATGTTCCCTACCCTCTCGACGGCATCCAGAAATCTCTGCATCACCGTCTTCGGCGCGGCGGTAGCGGTAGTGGTGGACATGTCCTGCCTCCCATGAACCCAGGCTCTCGAGCCAAGACGCGCCCAGCCGCTCCATTCCCGTGCAAAGGCTCAGGTCGCCAGTTCGGAACATAATTCGTTGTGTGAGGAGAGCATCGGCACAGAATCCCAAATTTGGACCGGGCGTCCCAAAGTTCGAGCTGCGGCGGAATTACGGCGCCGAGTAGGCTTCTAAGGCCAAGGGCTTGCCTTCGTGACACGTTACCTCAGTACCCGTTACTCGAACGAAGCGGGAGGTGGCAGACCCAAAAATGGGATGTCCGGCGTAGAGTTGGGATTCTGAGCTAATCCTTGCCCACCATACTGTTGTTAGCGTTTAGGTGTCGTCTGGAAAGGGCTGACACGGCGGATCCTTCCCGTGCCAGGGTGCACTTCTCTGTCTAGCGACCGTCGGAGGAAGGAGAAGTTTGCATTGAGCGGCTTGCGAATGAGTAGGCCCTCTCTGGGCAGGCTCAGCGACACAGAGCCTGCGGGGCGACAGGGATGAGGCGCAATATGGCCATCGGGTTCCTGCGCGCTTCGGCGCTCGCAGCGGTCGCTTTCATCGCCGCATCCTGTCAGCGCGAGAATGCGGATGCCCCACCGCCGATCCGGATCGTTCGAACGATCACCGTGGAGCCGCCACGTGAGGCGGCAGATCTCGGTTTCACCGGTCACATCGAGGCGCAGGATCAGGCCTCTCTCGCGTTTCGCATCGGGGGGCGGCTGGCTGAGCGTAGCGTCGGCATTGGCGCGACGGTCCGCGACGGCGAGACGGTCGCGCGGCTCGACCCCGAGGACGAGCTCAATGATTTGCGTTCTGCCAGGGCGGCGTTGGCGGCTGCGCAGAGCGATTTCAGAAAGGCGGAAAATCAGTTCGGGCGACAGAGCCATCTGCTAGAGCGTAACGTCACGACGCAGGCGGATTTTGAAGCGGCCGAGCAGGCGCGCACTGCAGCCCAGGCCCAGGCCGACGCCGCGCAGGCCCGGGTCAGTGCCGCGGAAGACGTCGTCGGCTTCACCATGCTGAAGGCGGATGCACCGGGTGTCGTCACCAGAGTCGGCGCCGAACCGGCGGAGGTGGTTCAGGCGGGGCAAATGATCGTCCAACTTGCGAGGCGCGATGGTCGTGATGCGGTGTTCGAGCTTCCAGCCGATCTCATTCGCCGGATTTCCCCTGACGCCCGCATGAATGTGATGCTGGCTAGCGACCCTGCCGTCGCGGCGCATGGGCGGGTGCGGGAGGTCGCGCCCCAGGCCGACCCAGTAACGCGCACCTTCCGGGTTCGGATCGGGCTGACCGATCCACCGCCGAGCTTCCGGCTTGGGACCGCCGTTACGGGAACGATCCGTGGCAGCAGCTCAACCGCGATCGCAATACCGGCGACGGCGTTGACCCAGCACGATCAGGCGACAGGCATCTGGATCGTCGATCCCAAGACGCTGACGGTCTCGCTGCGTAGGCTCGACGTACTTAGCAGCGACCCGGCGACCGCACTCATCCCCCATGGACTCGATCTCGGCGACATTGTCGTCACCGCTGGTGCGAGCCTTTTGCGGGAGGGCCAGAAGGTTCGGCTGATCGGGGCGGATGCACGATGACTTTCAATCTCTCAGAGTGGGCACTCAAGAGCCGCTCGGTCGTGATCTATCTCATGATCGTGGCAGTTGCCGCCGGCGTGCTCGCCTTCATCCGGCTCGGTCGCAACGAAGATCCTGCCTTCGTCATCAAGACAATGGTCATTTCGGCTGCTTGGCCGGGCGCAACTATGGAGGATACCCTCAGTCAAGTCACCGAGCGGCTGGAGCGCCAGCTTGAAGAGACGCCGGGCCTCAACACCGTCCGCAGCTACACTACACCGGGCGTGACGACGATCTTCGTCGAGCTGAAGCAGTCGGTACCCGGGCGCGAGGTGCAGGACACCTGGCACAGGGTGCGCAATCTCGTCACTGACATGCGCCATACACTGCCGACCGGCGCGCTTGGGCCTTTCTTTAACGACCGCTTCGGCGACACATTCGGCATTATATACGGCTTCACCGCCGACGGTTTCACCGGTCGAGAGCTGCGCGACTATGTCGAGGCCACCCGCTCGCGGCTGCTGCTCGTGCCGGATGTCTCCAAAATTGAGATCATCGGGGCGCAGGATGAGCGTATTTTCATCGAATTCTCAGTGCGGGAACTTGCCAATCTCGGCATCGATCGTGGTGCATTACTGGCGGCATTACAGAGCCAGAATGCGGTTCGGCCTGCCGGTGTCATCCAGACCCAAGACGAAAAATTTGCCGTCCGCGTCTCCGGCGCCTTCCAGTCGGAGGCTGATCTCCTCAACGTCAACTTTCCAGTGGGAGATCGCATGGTCCGCCTTAAGGACATCGCCACGGTGCGGCGCGGTCATACCGACCCGCCCCAGCCGATGTTCCGGGTGGACGGGCAAGAAGCGATCGGACTCGGCATCGCCATGCGCGATGGCGGGGACATCCTGGCCCTCGGAGCGAACATCAAGACGGCCATGGCGGAAGTTACCGCCAACTTGCCGCTGGGCATCGAGCCGAAGCTGGTCGCCGATCAGGCAGTGACGGTGGAGCATGCGATTGACGATTTCATGACGTCGCTGTGGCAGGCGGTGATCATCATTCTGGTTGTGAGCTTCATCAGCCTTGGCTTGCGCCCCGGTTTGGTCGTAGCCCTGTCGATACCCTTGACACTCGCCATCGTTTTTGCCTGCATGCTCGTTATTGGGATTGACATGCAGCGCATTTCGCTTGGCGCACTGATTATCGCGCTGGCGCTGCTTGTCGATGACGCCATGACAACGACTGACGCGATGGTCACCCGTCTCGCGGCCGGCGATGAAAAGGTTAAGGCGGCCACCTACGCTTTCGAGAAATATTCGACTGCGATGCTGGCCGGAACACTCGTGACGATAGCCGGCTTCGTGCCGATCGGATTTGCCGCGAGTTCAGCTGGAGAATACACCTTCTCGCTCTTCGCAGTGGTGACGATTGCGCTCGTCGTATCCTGGTTCGTGGCAGTCGTCTTTGCTCCCGTTCTCGGCGTTGCAATGCTGTCCGCTCCGAAAGTATCGACGCCCGATGCGGGTCCGGGCCGCACCGTCCTGATGTTCCGGCGGCTGCTTTCTGGTGCGATCAGGCTGCGTTGGCTAACGATTGCCATAACACTAGCGCTCTTCCTGGCATCGGTTCTCGCACTACCTCTGGTACCACGCCAGTTTTTCCCAGCCTCGGATCGGCCAGAACTATTGGTCGACCTGACACTTCCGCAGAACGCCTCGATCTACAGTAGCGAAGAGGTATCGGCGCGCTTCGACACGGCATTGAAGGGCGATCCCGATGTCGATCGCTGGAGCACTTATGTCGGGCGCGGGGCGATCCGCTTTTACTTGCCGCTCAACGCGCAGCTGCCGAATGATTTCTTCAGCCAAGTCGTGATCGTCGCGAAGGATGTAGCGGCGCGAGACCGCCTCTGGAAGAAGCTCGAGGCGCTGCTGGATAAGGAGTTTCCGAACGTTGTTGCGCGTGTTTATCCACTCGAGCTCGGTCCGCCCGTCGGCTGGCCCTTGCAGTATCGCGTCAGCGGACCGGACATCGCGGAGGTCCGCTCCATCGCCATGAAGCTCGCCCAAGCCGTCGCAGCCAATCCCAAGGCCGAGCAGATCAACTTCAATTGGATAGAGCCCTCGCGCGAGTTGCGTTTGCGGGTCGACCAGGACGAAGCCCAACGGCTCGGCCTAAGTTCGCAGGCACTCGCCTCAATCCTCAACACGGTTGTCTCAGGTACTATCGTAACGCAGGTGCGAGACGCCATCTATCTCGTTGACGTCGTCGTGCGCGCCCAGGATACCGACCGTGTCTCCCTGGAAACACTACGCAGCATGCAGGTCGCGCTTCCGAGCGGCCGCTCCGTGCCGATTTCGCAATTCGTGACCTTTAGCTACGGGTTCAACCCGCCTCTGATCTGGAGGCGCAACAGGATCCCGACCCTGACTGTCGCAGCCGACGTTGCCCCCGGCACCCTGCCGGAGACGGTCGTTTCCGGTTTGCAGCCCTCCATTGAGGAACTGGGGAAGGCTCTGCCAGCCGGATACAACATCGCCGTTGGCGGGACGGTGGAGGAGAGCGCCACCTCGCAAGCATCGGTCCTCGCTGTAATCCCGGTGATGCTGCTTATAATGTTCACCGTGCTGATGGCGCAGCTCAGAAGCTTCCGCCTCCTCGCCATCGTCCTCAGCATCGCTCCGCTCGGTCTGATCGGTGTTGTCGGCGCTCTGCTTCTGTCCGGCAAGCCGCTCGGTTTTGTGGCATTGCTCGGCATCCTCGCCCTGATCGGCATCATCACTAAAAACGCGGTGATCCTGGTTGGGCAGATTGAGGCTGAGCGGGCGCTCGGTAAGGGCGTGATACAGGCGGCACTTGACGCGAGCAGCACACGTTTTCGACCGATCATGCTGACTGCGATATCGACCGTTCTGGGTATGATTCCCATCGCACCGACGGTGTTTTGGGGACCCATGGCCTTCGCCATCATGGGCGGTCTGCTTACTGCGACTCTGCTCACCCTCATTCTCCTGCCAGTACTCTATGTCACTGTGTTCGGCGCCGGCTCTTCCATGCCGGACGAGGTGAGAGAACGCGACGAGGCTACCACCGGAGTGGCTGCATGATAGCGATCTCGACGAGAATGGTTCGTAGTGGGAATACTCGGCTTATCAGGATGGCGATAGGCGCAGCCCTCTTTATCATGGTCGCCGGCTGCCAGAACGAAAAAGCTCCCACATCAGAGCCGCGCACGGTCGGAGTCGTAACGATCCAGTCGGGAAAGCTCGTCAATGATATCAAGCTCAGTGGCGAGATCCAGGCCAAGAAGGATATTGGGCTTGCCTTCCGGATCGCCGGAAAGGTGACCGAGAGGCCTGTCAATGTCGGGGATCACGTCGCTGCGGGCCAGATTGTCGCGCGGCTTGACCCTGCCATCGAGCAGAATGCACTGACTGCGGCGAAGGCTGCATTGGAAGCTGCCAGGGGTGAGGTCAGCACTACCCGCAACACCTTCGAACGCCAGGAGCAACTGATGGCTCAAGGCTTCACCACCCGACCGCGCTTCGATCAGGCGCTCAGGGCGCAGGAAACCGCGCAGGCCCAACTTGAAAATGCGGAGGCGCAAGTCGCGTTGGCGCAGGATCGCCTCGGGTTCACCGAATTGCGCGCCGATGTCGCCGGGGTTGTGACAGCGCGCAGTATCGAGGCCGGCGAGGTCGTGCAGGTCGGACAAGTCGTTATCCAGCTTGCCCGCGACGATGCCCGCGATGCTGTCTTCAACGTTCCAGCCAGGATACTCGAAACGCAGGCCGGCGACGCGATCATTCGCGTCGTGCTCGCGAACGCTCCCGAGGTGGCAGCTCTTGGCAAGGTTCGCGAGGTAGCGCCGCAGGCCGATCCGGTGACCCGCACCTTCTCGGTCAGGGTTGGGCTAGAGAACCCGCCGGAAGGGATGCGGCTCGGCTCTACCGTGGTCGGCACGCTGGAACTCTCCTCTGCTGCGATTGTCTCCATACCCGCCAGCGCTTTGGTTCAAAGGGGGGCCTCACCTGCGGTCTGGATCGTTGACCCCACGGAGTCGACAGTCTCACTACGCGATGTCGATGTGCAGCGCTTCGACCCCGGAAAAGTGATCATCTCGCAGGGGCTGCAGCCCGGAGAGATGATCGTTTCCGCCGGAGTCCAGGCGCTGCATCCCGGTCAGCGCGTCAGGCCCCTCCGCGGGACGACCGCCTGAGAGGAAGCGCCTAGTGCCGTCCACGCGCGGCGCTAAAGCGAAAACTCGACGGAGCAGTCATGGTTGAATTCCTCAGCCGTCTCAGGGGAGCAGGCCCAATTCATCCTGGCCGCCTCATCTCGTCGCCAATGGAGATACGCTCATGTGTGAACCGGTTCTCCTCATTCTCCCAATCGATCTCAAGGGCTTAAACGGCACCATGATGCGCACCGCTTTCGATGAGACCAAGGAAGGCGCGCCGCGTGAGACATTGGCCGCCTGCGCAGCGATCAAAATCCCTGCCCCGGTTGCCTCATGACGCTGGAATGGCGCTTCGGTGCTGAAGCGGAAAAGGGCTCCTGGGCTACGGCCACAGCCCGCCTGGACAGTTTTCGTCCCCTGCTGCTGGGGGAGGAGGAGGTTATCGCCACGCTCCTTACCGGCCACTTTGATCGCCTAGGGGATGGCTCGCGCCCAGAAAATCCTGATCCGGCGAGGGTGATCCGCGCTTCGTTCCTGCGCTTCCTCATGCTCGGGGGTGATGAGGGATGCAGATTGCATGAGAAGGGGATCCGGATAAGAGGCGCTTGGATTAGGGATATACTCGATCTCGAAGCTTGCCGCGTCTTCCGCGACATCGGCCTGAATGACTGCCACTTCGAGGCGACCCCGATCCTGCGAGCCGCGATCATCAACCGCCTCTTTCTCGACGGATCCCGCCTCCCGGGCCTGCAAGCGGAACGGCTTGAGGCGCGCGGCGGCATCTATCTGCGCGGGGCAGAAGTCAATGGCGAGGTCAATCTCGCGCAGTCGCGCCTCGGCGGAAATCTCGAGTGCGATGGCGCCACCATTCTAAACCCGAGCGGATATGCGCTTCGAGCTCAGAGCTTGGAGGTGCGCAACGTGCTTCTGCGTGGAGCGACGCTGCGCGGTGTTGTTGCCCTCACGGGCGCGCGGCTCACAGCAGATCTCGACGCTTCCGGCGCAACGGTCACGGGTCGTGAAGGTGTGGCGATTGAGGCGAACGAAGTCGAAAGTCGCGGCAGCGTCGTGTTGCGCAGCACTCGGATCAAGGGAGTTGTGCGGCTGATGGCGTCCCAGATTGACGGCGATATGGTCGGCTCGGGCATGGTCATCGAAAATCCCGGTGGCGGCGCGCTTGATCTGAGCCGCACAACGGTGAAAGGGGCCTTCTTCCTGCGGCGCGGCGCCAAGCTGGCCGGCACACTGGCCTTGACCGGGGCTTCGATCGGCACAATCCACGATGAAGCCGCATGCTGGCCGCAACCTGGCGATCTGCTGCTGAACCGCTGCCGCTATGGCGCCTTCATCGACGGGCCGGTCGACGCCGAAAGCAGGCTCGATTGGCTGGCGCGCCAAACACCGCAGCGCTGGAGCGAGGATTTCTGGCCGCAACCTTATGAACAATTGGCCACGGTCTTCCGCGAGATGGGTCACGGCGAGGATGCCCGTACCGTCCTCGTCGTGAAGGAGAGGCTGCAACGGCGAGCAAGACGCGCGCGTGCCCGCAGCGCGGTTTGGCGAGCCATGTTGGCTGCCACGGATGGCATTCTGGGGCTTACCCTCGCCTATGGCCGCCAGCCACTGCTGGCGCTTGTCTGGCTTTTCCTCTTCTGGCTTCTCGGCGTCGCAATATTCGGTTATGCGGAAAGACAGGGAGCGGTGATGCCCAACAGCGCGGTTGTGTTGCGCGCGCCCGAATGGACGCTCTGCGGCATCGAAAAAACCGAACAGCGCTCCCTGATCGCCACAAATCAAACGCAAGGGCTGGCCATTCCCGGGCAGAACCAACTCGCCTGCTTCCGCGAGCGCTGGGAGGCGTCGAGTTATCCGGCTTTCAGCCCTTGGATGTATTCTCTCGATACACTGCTGCCTGTGCTCGACATGGGTCAGAGAACCTTCTGGCGACCGAACCCTTCCAAACCCGGCGGCCGTGTCGCCATCTATTATTTTTACTTTCAATCCATCGTGGGCTGGGCCTTGAGCCTCTTGGCGGTCGCTGGCTTTTCGGGATTGGTGAAGTCGTCTTGAAGGGTTCTGCTGGCCATCAAGCAGTATTTAGAACAGCGATCAGCTCCCATGTCAGCACTGTCCCTACCGCGCGCCGCGCAGCGGAGAATGGGACGCTGTGCAAAGAAGTGGGACAGAAGGCGGATGCCGTGTGAGAGGACGACTGTTACTTTGCTATAGGACTATTCGGTAAGCTTTCGACGCTCCGGCTTAGGGCTGCTTGCTATACTCGAACGAGAACTCGCGGGATTGCAGCATGGGAGGATGCGCATCTCGCGGCTGCGATCGGAGACGTGAACTCTGCAATTCGGATGCTGGGGAGCGTTATCGGATCCTGACAGGAGCGCGGTTTCGGAGCGATTGAAATGAACGTCGCCACCCCGCGATCAACCGCATGCCATCCTGGGCGAGGCCCTTTGCACATGGGGTTGGCGTGATGACATCCGGAATAATACCCCCCTCTAAGATTTCGCCATATGCACTCATTCTGCGCGGAGTTGGCTTTCTGGTGTTCTGGATGATCCTGATGGGACCTGCCTTGATAGATCTTCCCGCCGGCATCGCTGCTGCAGCGGCTGGAACCTGGGCGAGCACCCTACTCTGGCCAGCGGACAGCAAGATCTCAGTTCCCGGTCTCGCACGCTTTCTCATCCGTTTCCTGCCGCAGTCAGTCGTCGCCGGTGTCGATATCGCGCGCCGCGTCTTCACTCCGCGCCCTACGCTGCATCCGGGCTTCGTCGTCTATCATTCGTCGCTTCCGGCAGGCATGGCACGGGACGCTGCCTGCGCCGTAATGAGCCTGCAACCTGGCAAGTTGCCAATCGCCACAGAAGCAGATGGCACTCTACATTTTCATTGTCTCGATCTACGCGAGCCGGTTGAGGAGCAGATCGCGGCTGATGAGGCGGCATTTTGCGAAGCTTTATATAGCGTACGGCGTCATGGCTGAAATTCTCATCGGATCAGCGTTCTTCATTCTGGCCGTGACCGCCCTTGGCCTGTTCAAGGTGCTGCGATCCGGAATAGCCGCTGAGCGGATGATGGCTGTGCAACTACTTGGATCGGGCGGCGCTGCCGCCTTGTTGCTGCTTGGTACAGCCTCAGACTCTGCGGCGACGAGCGATGTCGCCCTACTGCTCACGTTGTTTGCGGCCTTTTCCTGCGCCGCCTTCACACTTGGGGAAGCAGATCTCCAAACTATGGTGTCTGAGCAAAGGAAGGATGAGGCATGAACTCGCTCGTCGATGCCTTCACCGTCTTCAATGTCGGATTCGGGGCGCTTCTTTTTCTGGCCGGCACGCTCGGCCTACTGCGGTTTCCCGACACATTGAGCCGTCTTCACGCACTCAGCAAGGCCGATAATCTTGGACTTGGACTGATCGTGGTGGGCCTCCTGCCGCAGTCAGCCAGTATTGCCGGTGGCCTCAAACTCATCTGCGTCTGGCTGCTAGCGCAGCTTTCAGCCGCAGCGGCGAGTCAACTCATCGCTGGCGCCGTTCACCGTCGCAAACCCGGCTCATGACGCCGCTGCTCGACATCGCCTTGCTTGCCTGGCTTCTGGTGTTGGCCGCGCACATCACGATGACGCGTGATGACCGTAATGCGATTGTCGCCTTCATCGCCTTCGGCCTGCTTCTCGGGATCGGCTGGGTGCGGCTGTCGGCTGTCGATGTGGCACTGACCGAGGTGGCCATCGGCGGCGGCGGGACGGGCCTCGTCTTGCTGGGGGCCGAGGCGCATCTGCGCAAATGCGAGACGTCCGCCAATCTCGTGGGTGCTGCGGGCAAAATTGGTGTGGCATTGATCTGTGCGGCGGTCGCCGCCGGGTTGGCATTCGCCGTTCTCTCACTCCCGTCGCCTGCGCCGACGCTCGCGCCGGCAGCAGCCTCATCGCTCGATGCTACGGGCCTCGGCAATCCGGTGACGGCAGTCCTCCTGGCATATCGCGCACTCGACACCTTGCTGGAGAAGGTTGTGCTGCTGTTGACGCTGATTGGAATCTGGTCGCTCGCGTCCGAGCGGAACTGGGGCGGAATTCCCAATCTACTCACGGTCTCCGTACCCGCACCACTATCCTATCTCGCACGCATGCTGCCACCCTTTGGTGTCGTCGTCGGGATCTATATGTTTTGGGTCGGCGCCGACGCTCCAGGCGGCACCTTTCAAGCCGGTACGGTGCTCGCCGCGATGTGGCTGCTCGCGATGCTAGCCGGCTTGCTGCCGGCACCCGAGACCGGCAACCTGATGCTGCGCTTGATCCTGGTGGGAGGACCTGCGTTATTCTTGGCGATAGGATTCCTTGGCTTCGCGATCGCCTCTGGCTTCCTTGCTTATCCGGATGACTTGGCAAAGCCATTGATCATCGCCATCGAAGCGGCATTGACACTCTCCGTCGCAGCAACGTTGGCGCTGCTGGTTGCCGGCTATGCCTGGAAGCCTCCACACCATGATCGCTGATCTGAGTCCAGGCGTCCTGTTCGGCATCTGCGGCGCGGCTCTTGTCGGTATCGGCTTATTTGCGGTGATCACGCATCCCGGCCTGCTGCGGCGCATCGTTGGCTTCAACATCCTCGGCGCTGGTATCTTTCTCGTTTTCGGCGCAATCGCCCGACGTGGCGCAGGCTCGGGCTTTGAAAGCGATCCGGTACCGCAGGCGCTGGTCATCACCGGCATCGTCGTTGCCTTTTCCGCAACGGCGCTCGCCGTCGCCCTGCTGCGGCGGCTGTTCGAACTGACCAGCATAGAGATGATCGAGACGGCTCCCGGGCAAGAGAGCGAGCCATGACCGTGCTCGCAATCACGCCAACTCACGTCTCGACACCGGATGGTTTCCTGCTGGTATTGGCTGTCATCCTGCCAGTCTGCGCCGTGCTGGCAATGTTCACGTTCCGTCCGCGCTTTGCGGCCAGCATAGCTCTGGCGGCACTTTCCGTCGGGCTCGCAACTGCCGTGGCGATCGTGCTTGCGCTGGCACGGAGCGGGGCGGCTCTCACCTATGTCGTCGGCTCTTGGCAGCCGCCACTCGGGATTGCATTGCGGGCCGATGGTCTTGCTGCCACGATGCTGGCGATGACGGCGCTGGTAATCACTGCTGTCGGCCTCTTTGCAAAGGCGCAGCAGCGACTTGACCCTGCCGACCCGGATGGGCGCTCACCTGTGACCTTCTGGGCGCTGCTGCTGGCGCTCTTGAGTGCACTGAACGCCGTCTTCGTCGGCGAGGACCTGTTCAGCCTTTACGTCGCCCTGGAACTGTTGACCTTTGCCGCTGTGCCGCTGGTCTGTCTCGACGGTCGGGCCGAGACCATCGCTGCCGCTTTGCGCTACCTGATGTTCGCACTGCTCGGTTCGCTGCTGTATCTGCTCGGTGTGGTATTGCTCTACGGCCAGTTTGGGACGCTCGACCTGTTCGCGCTGTCACGAATGACTGAAGGGGGTCCCGCCGTTTCCGCGGCATTGGCATTAATGATTACGGGGCTCCTCGCCAAGGCTGCCCTATTCCCATTGCATCTTTGGCTTCCTCCTGCCCATGCCGGCGCTCCGGCCCCTGCCAGCGCCGTGCTTTCAGCCCTGGTAATCAAGGCACCGATATTCCTGATCCTACGGCTCGTCCTCGACGTTGCGCCTCCGGGGGTGGCCATCCTGACGGGGCAGTTTCTCGCCGTTCTCGGCGCCGCCTCGATCCTCTTCTGCAGCGTGATGGCTATAAGACAGGCACGCCTCAAACTAATGATCGCCTATTCGACAGTTGCGCAGATCGGTTATCTCTTCATCGTCTTCCCGCTTGCTGCCGGCAGCGAGGCGCTGCCGGCCTGGGGAACAATCGCCTGGACCGGCGGCACCCTTCAGCTCGTCTCGCACGCGCTTGCCAAGGCGGCCATGTTCCTTGCCGCCGGCGTCGTTGCCGAGATTTTCGGCCATGACCGCATTTCCGATCTCAGCGGATTCGGGCGAGTGCTCCCCGTCAGCGCCGTGGCATTCGGCCTCGCCAGCCTTTCGCTGATGGGAATACCTCCGAGCGGTGGCTTTGTCGCGAAATGTCTGCTTCTGACCGCGGCTGTGACTACGGGTCATCCCTGGCTTGCCGCAACCATCCTGGCTGGCGGTCTGCTCGCTGGTGCGTACGTATTCCGTGTCATTGGCCGGGCTCTGGCAAAGCCTAAGGCTCCGCTGGCGACAAGGAAAGCGATCCCGCGCCGCGCCGAGTTCGTAGCTCTCTTTCTGGCGATCTCCGCGGTGCTGCTCGGCTTCGTGCCGCTCCAGCCCTTTGGATTTCTGCAGATCGGCCGTGCCGGCTTCGTCTGGGCTGGCGCGCCATGATTGTATCGGGCTCTCTTCTCGCCGCAGTGTTGCTTTTGCCGCTTCTGATGGCAGCCTGCTGCCTCTTCGCCAGCTTTCGGGCGCGAGCGCTGTCATTGCTCGCTGTGGCTCCTCTCCCGGCGATGCTGGCGGCATTATTCTTATCGGATGGCCACTTCGTTCTCTTCCCGCAACCATTCCGGTTGACACTGGCGCTCGACAGGCCAGGCGCCATCCTGCTTGGAGGCTCCGCGCTGCTCTGGAGCGCAGCAGGTGCCTACGCAGCCTCCTATATGCGCCACGACCCCGAGGCGCCGCAGTTTGCCGTCTGGTGGCTGCTGACGCTCGCCGGCAGCCTCGGCCTCTTCATCGTCGGCGATGTGGTCAACTTCTACCTGCTCTTCACTCTAACGAGTCTCTCGGCCTACGGACTCATCACCCATGAGCAGACCGCCGCCGCATCGCGGGCCGGCGTCATCTACGTCGCGCTGGCGCTGCTTGCGGAGGCGTTTCTCCTTCTCGCCCTCGTGATGCTTGCCGCCGGCCACCCGGAAGCCAATCCGCAGATCCGGGATGTCGTCATTGCCCTACCCTCGTCACCCATGCGCGACGGCATCGTCGCGCTGCTGATCCTCGGTTTTTCTCTTAAAATGGGACTGTTTCCTCTACATGTCTGGTTGCCTCTTGCACATCCAGCCGCTCCTGTACCGGCGTCTGCCGTACTCAGCGGCGTGGTCGTCAAGTCAGGAGTGATCGGACTCCTCCGTTTCCTGCCCTATGAAGTCGGTCTGCCGTTCTGGGGCACCGTGCTGATCGTGACCGGAATTGTCACCGCCTATTACGGCGTCCTCATCGGCATCACACAGGAGCGGCCCAAGACGATCCTCGCCTACTCCACCGTCAGCCAGATGGGTCTGGTCGCCGTCCTGCTCGGTGTCGCGCTCGAGAACGCTGACCCAGAAGCGACCAATCTCGTCGCCTATTATGCCGTGCATCACACGCTGATCAAAGGCGCTCTTTTCCTCGCGATCGGTGTCCTGAGCGCGACCCGCGGGCCACGACTTCGGCCCGTGCTGCTGCTTACCGGAATCCTGGCGCTGAGCCTCGGCGGCATGCCGCTGACGAGCGGTGCGCTCGCCAAGCTCGCCGCCAAGCCGATGCTAGGTTACGGGCTCGTCGGATTTGCAGTGACGTTCGCCGGCGCCGGCAGCACGATGCTGATGCTGCATTTCATTCTAACAATAGCTTATGATGAGCGCCGAAAGCCGCCTGCCTCTGCGCCGCCCGGTCAACTGTTTCCATGGCTCGCCGTCACAACCGCTTCACTGGTTGTGCCCTGGTCGCTCTATCCGACAATTGCGGGCGAGAGCGTGATGCGTCTGCTGGAGCCGAGCGCGCTCTGGAAAGTGGCTTGGCCCATGCTGCTCGGCGCAAGCGCCATTGTCTTCGTTCGTCTCCTGACGCGTTTGCCAGGGTCTGTTCCAGAAGGCGATATCGTCACTCTTGTGGAAGTGGGTAGCCCAATCGTGCTCCGCCTTGCGGCCAGCATCGAGCAGGCTGACACCCGCTTGCGACGCTGGCCGGTTGCAGGCTTGTTGCTGGTGGGGCTCGCAGTCCTGCTCGGTGGAGCGCTGATGCTCCGGGCCTGACCGAGAGCGGTCTATCTAAAGCATGGGACATTCGGGATGGTGTAGGCATTTGGAATGGGTCGCGTCATGCGATGGCATCAGCCAGCATCCCATAACGCACGAGGACGGTGCTCAGCGAACGGTAGAACTTGATCAGGTTTTTCCAGGGTCGATCAATGCGGGTCAGGCCGCTCAGGGCGGCCACCACGGTTCCAACGTCGGTCTTGCCCTGGAGCACGAGCCAGCCGCCCAACACCAGAATTCCGACGACTCCGAGAGCAGCCAGCGCATTGAGCGCGGCCTTCGAGGATAGCTTGAGGATATGAATTCTCTGGCGGGTGTGGAGGACCCCGTCGAAGGTATCGAGGATCGTCGCTTCCGGCCAGGGATTCGCAGAATCTATCGTCCGGTCAACAGCCCTTCGCAGAAGCTCCAGTCGCTTTTTCACTAGAGGGTTCACCGGTCGCTGGACGGCGACCACGATCACGGCTTGCGGCAATGCGACCGCGACGATGATGGCGCCGAGCAGTGGTTCACTGGCTGTGATGTAGATGAGGACGCTGAGAAGAGTTCCGAATTCCAGGAGCGGCGTCGTGATGGCCTCGCCTGCGAAAAGACCGACGCTTTCGGCCTCGGCGGTCAGCATGCTGACGATGGTCCCATCGGCAGCCCGGGTCGCGTCTCCGGCATGGCGTTTATGGGCATAGGTGGCCAGGATGCGGCCGCGGATTCGGCGAACGATGGTTTCGCCGAGCATCGCGCCTCGATATTGCAGGTAAAGCTTGAGGGCGATTGCAAGCAATGTAACGGCTGCATATTGGGCCCCGAGCACCATGACTTGATGCAGCGAGATTCCGTAGGCCAAACCGTTGATCAACACCTGCTGAAAATAGAGCGGCACGGACGCAAGGGCGGCAACCGCAAGCGAGAGCCCGATGAGCATGAATTGGGCTTGCTTCGTCTGGATCCAAAGCTGTCGATAGAGCGCAGAAAATCGCCGGACCTGCACATTGTTTCCATCAGAACCGTGATCCGACCCAGGCATTGCCGGCTCTCCAAGTTACGGCGCGGACCGCAGACCTATTCGGGTGTCGGCCCTCGACCGTATCAGTGTCTGTGGGGAACAAGGCACATTTGTGGGCCTTCCCGGCACGATGGCATCGGAATTTATCCGGCAGTCGCTGCTCGAAAGCGAGATGGGGCGCCTTTGCCCAACAGGTTTTTCCGCAGCGGATAAAGCGTGTCTAAATCGTCTCCCAAGCCGATGACTTCGCCGAGCGCCTTAACGCATCGAGGACGCGCATGTTCTTCAATGCATCTTCGATGCCGTATCTGAGAGGATCGGCGCCGCGGACGACGCGACTGAACGCCTCCCCCTGAAGCTGATATTGATCCGTGACAGGGAATTCGAAGGCCCGTGCCGAACCGCCGCCATGCGCGGTGCCGTTATCGATGAATATGCGGGTCGGCTGATCAGGTGGAGCGTTGAAAGGTATCTCGATCTCGATCCGTCCCTTCGTTCCGAAGATCTGTAACCTCTGGAATGGTACGAGCTGTGTTGAGACCGTGAATGTGAGCTGACGACCTGCACCGAAATCCACGAGTGCGCTCATCGTGCGGTCGATTGCCAAGGCGGGGTCGCGATCCTCGAGCGCGATGGCGCGAACCGGCTCGCCATCGAAGAAGTAGCGGCCAGCCACCACCGCATAGCATCCGATATCCAGCATTCCGCCACCGCCGATATCCGCCATGTTGCGGATGTTGGATGGGTCCGCGTTGAAATAGGAGAAGAACACCTGGATCGCCCTCACCTCTCCTACAGCTCCCTCCTGAATGAGATTTCGGACGTGTTGCCATTGTGGATGGTGACGAACCATGAACGCTTCGGCGATGAAGACCTTGGAGGAGGCTTCCTTGAGTTGCTCCGCCTCGCTGGCAGTGATCGCTATCGGCTTCTCGCACAGCACGTGTTTACCTGCGGATGCCGCCATGAGCGTCAGCGGGACATGCAGATGATTGGGAAGCGGATTGTAAATGGCCTCAATATCCGGGTCGGCCAGCAACGCCTCATAGGAACCGTAAGCCTTGGAAATTCCCAGCTCCTTGGCCATGGCCTGGGCCGATGCTTCGTTCCGCGAAGCGACGGCCGCAATGTCACAAAGCGGGCTTTTCATCATTCCCGGAACGACCTTCGTTCTTCCGATCCTAGCCGTACTCAATATTCCCCAACGAACCGGCTGCATGTTGCCCTCCTGAGAATGTATGTCGATGAGCGGCATGCAAGGCCGTTCGCCCGCTGCCCTCGGTTACTCGCTATGATCGGATGCGCGGTAAATGAAGAAATCGAAATCCGCCGTTAGAGCGCGACCTGTCAGATCGTGAGCAGCCATTCCGACGAAAGCGCCTGTGAATGAACCATGGGCCCCTGGCCCTGCCTCATCCGACAAGATGCTCGCATCGAGGACAGGCTCAACAGGTTTCCAGTCCGCTCCATCGACCGCCCATCTGAACTGAAGATCCGCCAGATGGACATCGACGCCGAGATGAATTGGGCCGGTCGCGGGCAGTAGCAGATCGCTGTCGAGCATGTAGGTCATTATGGAATCCGGATCGTTTCCCAGACACGAGATGACCTGGAGCACCCGCCTCCCCTCGTCGTCCGCAGACACGGCAAGGTAGTGAAAGCGCGCACGGTCGTAATAACAGATCAGGCCGGCAAGCTGCTGATAGGTTTTCGGATTGAAATCCACCACGGTCTCGGCTGAGTAGCTCCATTCCGTCTGGCGCCGGGCAACGAGAGCCTGTTCAAACCAGCTTCCAATGGACTCACGCCCATAAAGCCGAAGATGCCCCGGCCTAGCACTCAGCGAGAACAGCCGCTCCCATTCGGGAGTGCGTAACCACTGGAACTCGGAGGGCAATTTTCCATCATTGAAATCGTGGTGCTCAGGTTCAGCCGGAAATGGGTAGGATGGGAGTTCAGGTCCTTGAACCTCGATAGCGGGAACTTGCCCGCCATGGGCGAGGTAGAGCCAGTCGTCGTCTCCCCAGATGACCCGCTGGATCACCGTCTCCCGGCCCAAAGGCGAGCGTCTCGATCCAGGCAAAGGGCGGCTGCAGAGATGTGTGTGGAAGACCTCGCCGGCGGATGTCTCTACATAGAAGCCGTGCCCTGCCCTCTGAAGTGGAGCATCCGGCGCGTCCTTGCTCGTCAGGAGATGAATATTTGGGTGGAGCTCGTAAGGTCCGTCGATCGTTCTGGAACGAGCCATCGTGACGGCATGGTTATAGGAGGTGCCGCCCTCGGCCACCGTGAGATAGTACCAGCCGTTGCGCTTCCACAGATGCGGCCCCTCCACCAGCCCGAGAGGACTGCCCTTGAAGATGTTCTTGATCGGGCCGACGAGCCGGCGCTCCTGCGGCGAGTATTCCTGCAGGAGAATGCCATCGAAGGAGCTTCGCCGACGCCGATGATCCCAGATCATGTTGACGAACCACTTGCGCCCATCGTCATCGTGAAACAGCGATGGATCGAAACCTGACGAGTTCATGTAGACCGGGTCGGACCACGGACCTTCGATGGACGGCGCCGTCACAAGGTAGTTGTGCGTGTCCTTGAAGTTGCCGAGACGCCGCTTCACATCCGTGTAGATCAACCAGAATAAGCCATCGGCATAGGTCAAGGCGGGCGCCCACACACCGCAGCTGTCGGGGTTGCCGCGCATGTCGAGTTGAGACGCACGATCGAGCGGGCGGCAGATCATGCGCCAGTTCACGAGATCGCGAGAGTGATGGATCTGAACGCCGGGATACCACTCGAAGGTCGAGGTGGCGATGTAGTAATCATCGCCTGCCCTGCAGAAGGCGGGATCAGGATTAAAGCCACGAAGGATAGGGTTTCGAATGGTCGTCATCGGGCGTTTCCTGTTTTTATAATTTTTTAGCGGCAGATGCTCCGCGCATCCTTGCTGGCACCGAGCCGGTGGTGCCTCTTTCCAGTAACTGCAATGGCAAGCGGATATCCCACTCCTTCGGGCCTTTTTCCCCCTGAATCATCTTCAAAAGAGTAAGAGCGCCCGTGCGGCCGATTTCGTGCAGCGGCTGCCTAAATGTGGTGAGCGTAGGCTCGGTGTAATCGGCGAACTCGATGCCGTCGAACCCGATCACGGACACATCCTCCGGCACGCGGATTCCGGCGGACCCGACCGTCTTGATAAAGCCGATCGCACTCTCATCACAGGCTGCGAAAATTCCGGTCGGCCGCTCCTTCATGCGCAGGTAGGCTTCAGCAGCAGCGACACCGGTCGAGAACATGAAGGGCCCTTCCCAGCGTATGACATTCCCGCTGCAACCGGCCGACGAGAGCCCTTCCGAGAAACCTTTGAACCGCTCCGTCTCGATATAGGTGCCGGGAAGGCCGGAAATGTATCCGAACCTGCGATGGCCGAGCTGCACCAGATACTCCGCTGCCTTGCGGGAGGCTTCCCGGTCCTGAACGGTGATGTTGGGAATGACCCCACCTGGAACAGCCGAGCACATGGCCACCATGGGCACACCGGCATCCGCCATGCTGCGCTTGCTGTCCTGTGGAATTCGTCCATTCATAAGGAGAACGCCGTCCACCTGGCGGGAGAGCACGAGGTCGACATAGCGCACCTCCCGCTCCGTTCGATTGTCCAGATTGGCAACGATGATTCCGTATCCGCTCTGTGTCAGTTCATCGTCCACTCCACGCAGAACCTGAGCGAAGACAGGATTGGTGAGCCTCGGCGCGACGACCAGTACGTTCATGGTGCGCCGAGTGCGGAGATTCCGGGCAGTACTGTTGGGTGTGTACCCACTACGACGCACAGCCTCCATCACCACTTTATGCGTCTTTGGACGAACTTGATCAGGATTTGCCAGGACGCGGCTGACGGTAGCCGTGGAAACTCCGGCTAGCTGCGCCACGTCCGCGATACGGACCTCCTTCACTTTTTTCCAGCTTCTACGGCTCATGGAGCGCACCTTTGAGGTCCCAACACAATATCGCCTCAATCAACCAACCTCGACACTACGTAAATTTTAGTCTTGACTTACCTTGAAGTCGATTTCAACCTACTTAGAACAAGATGTAATCGATTACAGAAAAAGCTCACAACGCTTCTGGGAGGAAGCCATGCACCTGAAGACACGCGTTTCCGCGTATACCCTTGCTATTGCCATGATTTCGAGCTCTGGAGCCTTCGCCCAAAAGGCGGAAGTACTCCATTGGTGGACCTCGGCCGGCGAGTCCGCGTCCGTCAAGGTCTTTGCCGACCAGTACACAAAGGCCGGCGGCACCTGGGTCGATAACGCTATCGCCGGCGGCGCGAACGCCCGTGCGGCAGGGATCAACCGCATCGTCGGCGGAAATCCCCCGGCCATGATGCAGTTCAATACGGGCAAGCAGTTCGACGAACTCGTCAGCAACGACCTCGTTCGCGATGTCGAAAGCAAAGCAAAAGCCGGCAAATGGCGTGAGATCATGCCCAAGCCCATCGTCGATGCGACAGTTCGTGAGGGCAAATTCTTCGCAGTTCCGATCAATATTCACGGCCAGAACTGGATGTTCTACAATACGAAGCTCTTCAAGGATGCAGGCGTCGAGCCTCCGAAGACCTTCCCTGAACTCATCGCGGCCGGCGAAAAGCTCAAGGCCAGCGGCGTGATCCCGCTTGCCCTCGGCGGGCAGCCCAACTGGGAGCATAACCTGTTCCGTGCCGTGTTGGTCGGCAATGGCGGCGCTGATCTGTTCCGCAAGGTCTACGGTGCGCGTGACCAGAAAGCGGCGAAGAGCGCGGAGTTCAAGGAGGCCACCGAGCTCTTCGGGAAGATGCGTGCACTTGTCGATCCCGGCTCTCCCGGACGCAACTGGAATGATGCCGCCGCGCTCGTCATCACCAACAAGGCGGCCATGCACTTCAATGGCGACTGGGCCAAGGGCGAGTTCACCGCGGCGGGCCAGACGGCAGGCAAGGAATACGGCTGCACCATCGTCGGCAAGTATCCGGGGCTCGTGATCGGCGGCGACGTATTCGTATTCCCCGTGACCAAGGATAAGGATCAGCTGGCCGCTCAGGACAAGTTGGCGGATGTCCTTCTCGATCCGACGACCCAGCTCGAGTTCAACAAGAAGAAGGGCTCGATTCCAGTCCGATTGGACGTGGACGTCTCATCCATGGATGTCTGCGCTCAGAAGTCCGCCTCAGTGCTGAAGGACCCGGCGAACCAGGTCGAGGCCATGGAACTCCTGAGCACGCCGAACTTCTCCGGCGCCATGCAGGATGCTGTCACGCAATTCTGGAACAACCCGAACATGTCGGCTGACGCCTTCGTGGAGAAGGTCGTTTCCGCCATGCAAAGCGCAAGCTGAGGCACCTTCATCCCAATGCGGTCCGGCGGAGCCCTGCTTCCGCCGGACTGGGAACCTTTGAGGGAGTCTTCAGATGGCCATCGTCTCTATCCCAACTGCCGTTGCCACATCCGAGCGCCCTGTCAAAAGCCGCCGCTTCAACAGAGCACGACTGCCCGCAGCCCTGGCGCTACTCCCGACAGCGCTCATTGTCCTGGTCGTCTATATCGGCTGCATGCTGTGGACGGTGCGGCTCTCATTCACGAGTTCGACGCTGCTTCCCAAGCTCGATTGGGTCGGCTTTGCGCAGTACAGCCGCCTTTTCATGAATGACCGGTTCCTGGTCTCAGCCGAAAACATCCTTATCTTCGGGGTTCTTTTCATCTCGGGATGCCTCATTATCGGCTTCATGCTCGCCGTCTTCATCGATCAGAACGTCCGCGCCGAAGGCGTCTTCCGCACGATCTTCCTCTACCCATATGCCATGTCCTTCGTGGTCACCGGGGTTGCCTGGCAGTGGTTTCTCAATCCCGGCCTCGGCCTCCAAAAGCTCGTGCGTGACATGGGCTTCGAGAGCTTCACCTTCGACTGGCTCGTGAATCAGCAGATGGCGATCTACACCATCGTCATTGCGGGCTTGTGGCATGGGGCCGGACTGACCATGGCCATTCTCCTCGCAGGCTTGCGGGGCGTGGACTCGGAACTGTGGAAGGCCGCGCGCATCGACGGCATTCCCACATGGCGCGTCTACCTGTCCATCGTTCTTCCGCTGCTTCGGCCCATGGTCGTCACTGCCACCGTTCTCCTCGCAACAGGCGTCGTGAAGCTCTACGACCTTGTAGTCGCCATGACCCTCGGCGGCCCCGGCATCGCTACGGAAGTGCCGGCGAAGTTCGTGATGGATCACCTGTTCGAGCGCAACAACATCGCCCTCGGAACGGCTGCCGCCACCGTCATGCTGATCACGGTCGTGGTGATCCTCGCCCCATGGATCTACGCCAAATATGTCCGTTCCCAAGGGAGGCCCGCATGACCACCGCCATCCCGCAGGGCCGCCGCCCTCGGCGCCTTACCATCGCCCGCGTCGGCATCTACGCCTTTCTGATCACGGCAGCCTTGTTCTTCATGCTGCCGCTCTGGATCATGCTCGTCACCTCGCTCAAGCCGATGGACGAAATACGGCTCGGGAACATCCTCGCATTGCCTGCCAATCTCACCTTCGAGGCATGGACCAAGGCCTGGTCGTCCGCCTGCACGGGACTTGAATGCAACGGCATCAGCGTCGGTTTCTGGAACTCGGTCCGCATTCTGATCCCATCCGTCATCCTGTCGATCGCCGCAGGCGCCATCAACGGATATGCTCTCTCCCTTTGGAGGGTGCGGGGAGCAAACGTGATCTTCGGCATCCTACTGCTCGGGGCGTTCATTCCCTACCAGGTTTTCCTCTATCCCCTGGTGCGCATCTTCTCCACGACGGGAATCTACAACTCACTGCTCTGCATCATCTTGGTACATGTGATTTTCGGCCTGCCGACGATGACGCTTCTGTTCCGCAATTACTATGCGGGCCTACCCATCGAGCTGTTCAAGGCGGCCCGCATCGATGGCGGCGGGTTTTGGACGATCTTATTCCGGGTGATGCTGCCGATGTCGACACCGATCATCGTCGTCGCAGCGATCCTTCAGGTCACCGGCATCTGGAACGACTTCATCTTCGGCCTGACCTTCGCCGGGCGGGAGAACCTGCCCATGACGGTGCAGCTCAACAACATCGTTCACTCGACGCAAGGAGAGCGCGCTTACAACGTCGACATGGCTGCAACAATGCTCGCCGCGCTCGTTCCTCTCGTCGTCTATTTCGTTTCGGGACGCTGGTTCGTCCGCGGCATCGCCGCAGGTGCAGTGAAAGGGTAAACATGTCCACCGTTTCCGTTCGCGATATCACTGTCGCCTTCGAGGCAGTCCGAGTCTTCAACGGCCTGTCCCTCGACTTCGAGGCAGGTGAGTTCATCGTCCTGCTCGGCCCTTCAGGCTGCGGAAAGTCAACGCTGCTCAACGCCATCGCCGGCCTCCTCGACATTTCCGACGGTCAGATCTGGATCGGGGGACAGAACGTCACCTGGGAGGAGCCGAAGGATCGCGGCATCGCGATGGTGTTCCAATCCTACGCGCTCTACCCGCGCATGAGCGTGCGTGAAAACATGTCATTCGGTCTCAAAATGGCGAAGACGCCCAAGCCTGAGATCGAAAAGCGGGTGAGGCAGGCAGCGGAACTCCTGCAAATCACCCACCTTCTCGACCGCCGCCCCGACCAGTTGTCGGGCGGCCAGCGCCAGCGCGTCGCGATTGGCCGGGCGCTCGTTCGCGATGCTGCGGTCTTCCTGTTCGACGAGCCGCTCTCCAATCTCGATGCGCAGCTCAGGAATGAATTGCGGGTCGAGATCAAGCGGCTGCATGCCCGGCTCGGCAAGACGACGATGATTTACGTGACGCACGATCAGATCGAAGCCATGACATTGGCCGACCGGATCGTGGTCATGAAGGATCAGATGATCCAACAGGTCGGCAGCCCGGCGGAAATCTATCACCGTCCCGCCAACATGTTCGTCGCCGGTTTCGTCGGGTCCCCGCAGATGAACTTCATCAAAGGCAGGCTCGAAGACACCGGCAGCGGACCGATTTTCGTGTCTGGCCAGCGTCGCCTGCCGCTCCATGGCTATACGTTCACGGGCGGCCCCTCCCCTGGCCGGGAGGTGGTTCTCGGTGTGCGGCCGGAGCATGTGAGGATCGTCGAGCTCGGCGCTTGGCCGGGATTCAGCGTCGATATCATCGAGCCTATGGGTGCCGACACCGTGATCTGGTGCAGGGATCCTGAAGGTGTCCTCCAGGTGCGCACCAGCGGAGACATTAGGCTATCGCTTGGCGACCATCTCAATCTTGGAATCGATGCCGCGCAGGTCTCCCTCTTCGAAGCCGAGAGCAGCCAACGCCTCTGAACGCCAGCGCTTTCACATTCAAAACTTTGAGGACTTCATGAGCGTCACAGATTGCCTTTCAATTCAGCTTTACACCCTGCGCTCGATGGAAGACCTCGACCGCATTCTCGATACCGTGGCGCAAGCCGGGTACCGCTATGTGGAAATGGTCGGCTCGCATCTCGATGATGCGCAAGGCGTGCATTCCAAACTGGATGCGTGGGGCCTGAAGGCATCCTCCAGCCATGTCAGCCTGGCCGCGTTGCGTGAAAAGCCCCATGCAGTCATCGAGGCCTGCCAGGTTCTCGACCTCACGGACCTTTACATGCCCGCTGTTCCTCCCGAGCAGCGTGACATGGCAGCCGATGGATGGCGTTCGCTCGGGCAGGAGCTCGGCCAAATGGCCGAGCGCTTCCAGAAGGAAGGCATCCGGCTCGGCTATCACAACCATCATTGGGAGATGGTCCCGAAGGATGGCGCCAAGACGGCGCTGGAGCTGATCTTCGAAGAAGCGGACGGCAGCCCCCTCGCCTGGGAAGTCGATGTGTCGTGGCTTGTACGCGGCAATGTCGACCCTAAGGCATGGATCGAACGCTACCGCAGTAAGATCACGGCAGCTCACGTCAAGGACATTGCTCCCGCAGGACAGAACGAAGACCAGGACGGTTGGGCGGATGTTGGCTCCGGTGTGCTGGACTGGCGCAGCCTGTGGCGGACCTGCCGTGAGGCAGGCGCCAAATGGATGGTCGTCGAACATGACAAGCCCGCCGACCCTGCCAAGACAGCCCGCGCGAGCTTCGACTTCCTGCGCAATATCGAAGGATAAGAACCATGAAAACCCTGAATGTCGGCATCATCGGGTGCGGCAACATCTCGGGCATCTATCTTCAGAATATTCCGGCCTATCGGGGACTGACGCTGCGCGCCTGCGCCGATGTGAGGCCCGAGATCGCACAGGCACAGGCCAGCCGCCACGGGATCGAAGCCCTCACGGTCGACCAGCTTCTGGCTCGCGAGGATGTCGATCTCGTTGTGAACCTCACGATCCCCAGCGCTCATTTCGGCGTGTCTCTCGCCGCACTCAGCGCAGGCAAGCACGTCTTTTCCGAAAAGCCCCTCGCGGTGGATTTCGAGCAGGGTCGCAAGCTCGTCGATGAAGCCGAGGCGCGTGGCCTGCTGCTGGGCTGCGCACCGGACACATTCCTCGGAGCAGGTGGACGCCTAGCCCGCAAGCTCGTGGACGATGGAGCTGTCGGGCGCATCCTTTCGGGATCGGCCTTCCTCATGTCTCACGGCATGGAGCACTGGCATCCCGATCCGGAGTTCTTCTTCAAGCCGGGCGGCGGTCCCATTCTGGATATGGCCCCCTACTATCTCAGCACCCTGGTCAACCTCATCGGCCCGGTGCAGCGCGTGTTCTCCATGTCGGGCATTGGGTTTCCCGAGCGCGTCGTGACCGCGGAATCTCCGAAAAAGGGCCAGCGGATCAGTGTGGAGACGCCAACGAACGTCATGGCGCTTCTGGGATTCGCGTCTGGTGCTCAGGTCACCTTTTGCATGAGCTGGGATGTCTGGAAGCACGGACATCCTGCGGTCGAGCTCTATGGCACCGAAGGCTCCCTGCGCGTGCCGGATCCGAACTTCTTCGGCGGCTATGTCGAGATAACGGAGCGCGGCGGGGAATGGCAACCCAAGGACTCAAGCGACATGCCGCTTGGGGCGCCGAACTGGCGCTCTCCGAATTGGGCGCCCGATATGCCGTCGCGCGCCAACTACCGCGCGCTCGGCCTCGCCGATCTCGCGAGCGCCGCGCTCAATGGCACTCCTCACCGCTCGACAGGCAGGCTGGCCCTTCATGTCCTTGAGATCATGCACAGCATACTGGAAAGCGCTTCCACGGGACGCGCGATACCGATCACAACTATGCTGGAGCGCCCGGCGACCCTCTCCGACCAGGAGGCAGACTTGCTTTGGCAAGGCTCACCTCATGCAGCTACGGCGGCCTAAGATAGCGTGCAGATCAGGCGCATTGTTTAGAGGGTAGCATTCAGCCTCTCCGAACATTCGTTGACTTCAGCCCTGCCCATTCTCGCCGAGATCAAAGCCCCCGCTCTAATATGAGACGGGGGCTTTGTGTAGGTTTCAAACCAGCATATCTTTCGGATGGACCTAACAGGCCCAGGAACTATGAGCTCCTCGGCGCAGCAGCAGAAATGTTCGACCTGAACGGATTCCCATTTTACCCGGTTTGATGGCCCAAAGTGCCAAGCGATTGTCCCTTCCGGTCAAGCGCCCTACTCCGCTCGACATACAGTAATCCCACGATGTCCGGTCTTCCTGACCCGAGGCAATTTCGGGCAGGCACCTTGGTGGAGGGTCATGATGCGAATTGCTCGACTTGCTTGCGCCGGGCTTGGCTTGGATCTTTCTGTGCTGGCAGGGAGTGTCGGCGCGATGGCGTAACCGAGCCTTTCCAGTTTTCAAGGCGCTTGGTTGCAGGGCAGCGGCGATTGTACTGACGTCTACTCTTTCGCTAGAAAAGAAACATCGTTCAAAAAGCCGATCGATATCTTCGCGCCCGCCTTCATCATATCTGGCAGCCGCCTGAAAACACCCCAAGCGACATGTCGCATTAAATCGGTCAATGCGGCTGGAGAACGACAACGACTTGTTCTCGGCTGCGCCAATGCCATTTCGGCCAGCGAGGTCAGGGTTTTGATGTCAGCGCAGCCCGATGGAACGCTCAAACGCTATTTCAATGAGCAGGACACGATGGGCACCCAGTACCGCCGCTGTTCCCGGTAACAGCCCAACACGACTCCCGGAACGGTGCAGGCCAATTGTACGGTGCGGAGGTCCCGCGCAAGACAGCAGAGCCGATCATTCAGCAGCGCGCTACTCAAGAACGATTGGCATTACGTGCCAAGCATAGAGATTTCGACCGCGCCAACCCTTATTGAACCCCTTTCCAGGGAAGATAGGTTCAATGAGCGCCCGTGCCTGGAGCGGGCGGGCATCATGAGACATCATCGCCGTCTCTCGTTACTTACCGATTTTGACTCCGTCCTTCGCAAGCTGAGTGTAGATCGTCATCAGCCTGTTCATTTCGGAGTTGTAATCGCGCAATCGGACGCCCGCCAAGCCTCAGTGTCCGCCGCCGAAGACAAGGGTTTGAATGGGAAGAACCAGTGCCTGAATCCGCAAGATCATGGCATGGACGAGAGCAACAGCATCCACCGCATGCAAGGCAAAGCCGCGCACGGCACCAACCTCGCCCGACGCGATCAGATCATGATTACTGGTATAGGCATTGGCGATGCAGCTGCTGCCTGGGGTGACCCCGTCAAGTCCGCCTTCATAGAGAGGCTCGAGAAAGACCAGAATTGTGCCCGGCCGAGCTACTTGCTGCACGTCCATCAGTTGCTCACCGCTGCGGATCTGACCCGCGGCGATGAAGTCCTGCACGCCTGTCACTACCATCGGAATGACCGTCCACGGCTTCGAGGCGCAGGTGACCTCCGCTGCCATGCCGGCTTTCATGATCTGGGCTTCGACTTGTGCGAAGCCTGCTTGGAGGCGTCCCCGTCCCGCTTCGATAGGAATCAAGACGCCGGCGGGGCGCATGAGCGGGTTGACGACATCGCCTACGCGCAGTGTGAACTGCTCTATCCGTCCATCAATGCCTGCGCGAATAACGGTCTTGCTCAAATCTACTTCTGCCTGGGCCAACTCAGCTTCGGCGCTTGCCTTCTCAGCCGGCAGAAGCGCGGAATATCGTGCTTCTGCCTGGGCTTTCGCGGCGGTGGCGGCGTCGATCGACCCCTGGCGTCCCTCGACGGCGACCTTAAGCTTTTCGATATCGCGAACGGCTACGGCGCCTGGATTGCGGCGGTAGATTTCCTGCTTCGTCTCCAGTTCATCGACGGCCTGCTGATATGAACTCTTCGCCTCGACGATCCTGCCCTCGGCGCTGAGGATATCCGCTTGCACGACAACCATCGCAGCCTCGGTCTCGAAGATCTTCCGGCGTGAGGTCTCGACGGCAGCCTCCTGCTTCGAACTGTCGAGCCTGAAGATCGGTGAACCTTGCTTAACGGAACCACTCACGCCATCGAGATAGACTTCCGCGACGCGACCGTTGGTTTCGGGAAGGATCGGAATGATGCGGAAGAGCGCCGTAGCGTTGGTCGTCGATGGATGGTGATAGAAAATCACCGTAATCAGCCCGATTGTGAGCATCAGGCACGTGATGATGCCCCACCTCAGCTCGAACCACATCGAAAAGAGCGTAATTTCCTTGCCGATCCGCTTTCCCTGACCGTAACGGCGGTAGAGATAGTCAGGGAGAATGGTCAGCAGAGAACAGAGAAGCAGCTCAAGCATGGATCTTCTCCTTCGGCGTTCGAGATGAAGTAAGGGTCTTCGGTCCCTCGACTGTGCTCTCCTTCGGGTCGTCGGCGGAAATGACAGAACCATCAGGCTCTTTCGGTGTTTCCCCACCACCTTCGCCGGGCTTCATGCCGGCAATCTTCTCGAGAGAACCCGCCATTCTGCGAAGTGGATTTCCGAAATCGGGAATATCGATCAGCGCAAGCAAAAGGCCCGCCACCCAGAACGCATGAATGTGCGTGAAGAGAGCGAGCAAACCCAGCACAGCCACGATCTCGAATTGCAGCTTGTGAGACCGATGCGCAATTCTCTCGGGCAGCGTATGCAACCGAAGGAACAGAAGACCGACAGCGAGAACGGAGAGCACAAGCACCGCAGCCATTACGGCCATCAGGACATCAGTCTCGCCAGGAGGGGTGATGAAGATCGGCAGATGCTGAGGAGCGGCAGGATTCAGCGGCACATTCATGCTGTCTCTCCAATAGGCCCACAGAAATCATTCCCGATGACCATTGCGACGGTGCTCTCGATCCGTATCAGAGGTGAAAGGCTTTCATTCATCAACATCTTCCATAGCCCTTCTGGATCTTGATGGCATTCAATCAGGCCATGATGCTGAGACCGCCATCGACATAAGTCGTCGTCCCCGTCAGGCGCCGAGCAAAGGGTGTTGTCAGATAAGCTGCGGTGAGCCCCACGTCATCGATATCGACCAGCTCTCCGATGGGAGCCCTTTCGGTGGCTTCCGAAAGGAGAACATCGAAATCCTTCAATCCGGAAGCAGCCCTAGTTTTAAGAGGCCCCGGAGATACCGCGTGCACCCTGATATGCTTGTCGCCGAGTTCATAGGCGAGATAGCGAACGGCGCTCTCCAGTGCCGCTTTCACGGGGCCCATGAGATTATAATTCGGAACCACTTTGTTGGCGCCGTGATAGCTCATCGCGAGAAGCGTGCCACCCCCTTCCATCAACGGCTCGGCAAGGCGGGCCATGCGGATGAAGGAATGGCAGGAGATATCCATGGCCACCTTGAAGCCCTCGCCGGAACTGTCGACAAGGCGGCCCTGAAGGTCCTCCTTCGGCGCGAAGGCGATGGAATGGAGCGCTATGTCGAGACTACCCCACGTCTCGCGGATATGGTTGAAAACGGCTTCGAGCTCGCCATCGCGGCCGACATCGCAAGGCGCGATGATCGATGCGCCAAGCTCCTTGGCCAAGGGTTCGACATACGGTCGAGCCTTCTCGTTGAGATAGGTGATCGCGAGTTCGGATCCAAGCTGGCGGAAGACCCGGGCGCAGCCATAGGCGATCGAGTGCTCGTTCGCGATGCCGATGATGAGGGCCCGCTTGCCTTCCAGAACACTCGTTTGAATCGCGGCTTGGGGCAATTCGGTCGGGTGATCGTTCATGAGCTTGACCTTGTACGTCTGTGTTCACGCATTCGACGTTGAGAAGCGGATTGCGCTCGCGCTTTGGGTCGATCCTTCGTTGGACTTTTTACCAGCGTCATGGCGATCGGTTTTGCCTTGGCCTGTCCCTCGGCCAGATCTTCGGAAAGAAGTCGGCGGATTTCGGCCAACAGCAGGACCTGCTTGGAGTTGGCTTCAATGCGGCCTTCCAGGCGATCGAGCAGAACGCGCAGAGAGCGCCGGTCCTCAGGAGACCGTAGAAGCTTGGGTAGAGCCGCAAGCGCCCTCACCGGCTCGAAGTCGACGATATACGACTGCTCGCGAATGATGCCGCGGGCCCGTTCTGCCGGCATGTCGAGAAGGCCGATGTCCTGTCCGACGAGTTCGCGTGCCTTCTTCATAGCTGAAAGCCGCCGCCTTCCCGTGCCCTCCTTCGCCAGCAGGAGTGCCGCACGGACGATGGCTTCCGTCCGGTTTCCATCCTCGATATGCGCAAGTGCCTCCTTGACTAGAGCAGCGTTGCGGATATCGACGGCCTCCTCGGGTTCGGCAAATTGCGCGGAATCCGCCATCCCGATGCTGGCTGGGCCATAGGTGCGGAAGAAGGCGCTCTCTACCGCAGCATCGCGCAGATCGCGATAAAGATCCAACGAAGCGGACGTCATGGCGGCCGTCCAGTGCTCCATCATGACCATGGGACTATCGTTGTCGCGCGACAAACGGTTCGCCTTGGCCAGATCGGCCATGCCTTTGAGAGGCCACAGGAATGGGTTGAGGTCCGACACCGCCCAGCGCTGCGATCTTTGCGGATGCATTGCCCGCCTCATCTCTGCGCCGGCAGGCGTCACTATCGCTGAGATGAAGGGATGAACGAAGGTTTCGTAGGTGGATGCCAAGGCTTCGGAAGCGGTTTCGACTGCCTTGAATGGCATCTCGTCTTTGCGTTCATATTTCTGCAGAACCTGAAGATCCTCGACTCGCCGCTCGGTCAGGAGCACGTCATAATGTACGGCTCCATCGGATTCATGCTCTTCGACCTGCATGCCGTACAAGCCCGGCGGCAAATGCTCGATATACCCGATCAAATCGGTGATCTGAGTGTACTCACGCTTTGCGACCTGGCCCGACACGAAGATGCCCAGATGCCCGACGCTTTTGTGCATCAAGCCAATGATGACCTGTCCATTCGCCTTGAGCGCCTCCGTCGTCGGGTAGAGATCGGCTACCCAGTTGAAAGCCTGTTGCGGCGGGGTGATGTTGTCCCCGAGTGACGCGAACAGGATGATGGGCGACTTGATGGCCCGCAGGTCGAAGGCTCGTCCCTCGGACCATTCAGCGTCACCATCAGCAAGATTGTTTCCGACAAACAGATTCTCGACGATCCAGCGGATCTCGTCCCGGTTCATCAGAAAGAAACCACCCCACCAGCGTTCGAATTCAAGGAAGCGCTCCGGTTCGGTATCGACCTTCGAGAAGAGCGTGTAGTACTTGTCGAAATAGGTGTTGGCCGGATTCAGGTACTCGAAGTTTTCGACGAGGTAGGCCCCGTCGAATTTGCCCGCGCCGAGATCGCTCGCGAGGAGTGCGGGCCAAGTGCCTCCGAGGATGCCTCCGGCGTAACGCATCGGGTTTTCGCCATCATTGCCGGCCCAATACGACATCGGCGCTCCATTGATGACGATGGGCCCTACCAGGTCCGGCTCCATGGCGCCGACGAGCATGGATGCCCACCCGCCCTGGCAGTTCCCAAAAAGGACGGGCTTGCGCGTTTTTGGATGGCACTCGCCAACGATGCGCAGGAACTCCGCCTCGGCACGGGAGACGTCCGCTAGCGTCTGCCCAGGCATCGGATCGGGAAAGAAGATCACGCAATAGACCGGGTGGCCTGCCTTGAGCGCTACGCCGACCTGCGAGTCCTGCTTGAACCCGCCGATGCCCGGTCCATGGCCGGCCCGCGGGTCGATGATGACGAAGGGCCTCAGCTCCGGATCGGTTTTAATGCCATCCGGCGGAACGATGCGCACTAGGGCATAGTTCGCAGGGCGCTCGAATGTGCGGGCGTCAGCAACCATCTCCCAATCAAAATCCAGCAAAGGCGGCTTGCCGGCCTTCTCATGTTCGATCCAATTGTTGCCGCGCTGTCGCAGCGTGTCCCAGAACAGGATCGAGCGCTGCGAGAAGTCGAGCCAATAGGCGCTTGCGTCACGCCAAAGATCCAGAGGCGACGCCGTGCGACTTAATCCGTCAACCATTGGCTCACTCGCAGCCTTCACAGCATCGAAGTAGTGCTGCGCTGCCTTAGTGCACCTTTCCTGATAGACCTGTGTAATCTTCGTCTGCAAGCGGCCGAATTCGATCAGACCCGTTTCAAGCTCATGCTGGTCGGCTTTGGTCGTCGGTTCATGTCCTGGCATCGGCGACGTCCACTCCTGGAAGGTTGATTTCACTTCTTGGTTTCGCCCCATCTGAGGAAAAATCCGACATCTCCCGGAAGCCCCCCTGGCCACTCAATGATCTGCGCGCTGAGTTTGAAGCCTACGGGTTGAAGCTGATCACGCCACAATTCGTAGGCTTGCCGTGGTCGTCCAGTGAGAGTGCTCGGCCATTCCGGATCCGCGTTGTTGATCCCGCGGCCATGATCAGTACACATCGCGTTGGGAAAGCGCATGACCATCAGCTCGGTCTGGCCGCGCTCCGCAGCGGACCGAAGTTTGCTCCGCAGCGGCTGCAGAATTTCATTCAGCCGCTCGGGTGTCAGGTCAATGGGTTCGGCCATCCGCTTGATCAAACCCTGACGAGCCTTCTCGGCTTGGTCCATGCCGTCCACGGATTTCATGGCTTTCGCCATCTGCATGTCAGTCATATATTTCCGCAGGTCAGCCGCCGACATGAACGTCTCGTCCCCAAGTTCACTGAGGGCCTTGTCTTGGTCCGGCTTGCTCTTGAGAGGCTCCATGACTTCAATCTCCCTGGTCAGGATGCGAGCCTGGCTTGCGTGGCAGCGAGGGCGCTGCGCGTTTGCCGTGCGATCACGAGTTCTTCGTTGGTGGGCATGACCCATGCTGTAGGTCCGGATCCGCTGGATATTCGCGGTCCTCCGGCGCGGTTGGCGGCCTCATCAAGGATGAAGCCCGCCCATGTGAGGCCCGCGAGCACCTCGGCCCGCGTCGCCACATCGTTCTCGCCGATCCCGGCGGTGAAAACGATTCCGTCAACGCCGCCAAGCGCCGCCACGAGCGAACCGATCTCACGGATGATGCGGTAGACGAACATGTCGATGGCGCGCCTGGCGTCTACATCCATTGCCTTTGACCGCAATATCCGCATGTCGTTCGAGATGCCGGAAACCCCGAGGAGTCCCGACTTGGTATAGAGCACGCGCTCGGCCTCTTCGGGACTGAGCTTCATCTCTCGGAGCATGAAGAACACGACGCCAGCATCGATGGCGCCGCAGCGTGTTCCCATAGGAAGTCCATCAAGGGCGGAGAAACCCATAGTCGTCGCGATGCTGATCCCTTCCCGGAGCGCGCATAGGCTCGCGCCATTGCCAAGATGGGCGACAATCACTCGTCCCTTTGCCAACTGCGGATCGTAATCCTTCAGCACGGATGCAATGTAATCGTAGGAAAGACCGTGAAAGCCGTAGCGCCGCACGCCACGCTCCCGTATGGAACGCGGCAGGGCAAACAGGCTCGCGATGTCGGACTGGGTCTGGTGAAAGGCCGTGTCGAAGCATGCGACCTGCTGCATTCCCGGCAGACGCCGTTGAACAATCCGGATCGGCTCCAAATTGTGAGGCTGGTGCAGTGGGGCAAGCGGCACCAGCGTCTCAAGTCTCTGGATAACGGCGTCATCAACGAGAACCGGACAGGAGAAAGCCTCACCTCCATGAACGACCCGGTGCCCGATGGCGGCAAGCTTGCGTCCCTCTTGGTGCTGGCGCAACCAGGAGATCAGGTGCATCAACGCTTCCTCGTGTCCAATCCGGTCGCCAGAACTCCACGTCATCTCATCGAGAAGTGGCCCGTCCGTACCCTTGACAAGGAAATGCGCCGCCCCTCCCAGGCCTTCATAGAGTCCCTTCCAGACGAGTTGCGGCTCGGCGCCGTCGAGCATGTCGAAGACCTGGAATTTAAGGCTTGATGATCCTGCATTGAGGACGATGAGAACGGGGATCATCAGTCAGACCTCCGGGATGGCAAGGCGCTTGCGCTGCGCATCGGCTACGAGCGAAGCCACGGCGCAGGAGGCCAGCCGGGTGATCGTCGAATCGGCGCGGCTCGTGAGGATGATCGGAACACGGGCGCCGAGCACGATGCCGGCGGCATCGGCATCCGCCAGGAAGGTCAGACTCTTGGCGAGCATGTTGCCTGCTTCGAGATCTGGGACCACGAGGACGTTGGCCTGCCCGGCCACCGGCGACTCAATCTTCTTGATCTTCGCCGCGCCGAGGTCGATGGCGTTATCGAGTGCGAGGGGCCCATCGAGAATCCCGCCTGTGATCTGTCCGCGATCCGCCATCTTGCATAAAGCCGCAGCCTCGATAGTCGAAGGCACCTTAGGGTTGACGGTCTCTATCGCGGACAGGATCGCAACCCGCACCGGATCGACCCGCAAAGCTCGCGCCAGGTCGATAGCGTTCTGAACGATGTGGACTTTGTCCTCCAGCGTCGGCGCGATATTGATGGCGGCATCCGTGATGATAAGCGCCGTCTCATGCGTCGGAACGTCCATGACGAAGCAGTGACTGATCCGGCGTGCAGTGCGCAGCCCACCCTCGCGGCGGACCACGGCCGCCATGAGCTCATCCGTGTGCAGACTGCCTTTCATCAAAGCATCGGCATCACCGGATTTGACAAGCTCCACGGCCTTTTCGGCTGCCTCATGGCTATACTGGGCATCGACGACGCGCATTCGGGAGACGTCCTTGCCGAGCGCCTCCGCAGCAGCCTTGATCCTGGCTAGCGGTCCGACCAGGATCGGCTCGATCAGTCCAAGATCAGCCGCCTCGAAGACCGCTCCGAGGGATGCCGCGTCGCAAGGGTAGGCCACAGCCACCTTCAGCTTTGGGACAGATTGAGCCTCAGCGACCAGCCGCTCATACTTGTCATGTCGCCGCGTATCTTGCTGTGGCGTACCTTGCGTCGGAACCGCAACCGTCATGATGATCTCCGCGCTCTGCTCCTGACGGGCGGCCGCAATGGGCCACCGGTTGCCGCCGGATTTGCGAGTCGTTGGCCGGAACACGTGTCATGCCAAATCTCGTCATACGGCTCATATGAGAAGGCGATTATGATCCTTCCGACATTCGCTGCTTGACCGGTTGAGCCAATGCTTTGACAGTTTAGGACTGCCCGCCGGGGAAGAGAGCGGTCAAATTCGCCCTCACGACGATGATGGACCTGACTTGATCCCACGGCGACTGGCTCAGAGAGGCTTTTCCATAGGACTTTGAAGCTCGCCCTGCCTCCGATTGCCGCCATAACGCCGCAGTTTACGGAAACGTCTTTTTGGGACACGAAGGTGGCAGGCACGCCACGCAGACGGAGTCTGACCCGACCAACGCCGGAACGCACGCGTGAATGCGCTAGGCTCGGAATATCTGAGAACCGTCGCGATCTGACTAAGCTCCATGTCGGTGTTGGCCAGCAGATCACATGCGATCTCGAAGCGGACCTCATTGGCTACCTGCCGGAATGCAAGTCCCTCAATGCGCAGGTGTCGGCTCAAGGTGCGGCGGTGCATCGAGAAGAGACGGGCGATTGTGGCGGCGGAACAGGTGTCCCGCAACAGTTCCGTTCGTAGCAGGCGGCGTAAATCCCTCGTCAAGGGGCCGACGATAAGGGTCGTGTCTGATCCGTCTGCCGTTTGGGTAGATGGCATCTCCATCGCTCCTTCCCCCTTCCTGACAGGCCTCGCTCTACCAAATCGATCTCATCTTAGTCGCTACCTATCCGCCTGCTTGACCACTTGAGACTTTCTCTTGACAGTTCAGGAAGGCCAGCAGGATGTTCGACTAGACACCCTCTTCGGGCGGGGCTCCCTTAACGAGCTTGAGAGCTTGTCTGGCGGCGGCAGGCCCAGGGTCGTTGCTGCCCGACACCTGAACAGTCGGGAAGGCGAATTTGATCTCGTTCTCGTCGAAGGCCGTCTTGAGCAATGCGTAAGCTTTGCGGCGGATCACGAACTGCTCGCCTGGGCGCGTCATCATTTTCATGCGCAGCTGGATCGCGAAATCGCCGAACTGTTCGATACCCTGCATTTTCAGGGACTCGATGATATTGGGCGCGATTTCCGGATCCGCGGCCAAGTCCTTGCCGACCTGTTTGATGACCTTCTTGGCCCTGTCGATATCGGTATCGTAGGTGACGCTGATGGTCATCTTGTCGATAACCCAATCGCGGCTCATGTTTTCCACTGCCCCGAGCTGCCCATATGGGACTGTGAAGACCGGACCGCGATGATGCCGCAATTTGACAGAGCGGAATCCCAATTTTTCCACGGTGCCCTTGTAACTGCCGCTCTGGATATACTCGCCGACCCGGAAGGCATCGTCCAACAGATAGAAAACCCCACTGATGATGTCCCGGACCAGCGTCTGCGAACCGAAGCCGATGGCAACGCCGAAAATCCCCGCACCGGCGATCAATGGACCGATGTCCACGCCCAGCGACGAGAGGGTCATCAGCACAGCTACGACGGATAGCACGATGAAGGCGGCCATCCGGAACATCGGAAGCAAGGTTCGGATCCGCGCCTGACTCAAGGCAGTCTCGCTGCCTGGAGGCGCCTCGGCCTGCAGGCGCGAAAGGCGTCGGTCGATTTGTGTCTTCACCACCTGCCAGACAAGATCAGCAACGAGCAGGATGACAATGCTGCTGAGCACGCCGCGAACCAGCCTTGTTGCGACCGTATCGCGGCTGGTGAGCTCGACCGGATCGATGTTCCAGACCCAGGCCAGGAACAGGGCCGCTGCAACGATGAGAAGAGCTCGGATACCCCGGTCCAGATAAACGGCACTCAGTTCATGGCGGTTCGCAGCCTCTACGCCCTCTGGTGCCCGCAGCAGGTTTCGGGCGGAGCTTTGGGTTATCTTAACCGCCTGTGGCATCAAGACGGCAATAGTCAGGAGCCAGAATAGACCGATCAGCCCGGCAACCCACAATCCCCATAACAGGACCAGGTAGAGGGACATAAACCACGTTCTTGTGACATGGTGCCGAGGAGAACGTTCAGCGCCTTCCGGCAGCGGAACGAGTACAGGAGCAGGAGAAGGCGGCCATCGCCATACGGCTTCGATCGCCAGCGCCAGCAGGCCAAGCCCGAGAACGTAAGCGACGAGCCTGACTCCGCCCGGTGAGAATCCGAGGGTACGCACGAGCTCGACGGTCGCCCAGCCGAATGCGAACCATCCGACAAACAGCACCAGGCGACGGTACCAGAACCGGGCCGCATAATCGGTCAAGGGAAGAACGCGCAGGGCTTTAGGATCGTGACCGTCCTCCGCCCATGGAGAGAGAAGGATCCGGCTACAAAGGATTGCGAACCGCAACAGGAGCGCCGCGACCAGATAGGCGAGTACGATCCGCCTCAGCAAGGGCGGCCAATCGAAAATGAGGAACGCGCCGACGCTCCCAATCGTGAAGACCGCAACATGTGCCAAACCGAACGCCATACGCCAGCCAACCATCCGCACGCGTTCGGCCACTGTCCCCACCGGACGGGAAAGGCTGCGGTGGCGCGCGGACGTCGTAGCCTTTCCGAGAATCCACTCAGCCCCGACACCAAGGCCGAGGAAGCCGAGAACGAGAAGAAGAACATCGAAGAGGGATCGACTCTGAAGTTCCTGCGCCAGCCTGTCGGCAGCCTGCCGGAATTCTTGCGGGAGGCCAGGTGCCGCTGACACAATGGAACCTAGATGCGTACGCAGCGCTTCGACCCGCGTCGCCAGCATCTCGGAATCCATGCTTTGCGGCTCGGAGGCATTAGGCTCGCTCGGAGAAACCGCGGACTTCCGCTGCTGATCGATCCATATCCGAGTGGCAGGGTCATCCAGGAGCCTGAGAAGTTCCTGGACTTGCGGGGGCGGTGTCGTTGGACTTGAGGGTGCCTGCGGACCTGAGGGAGTTTGTGCGCAGGCAGGGCCGGCGCTCACCTGAGCCACGACCAGCGACAACAGCACCCATAAGGCACCGACCAAAGTCTGGAGGCGTCGCACGCTCACCATCCTATTCCGTTATGGGCATTGATACACAATCTGGCCGTAGGAGTTCACGACTTGTCGGCAGCCGGGAGCAGCATAGTAATAGGTCCCCGCTGCGGCGGCTCCTGCGGCTGCTCCGTAAGTCACGGCCCGACGGGTTGTCCGCCGGGCTACGCCGGCATAGCTCATGGGTGTTGCAGGTCGCCCGACCCTCGCCTCCGCTTGGCCGATAAGCGAGCCGGACGGAGAAAGGCTGCCGGCGCTACAAAGCAGGACCGCAGCGCCAGCCAAGAACATGAATGCCGCGAGACGTTTTGGCTTCAGGGTAGTCATTTGGCACCTCCGGGCACGACTCCAGCCGGAACTTCGTCGATGTCTTTCAGGACGGTGATCGAGACGCCGCTGGAACCGTCCAGTGGCTTGAATGCGAAGGCATCAGAGGCCGGACTGACGCCAGTCTTCCAATCCCTGAAGCGCAATGTGTACTGGGGTGCGGCGCCAACCGCCTTGCTCGTGATAACATATTTCCGGGGGACCGGATGCTCGCCAACCTCAACCCAGATCTGCCAATCGGTGTCGAGGTTGCGGAAGGCGAGATGCTCGCACTCGACGTCTTCTACAACGCCCCGACCGATATGCTTGGCCTCCAGCACCCCGGCCATCAATTCCTCATAGGAATTCGACAGCAGAAGATCGGCTCCCGGCAGGTCGAGCTGCGCCTCGGCGCGGAGCCTGTCGACGACTTCGTCGAACGTGCCTGCGGCAGGCACCTGCGCAAACCGATTGCCGCCACGGTCATGCACCGTCACATTGGTGCCATCCGAGATGAGTTCGATATCGGCATACCCCCCAGTCCGGCTGATCCGGAACTTGTTCGGACGGCTCATGGTGACCTTGCCCGAGGCACTGAACTGAATCTTCTCGACCGCTGGGGTCACCACCTCGATGTCGGCATCGTAACTCAGGGACAAATTGTCCTGGCGGCTGACATAATCCGCCATGGCCTTCAGAATGTTCTGAGCTGCACCATCCTCGGCCCAGGCGGCAGGTGCATATGCACTAATGATGGCCATGCCAGCGAGAAAGCCGAACGCGGATTTCGTGAGCGCCACACCTGGACGTGAACCGATCCTCAGCTTCACCGCGCGATCCTCCCCAAGCTTCCCACGGGAGCATCCAAGCTGCACCCTGCAGGAACAACAGCAGGCCGGATCATTGTAAACTTGCCTGAACGCCGTGCTTGACCGGCGGGGACAATCTCTTGACAGTTTTGACCGTCAGCCCGGGTGGCCCTCGCCGCGCCAGGCAGTGGGTGTCTGGCCCGACCAGCGCCGGAACGCTCGGGTGAAAGCGCTCGCCTCGGAATAGCCGAGGGCCGCCGCAATCTGTCCGAGTGGCACCTCGGTATCATGCAGTAGCTGACGGGCGATTTCGAAGCGAATCTCGTTGGTAATCGCCCGATAGCCCATGCCGCTGCCCTTCAGGCGGCGGCTCAGGGTGCGGCGGTGCATGGCCAGCAGATCCGCAATGTCGTCCGCGGAGCATCGCTTGCTCGTCAAGCGAATGCGCAGCAGCCGGCGGATATCGTCCGACAGAGCGGAGCCTTGAGCACCCTTTATCTGCTGAATCCGCTCCTCCAGCAAAGCCCGCACCATAGGATCGGCCCCGGCAATCCGGTGATCCAGATCGCGGGCTGGAAAGACGACGACGGCTGTTTCCTGATTGAACCGGACAGGCGCCCGGAAATGTAGCCTGTAAGGCTCCTGATCCGCCGGCACAGTCCGTGGCAACAACACCTCAACTGGATTCCAGCCAGCTCCGCAAAGGGCACGCAGGGCGTTGACCGAAACAGCGAGGGATCCATCTGAGATCTGATCCGCGCTCTCGGCCTCGGGCTGATAGACCGAGAAGGCGAACAGCGCCGTGTCTCCAATGACGGTGAGCGACGGGACGGCTCCTCGGTTTTGAATGCTAAGATTGGACACTAGCGCCCGCACGGCATCGCCGAGGGTTTCCGAGTGCTGCATCAGGCGCCCCACCATGCCCAGAGACAGGATCGTGGCGCGCTGGCCGACCAGAAGCCCGAAATGGGGGCAATTGGTTCGGGCCACGCACAGGGTGAGCAACCGCCCCAGTGCCGCATGGGGAATCACGTTCGTTCCATCGTCGAACAGGTGCGGGTCAAGTCCCGCCTCCCTGATGACCGAATCTGGATAAATGCCGAAATCGCGCAAGGCCGGCGAGATTTCCTTGGCGACCCCAAGGTGGATATAGCCCGGGGGAAGGGTCCGTTCGGGCCCCACCAGAATGGGAGACGATAAAGATATGGGTCGTCCCGGACTTTTGTCCGTATCATCGAATGCAGGCCTGATGTCGTCAGTCATCGCCATGGCCTCTTTGCAGAGGATTGGGAGTCCGACCCAGGACCGAATGGACGGCCCCGCTCGACGCCAACGCCTCAACACAGATCACGTTAACATAAGCTAATCGACAATTTGGGCCTAATCACGGAAATCGCCACTCTATTCCCTGCCCTTGTCCAATATAGTCAAAGGCATGCCCTGAAGCGCAGAACCATGGATACGCTTCGATGCGCCTGGAATTGCGCAATACACAGTTCCCGCGACAGGGGCCTATTTCCGTCAGATGCGCTTGCCGGTCTGCCTGTCGAAGAGGTGAACAAGCTTCGGATCGGGCGTGAGGTTGATCTGCTGACCGGGCTGCGCATTGACGCGTTCGCGGAAGACACCGACGACATCGGTGCCACAGAATTTTGCAAAGACTTGCGTTTCCGATCCTGTAGGCTCAACGACCGTTACCTCAGCCGGCAAGCCGTTCGAGTCGAGGATGAAGTGCTCCGGCCGAATGCCGTACATGACCGGCTTGCCGTCCGAGGCCGCGGGCACATTCGCCACCGGCAGGGTAATGCCGCCCTCCGAGATAAAGCGCCCACCCTGCAAATGCCCTTCCAGGAAATTCATGGCCGGTGAACCGATGAAGCCTGCGACGAAGAGGTTGGCCGGGCGATCATAAAGATCAAGCGGGGCGCCGATCTGCTCCACGATGCCATCATGCATCACGACGATCTTGTCGGCCATGGTCATGGCCTCGATCTGGTCGTGCGTGACGTAGACGGTCGTTGTCTTGAGCCGCTGGTGCAACTGCTTGATCTCTGTGCGCATCTGCACGCGCAGCTTGGCATCGAGGTTGGACAGAGGTTCGTCGAACAGGAACACCTGTGGATCGCGCACGATGGCGCGGCCCATGGCGACGCGCTGGCGCTGCCCGCCGGACAGCTGGCGTGGATAGCGGTCGAGCAGTTTGGTGAGACTGAGAATCTGTGCCGCCTTGTTGACGCGCTCCTCGATCTCCGACTTCGGCGCCTTCCTCAGTTTCATTGAGAAGGCCATGTTGTCGGCGACAGTCATATGCGGATAGAGCGCATAGTTCTGGAACACCATGGCAATGTCGCGGTCCTTGGGTGCAACATCGTTTACGACCCGTGGTCCAATCCGGATCTCGCCGCCGGAGATGTTCTCAAGCCCCGCGATCATCCGTAAAAGCGTCGACTTTCCGCAGCCGGAAGGCCCGACGAGGATGACGAATTCACCATCATTGATGGCGATATCGACGCCATGGATGACCTGGGTCGAGCCGTAGGCCTTGCGAACATCGACGATCTGGAGTGAAGCCATGTCAGTTGTCCCTAACTGTCATATGAGCGCGTAACGTCATGCAAACTATGCCTAAAACCAAGCGTCAGGAGAAGCCTGCCATAGGCTATCCCTTGACGGCCCCCATCGTCAGACCACTCACGACGTAGCGCTGGAACACCATCGTCAGGATGAGGGCGGGCGCCATGATCGCGACGGATGCCGCCATGACTCCGCCCCAGTCGATATCGGCGTAGGAGAGGAAGTTGAACACGGCGATCGGCAGCGTCCTCGTCTTCTCCATGCTGAGCACCTGAGAAAAGAGGAAGTTGTTCCAGGAAAAGATGAATGACAGGGTCGTGGCCGTGATGATGCCGGGCCCGGACAAGGGAAGGATGATCTTAAGGAAGATGTAGTGCCGCGACGCGCCATCGATCATCGCCGATTCCTCGAGCTCCAAAGGAATGGTGTCGAAATAGCTCGACATGATCCAGACCACGATGGGCAGAGTGATAAGAACGTGGCTCAGCACCAGGGCCACGTAGCTGTCCATCAGCCCGAGGCGGGAGAAAATGATGTACCACGGCATCAGGAACGAGATGCCTGGCATCAGTCGCGCCAGAAGGATCACGAGCGCGAGCCGCCGTTGAGAAAAGCGTGCGATGGAATAGGCCGCCGGAAGGCCAAGCAGGAGCGACACGCCCACTGCAAAAACCGCAACAACTGTCGAATTGATGAAGTACCGGATGAAATCCTGCTCTTCGAACACCTTGTAATAGTTCTGGAACGTCGGGCTGAAGACGAATTTCGGCGGCCATGCGACGATGTCCACCTGGGTCTTGAGTGAGGAGGCCAGCATCCAAAGGAAAGGCATCAGCACGATCATGACCAGCATGACGACTGCGGCGTAAAACAGAATCGTGAATCCATTTTTTTTCATGAATGATCTTGTCCTGCGTTGGATGTCACCGTTCAAGATGCCGTTCGTTTGCTCAAGCGTGTGATAGCCATGCTGCACACAAGGACGACAAAGAAGAGCACCACCAGGATGACCGCAGCCTGCCCCATGCGGAAATACTCGAAGCTATACTTATAACCGATGATGTTGAGCGTCTCCGAAGCATAGCCGGGGCCTCCGCCTGTCATCGCAAAGATAATGTCAAAGGTCTTGAGGGCATCGATCAGACGCAGGACGACGGCCGTAAGGATAACCGGCATCACCATCGGGAGCGTGATGAGCCGGATGATCTGCCATTCGTTTGCGCCATCGATCCGCGCAGCCTCTGCCGACTCGTCGGAAAGGGCGGCAAGCCCGGCAAGCACGATCAGCGTGATCATGGGCGTCCATTGCCACACATCGACCAGGACAAGGGAGAACAGGACAGTGCTGGCATCGGAAATCCAAGAGCTGGCTGGCAGCCCAACTGACTCCAGAACGTAATTGGCCAACCCGATCGTCGGATCATAGAAAAGGTTGAACACAATTCCCACTGCGACCGGGGTCGCCACCAGAGGCAGGAGGAGCAGCAGCTTCACGAAGCCTCGACCGACGAAGGCGCGGTTCAGCAACAGAGCGGCCGCCACTCCAAACACGGTCTCCAGCGCCACGGCGGAAACGGTGAAAGCGATCGTACGCCACAGGGACTGCAGAAAGCGCGGCTCGATCAACACACGCCCGTAGTTCTCGAGGCCCACGAAGGATGGTGCAGTACCTGCCGTCAACGTCCAGTTCGTTAAGCTGATGTAGGTGGTGTAGAGGACTGGAAAGACCATCAGCAGCGCGACGAAAAGGATCGCCGGCAGGGGATAGATCCAACGGATATTGCTGTCCGCGTAATTGTTCTGGGTCATAAACTCTCGACAGGTGCAAGCGCTCGGCGCGCTTGGTATTTCGGATCGATGCCGCGCCGCCCGAAGGCGGCGCGGCACTCCGGGAGCTTATTGTCCGTACTCGCCCGTGTCGCGCAGCAGCGTATTCACCTTGGCGGCAAGCTCTTTTGCCATTTCGGCGATTTGCGGCGCCTCGCCCTTCGTGTTGATCGATTCAATAACGATCTCACCGATCAGGTCACGGGCCTCGCCAACAGCGCTCATGAAGGGCCTGTCGGTCGGATAGCCGTTCTTCGCCACGAACGCGCGCGTCTCGACGAGGCCGGGATCGACCTTAGCTATGACAGCTTGGTCCTCCCAGACGGAGGTCCGTGCCATCGTGATATTGGCAAGCATCGCCTTGGCGGCAAGCTCCTTGCTGGTGGCCCATTCAAGGAAGGTCTTCGCCAAGTCTTTCTTCTTCGACTGGCTCGCCATGGCGATGCCCCACGAGGACACGTAGAAGGGAGAATTCGTCTTTGGTCCAGCCGGGAACTTGGCGATTCCAACCTTGTCCGCTCCGAGCGACGTCTTTGCGGGATCGATAATCTGGCCATAGAAGACGGACGCGTCGGTCCACATCGCTACACGGCCTGCCTGGAACAGCGGCAGGATGTTTTCCCACGACATGGAAGTCACACCACGAGGGCCGTAGCTTCCGACGATCTTGCCATAATAGCGGATGCCATCGACCGCCTCTTTCGAGTCGAAGACAGCCACGCCCTTGTCGAGATACTGGCCGCCGAAATTATAGATGTAGCTGGAGAGCTGGGTTACGGCCGCAGCGCCTTTACCACGGGAGGCAAAACCTGCCACCCCTCCAGTATTGAGCTTCTCTGCAGCCGCCGCCAGTTCGTCGAAATTCGTAGGGACTTTGATGCCCGCGGCATCGAGAAGGTCCTTGCGATAGAACAGGACCTGCCATTCGGTAACCAGCGGAACGATGTTCGGCTTACCGTCGTAGGTAACGATGCTCACCGTATTCGCCGGATAATCCGAGAAGTCATAACCCGCCAAGGGCTCATACCACTTGTTCTTGGCGAAGAGTTTTCCGTCCTGCAGCGGGCGCGTCATGAAGACATCGACGGATGAGGAGGAGGTGGCAAACTCAGTGGTCAGTTTGGTCGTGAGCTGACTTTCCTGCAGACTCTCGGCATTGACCTTGATGCCGCTCTGTTTCTCAAATTCTGGAATCGCCGCCTTGAGGATGTCGCCATACGGATGATTGGCGAGAAGGACACGTATTTCCTTCGTCTGGGCAAATGCTCCACCACCCATGCCCAGTACAAAGGCCATGGCTAGGCCGAATTTCAATGTCGTTTTCATTTTTCCTCCCATTGGACCGGTATTTTCATAATCTAGCGTGACACCGGGTTCTTTCTAGGGAAGGTAGCATCAGGGCGAGGAGCGAGAAAAGCTTAAAAACTTTCGACACCAATTCGAACAGTGTAACGTATTTTTTGACCGATCAGGATTGGTGCAGAGGACTTTTCCACCCGCGCGATATGCATCAATGTTTCACTGATCATGATAAGCGCGAGTACCCGGTATGCTTATTGAGAGAAGACGCCCGAATGATCAGCCCGCGTATGATGCGCGCATCATACGCGGGCGACAATGGCGACCCAGCCTCAAAGTCCATCGATGTTGTATTCTCATCCGCACTCATCAAACTGAGTACACTCTGCTCGTTCAGGCGGCGCCTTCGCTCCGCGGCACGGTCTGCAGCAGGTAGTCTGCGAAGGCCTGCGCCGCATCGCTCAGGTCGCCCTCGTGTTTCCATGCCAAGCCGATTTCCAACGGCGGAACCGGTTCAGCAAGTGACAGGCGTTCGATCTTGCGCCCCTCGAGCGACCAGGGGCGATAGACCGTGTCGGCAACGATGGTCACTCCCAGATCAAGCCCGATCCACTCGCGCATCGCCTCCATCGATGTGGTGCGCAGCACCACGTTGGGTTCGAAGCCCAGAGGGCGGCCGAAATTACGCATCACCCTCTCGCCTTCATCGACCATCAGAAAGACGTAAGGTAGATCTGAGAGCTGTGCGAGGGACACGGACTTCTCGGTCAGCAACGGCGAGTTTCCGGAAACCCACAGACGGCGCTGTGAGCGCGCCAGCGTTCGGCTTTCCAACTCATCGGGGCGGCTGAGATTCGAAGTGAGAATGACTCCTATGTCGGCCCGCCCGGTGATCAGCGCCTCCTCGCATTCAGGGCGCGTCAACTCACTCAATGTCACCTCGACATTGGGGTGCGCGCTGCGGAACTTTCCGAGGTAGGGGAGCAGGAAGTAACCGATCACCACATGGGTCGCGACCAGACGCAGGTGACCGGACAGGTTCAGCGATGCCTGGAACGGCCACCGCCGCGCATCCTCAACAGCTCCAAGAATCTTCATCGCGTGTTGGTAGAAGAGATGCCCCCGGTGTGTCAGCGTTACGCCAGTGGCGTGTCGATCCAGAAGCGGCATTCCCAGGGTGCGTTCCAACTCAAGGATCGCCGTCGTGACCGCCGATTGCGACACCCCGACTTCAACCGCGGCATTGGCAATCTTTCCGGCTTCGGCGGCCGCCACGAAATAGGTAAGCTGCCGTAGAGTGAATTCCGGTATTTTCATCGCATTCCCCGATCGAGGAGCCAATCTGAATCGTTTGCCAAAGAGCAATCTGTTTTTCAGATACGTGCAATAACAATATTTAAATTGACTATATCACCCTGCGTAGCAAGTTGGCAACGTTAGGCGAAATGCCCTCATCGTTCATGGGAGTTGACCGATGAACTCATTGCAGGTTCGCGTTGCAGCGATCCGCAAGGAAGCGACCGACATTGCTTCCCTCGAACTGGTTCCGGAAAACGGCCAGGCTCTGCCCGTGTTTGAACCGGGCGCGCATGTTGATGTCATGTTGCCGGGTCTGCCCATGCGCCAGTACTCCTTGTGCAATCCACCTTGGGAAACGCACCGTTACGTGGTCGCGGTGTTGAAGGAACCGGAATCGCGAGGGGTCTCACGTCACATACACGAAAGAATCTCGGTAGGTGACATGCTCCTCATCAGTGAGCCGAAGAACCACTTCGCGCTGGAACCTTCGGCGAAGCGTACTCTGCTGCTGGCCGGTGGCATTGGTGTAACCCCGCTGCTGGCGATGGCCGAGTCACTGGCAGCGAATGGTGCCAACTTCGAAATGCATTACTGCGCTCGCAGCCGCGACCGCTTGGCGTTCACGGAGATTCTGTCGGCCGAGAGATTTCATGGCCGGGTACATCTGCGCCTGGACGATGGGCCGGAGGAGCAAAGGCTGACGCTCGGACCGCTCCTGGCAAAGCGGGATCAGCAGGATCATCTTTATATCTGCGGGCCGACCGGCTTCATCCAGTACGTGAAATCCTCAGCGCTCGCTGCGGGCTGGCCTGAGGATGCGATCCATACCGAACATTTCTCGGGCAGCGTCGAACAACTCGATACCGATTCAGATTTCGAAATCGAGATCGAAGGAAGCGGTCAGATCGTCACCGTGGCCAAGGGACAGACCGCACTGGATGCGTTGCTGAATGCCGGGCTGGACGTGCCGAATTCATGCACCGAGGGCGTTTGCGGCATGTGCATGACGCAGGTGGTCGAGGGGATTCCAGACCATCGCGACCAGTTCCTCACCGCTGCCGAGCGGTCACGCAATGACACCTTTATGCCCTGCTGCTCTCGTTCGAAGACGCCCAAGCTGGTGATCGCCAATGAATATTGAGACTTCATCATATCCGGGACGGTCCGCATGAGCCATTCACCCAAAACCGCCCGCGTCATAGACGTGCACGCCCATGCAGTCCTGAGCGAGACCATGGGCGCAGCTGGAGAATATGGGCCGGAGATCGGAGCCACGCCTCAAGGTCAGCCTTGGTTTCGGGTCGGCAGCTATAGGCTGGACGGAGTGCGCTATATCGGCAGCCCGTTCATGGATCCTGAACTGCGCCTCAAGCGCATGGATGAGGCAGGGATCGATTATCAGGTTCTGTCACCCAATCCCCTCACCTACTTCCACTTCATCCCGCCTGCCGACGCCATTCGCTATTGCCGGACGCACAATGACGCTCTAGCCCGGGTCGTGGCTCCGAGAGCAGGACGGCTTGGGGCGTTGGCCGCTTTGCCCATGCAGGATGTTACTGCCGCCTGCGAGGAATTGCGGCGGTCTGTGACCGAGTTGAGAATGCTTGGCGCGCAGATCGGCACGAATATGCCGCATCTCTTGGACGATCCGAAGATGGATGCGCTCTATGAGACCTGTGTGGCGTTGAACGTGCCGTTGTTCATCCATCCGGGGCCGGCAGGCATCGACGGACCACCGGGAGATCCTGCGCTTAAGCAATTCGACCTCGATGTAGTGGTCGGCTTTGCCGCACAGGAAGTGCTGGCGATCTGCACCCTCGTTTATGGCAGCGTGCTGGATCGGCATCCACGGCTGGATCTCTGTCTCAGCCATGGCGGCGGCGCGATGGGCTATCTCTTCGGGCGCATGAAACGTGCCGTGAAGAAGCGTCCCTGGGTGCCGGAAGCCCTGAAGCCAGAGGGCGCGCTAGAGGAACGCCTGCAGCGCATCTGGTTCGACAATCACCTGAATCACGATCCTTCGCTCGACCTGCTGAAGTCACTTATCGGAGATGATCGGCTGGTTTACGGCACGAATTTTGCCGGCTGGGACGCACCGGATGCCGGTGACGGCCATGCGCCCGAGCCGAAGCTGGCGGATAACGCGCGTCGATTGTTGAGATTGAACTAATATTAAAAGGGAGATTTCGCCATGCAGAAGAACACCATCGTCAGGAATGGCAGAGTGATCGATGGCACGGGCGCCGCGCCGATCGCGACGTCGATCCTTATCAAGGACGGAAAAATCGCAGCCCTTGGCAGCACGGCAGAGGCGCAGGCGGAGGGGGTAAGGGTCATCGACGCATCCGGCCAGACCGTCATGCCCGGCCTCATCGATGCCCATTGCCATCTCGCCTTCGACGACGCGGCCTCGAATGCCGAGATTTTCCATCAGCGCCGCGATGCGCTTTCAGCTCTCGTGGCTTCGTATAACGCACGCAAGTTGCTGCGCGCCGGCGTAACCGGGGTGCTCGATCCTGACAGCACGTTCGAAAACATGAAGGACCTGCGCGATGCGATTGACGCCAACATCGTCGAAGGTCCGCGAATGTCCTGTGGTGCCTATGCGCTGATCAACAACCTCGGCGGAACCGCAGGCACACTCATCAACGACAAGGGTGTCACCGGCTATTATAAGGCCGTTTCGGGGCGTGACGAAATCGTTGCCGAGATCCGCCGTCAAATCAAGCACGGCGCGGACTGGATCAAGGTCCACGTCACTGGCGTCGTCCCACGTATGGCTCATCTCGGGGAGGTCTGCGTCTGGACCGAGGACGAACTGAAGCTCATCTGCGACACGGCGCATGAGCTGCACACGCCGGTCATGGGCCATTGCCGGGGCGCGGAAGCCACTCGCCGAGCTGCGGTCGCAGGTTTCGACCTGATCTTCCACGCCACGGCCATGGACGAGGCGGCGCTCCGTGAGGTGATAGACCGCAAGATCCCCATTGCCCCTGCCCTGACCTTCCAGGCGAACATGGTGGATTTCGGACCGAGGCTCGGCACATCGGACAACCTGATCCGCCTCTTCGAGCGCGAGATCACGGAAAGCATCGAGACCCTCACCGAAGCACATAAGGCGGGCGTGCCGATCCTCTGCGGCTCGGAATCCGGCTTCTCGCTGGTCCCTTACGGGGACTGGCACTATCGTGAAATGGAAGTGCTGGTGAAGTATTTCGGTTTCTCGCCGCTCGAGGCGATCCGGTCTGCAACGTTTGAAGGTGGTTTCGCATTGCGCATGCAAGGCCGCGTCGGCGCTATCCTCGAAGGCTACGAGGCAGATATCATCTTCGTGAACGGCCGAGTTGAGGAAGATGTCACCATTCTCGGCAATACCGACAACATTACTCGGGTGATGATCGGCGGCGTCGAGAAGAACATCGCACCGCTCCCCAACCGCAAGCCGATCACCGGCTGGCGTCTTGCCAGCATGGGCAAGAAACTGACCCGAGACTATATCGAAGTGGTCAACCCGGATCCGAACGAGCCTTTCAATCCCGAAGAGCTGCATTGAAGGCTGGAACGTTAATATACGAAAAAGAGCGGCCAAAAGGCCGCTCTTCTCACATGCAGAGATCGAAACGTTCTACTCGCGCATGTTGACCAACGCGATGCGGGTGCCCAGCATGCTCGGCAAGAATGTACCCTGCAGGATGGGCCCTGAGATTTCGCCGGTCCATCCCTCGGTCACAGCGCAGCCCGCGACGCGGCCCAGCGTGAAACCGCCACAGAGGCGCATGCCGCCCAACTCGGCTGTCGGGTTCAATCCTCCGACTGAATCTCCCGCCGCGTAGAGACCTGGGATCGCTTCTCCGAAAACGTCCACGACCTGCATTGCGGAATTCACCCGCATGCCGCCGCTGACGAAGTTCGAGCCGACGACCATCGGCACCGCATGGAATGGCCCCTCAGAAATCGGCCGCCTCCCCTCCAGCAGAATGACACGGCCGAACCGATTGTCCTTCTTATCGTCCGTAGCCAAAAAAGCATTCCATTCAGCCACTGAAGCGGTCAGCGCCTGCGAGTCTATTCCTACTCGCACCCCTAGCTCGTCCAGCGTCGGAGCAGAGACGGAAGGCTCCGGCATCTGCGCCAGCAGCGCAGCCTTTCGTGTGAAGGTCGCGTTGTCGAAGATGTAATACGCAGCTTTGTTAGGTTGATGCTGAAGAGCTTCGACGCGCCGCTCATAAGGGCCAGCCTCATCATGAAAGCGTGCCCCGTCCCGGCTTACCGCGATACAATCCTCCACAAAGGATGATGAAACGATCACCAGCGGCAGCACCTGCCCCATATTGATGAGATCGGCGCCCACTGCCCCAGCCATCAAATGACCGTCGCCGCGAGACGTATCGATACCCAGATAAGGGGCGTGCGCCAGGAAGCCTGGCACGTGGCGCGCACGAAGCTCGGGGTTTGCCTGATACCCACCTGCGGCCAGAACGATGCCCTTGCGCACGCGCCAGCGCAGCTTACGCCCTCGCGCATCCTGAGCTAGCAGGCCTGTCACACGTCCGTTCTCGGATATCAGACGGCGCGCGGAGGTCCGCGTGAACAGCCGGACATTCGGCATGGCAAAGTCTGGTTCGAAAGCCCGGCGGAATGCCCTCATGTCCTCGACAGCCAGCATCCGGTCCGTGCGATGCTGGAGCGGTCGCGGAATGAACCGTGAGAAGCGAATTCCTCGAGCCAGAAGGATCTCGTAAGTTTCGGCACTGAGCTCAGCGAACATGCGGAGCAGGACCGGGTCATGGATCAGGGGATAGCGGTCGCGCAGCAGATCCATGCTGCGCTCGGCATCCGCAATGAAGGCCTCGATACTGTCGGAAATGCCAGCCTCGGCCTGCGCCCGCGAGTTCACGAAAGCCATGTAACCGGTGGACCACACCGAATTACCGCCGATATCGTCCAATGCCTCGACGGCATGCACTTCTGCGCCGGTCGCGGAAGCCGCCGCAGTCGCGGCCATTCCTCCGGGACCTGTTCCGACCACGAGAACATCGCAGTCGAACTCGGCATCGGGCGTTTCGCCCGATGCCTGCGTGTTGGAGGATAGCGATGTCATGGGCTTACTCGGCCACTTCCCAGCCACCCTTGTTGACGCGCATCACGATGCTGCCGTGCTTGGGAAGTCGACCTTCGCCGAAGGTCATCTTACCATCGCCCATCAACACCGTAACGTCCTTGGTGTCCGTTAGACTTGCCCGCAACGTCTCACGCGTGACGTCGCCTTTGATCTTGCTGACTGCGGCAGCGATGATCGACATCATCGAGTGGCCGGTCGCCGCCCAATGATCAGGCGGGATGCCGTACTTTGCCTGATAGCGTTTGGCGAAGTCGCGGGTAGCGTCCGAATACCCGGCAACGAAGATCGACGGGAACAGCGTTCCATCACCAGCGGAGCCCGCAGCATTGATGTATTGCGTCGAGCCCAGGCCCGTATCGCCCGACAGAATGGTTTTGGGATCCAGACCGGCCTGTTTCGTTTGCAGGATGATGTTGGCGGCCTGCTCCGGAGGGGTGGTCACGAAAAGGCACTGAGGATCGGCATCGACGATCTTGGTCGCCAGCGCGGTGAAGTCGGTGTCCGTCGCGAGGATTTTCTCGTCCGCCAGGATCTCGACGCCCTTCTCCTTCAACGTATCGCGGAAAACATCCTTCTGGATGATGTAGCCGGGGTTATCGAGGATCGAGACGAGATAGCAGTTTGCCGGTTTCAGCTTGCCGCCGATATACTCTGCCAACGGACGCATATAGGTGCTGGCGGTTTCCGTGGATTTGAAGATCCACTGGCCAAGCGGCAGAACCTCGTTGGTCATCGCCACGGTGAACATCGGCACTCCGAGTTGCACCGCAACGGGGCCGGTCGCCATGCTCTCAGCCGAGGAGATCGGTCCGAGGATCAGGTCGACCTGATCCGTGTTGGTCCGCCGGGTCAGGAGGGAAATGGCCTCCTGACGGTCGGAGCGATTGTCGTCATAGGTGATCGTGACTGTATGCGGCCCATAGGCACCAGCGGCTTTCAGCTCCTCATCGGCCATCTTGATGCCGTTGACGAGCGGCACGCCGACAAAGGCGTAGGTACCGGTGGTGGACAGGATCGCGGCGATCTTGACCTCATCGGCTTTTGCAGCGCCTCCCAGCACCGTGGCCGCCAGGATCGTAGAACAGAGCAGTTTGCTTATCTTCATTATCGTCTCCTCCCAGTGTCTATTGGGCCTTTGCCGTCAGGCATCGGCCATCACGCCGAGGTAATGCGACACCACAGCATCATCCTTGGCGAGTTCTTTACTAGCCCCCGACTGCACGATCCGGCCTTGATCGAGAATGTAGGCGCGGTCCGACAATTCGAGCGCGAGATGTGCGTTCTGTTCAATGAGCAGAATAGTCATGCCCCGTGACTTCAACGTGCGCAGAGCAGCGAAGACCTGGCTGATGACCACCGGCGCGAGACCAAGGCTCGGCTCGTCCAGAAGCAGCACTTTGGGCATTCCCATCAGCGCCCGGCCAATCGCCAGCATCTGCTGCTGTCCTCCCGATAGCGAACCGGCGAATTGAGCCGAACGCTCCCTGAGGATCGGAAACAGGTCATAGACGTCGTCGAGCTTTGTCTCGGAGTGACGGCCACGCAGAGCCGTGAGACCCAGTTGCAGGTTCTCGAGCACGGTGAGTTCGGGGAATACCTGCCTGCCTTCCGGAACCTGCAAAACGCCGAGCCCCGAAATGTCCCATGGTTTCATGGAGGTCAGTTCCACACGGTCCAGCAGAATGTTTCCCGAGGCCGCTGGCACGATACCGGAAACTGCATTGACCAGCGTGGACTTGCCGGCTCCGTTCGGACCGATCAGCGCCACGACCTCACCGTCGTTGACAGTGAGAGACACGCCGCGCAGGGCCTGAATGCCGCTGTAGCGAACCTGAAGGTCCCGTATATCAAGCATGCTCGCCTCCGATATAGGCGGTGATCACCGCAGGATCGCGCAGAACGGCCGCTGGGGGGCCTTCGGCAATGAGACGACCGCCATCCAGAACGTAGATCTGCTCGCAGAGCTTCGAGACGAAGCGGATGTTGTGCTCGATCAGAAGGATGCCTTTGCCGCTCTGGGCAAGACCGAGGAACAGATCGGCCAGAACGTCGGATTCAACATCGTTCATTCCGGCGATCGGCTCGTCGAGCAGAATGTAATCTGGATCCGAGGCCAGGGCCCTCATCATCTCGACCTTGCGCTGATGGCCATAGGCGAGTGAGCCTGCCGGATGCTCGGCAAGATCGCTCATTCCGAATTGGGTCAGCAGCCCATAGGCCTTCCTGCGGACCTCCGCAGTCTCGTGCCGCGACGAAGGTAAGCCCAACAACGCGGCGATGGTCGAGCACCGCTCGTGCCTGTGAAACCCGATCAGAATGTTCTCCAGCACCGAATTTTCGGGCAAGATACGGATGTTCTGAAAGGTCCGCGCCAGCCCTGTCCGACAGATCTGATCGGCCGGGATATGCGTGATGTCGCGGTCACCCACGACAATGCGTCCGGCACTGACGGACAGCATGCCGGTGATCATGTTGACGATGGTCGTCTTGCCCGCGCCGTTCGGGCCGATCAGTCCGGTGATCTTGCCCCTGGGCACCGTGATGTTCACGCCGCTGGATGCGATCACGCCGCCGAAGTTTTTGCTGACGTCGATGAGTTGCAATGACATGGCTCAGCTCCTCGTCGCAGCGACGGCGGCCGTCTGGCCGGACTTGTTGCCGAGGCGGCGAGCGCGGGCCCGCTCGATCAGCGTGTCCGCGATTCCGCGTGGAAGGAAGTTGATGGTAAGGATCAGGAGAAGCCCGTAAACCAGCATTCGCGCATCGGCCAGCGGTCGGACGAATTCCGGCAGCAGGACCAATAGTGCGGTCCCGATAATCGGGCCGATGATCGTGTTGCGGCCACCGAAGACGACATAGGACAGGATCGCGATCAGGAACGGGAAACCGAATTGCGAGGGCGCAAGTGCATAGGAGTGGAAGGCTTCGAGCGCCCCGTAGATCCCGGCCAAAGCCCCCGAGATGACGAAAGCAAGCGCCTGATGCCGCGTGATCGAGACACCGAGCGAGGCCGCCACAGCTTCGTTCTGTCGGATGGCGTCGAAGGCCCGCCCCAGCCGGCTGCGCATGATCGTGATCATGACATACACAGTGATGATTCCGGCGATCAGCAGCGTGAACGTTCCGACTTCCTTGGGAATACCGTTGAAGCCTTGAGCACCGCCGGTGACCCTATCGGCATAGACGTTCAGCGCCAGAACGATCTGAATGAAGGCGACGGTAGCGATGGCCTGATAGACGCCGCGCAAGCGGGCCAGCGGGATCGACAGCAAAAGCGCCATCAATCCGCCGGTGATGGCGGCAGCCAGGATCGCGAGAGGCGCCGGCCAGCCATAGGTGACCGCCAGGATTCCGCCCGTATACGCACCGACGGCAGCCAGGCCGACCGTGGCCAGCGAGAAAACGCCCGCCCTCAGCACCAGCCACTGACTAAAGGCCAATCCTAAGTGCAACAGGAAGACATCGAGAAGCGGCTGATAGCCCAGAATGTAATTAGCCATCAGATTACCTCCGACCACGCAGGCTACCGGCTTCCTCACGTCCCATCAGACCGTTCGGCATGACGAGAAGAATGAGGAACATCGTGAAAAAGATGAAGGCGTTTGTCAGACCCGAAGGCAGGTATGCGATGGCCAACGTCTGGACCATACCGAAGATCAAGCTCGCCAGCAGAGCGCCGGGAATGCTTCCCAAACCGCCAAGAATGATGATGACGAAGCCGAACAGCAGGTATGGCTCGCCCATCGTGAAGTTGATGTTGTTGAAGGCAAGCCCCACCAACACGCCAGCAGCACCTGCCAGCGCGCCGGAAATGAAATAGGTCAGGTTGTAGATGCGGTTCGGGTTGACGCCGACCAGCATGGCCGCCTTTTCGTTGCCCGTTACCGCGCGGACGCGCCGCCCGAAGGAAGTGCGGTAGACGAACCATGCCATCAACACCACGATGATGATCGCGGTCGCCATCATGATCAATTGCAGAGCCGATACCCGCAGGCCCCAGAAACGGAAGATCACCACGGGTACGGTATCGAACGGGAAGCGGAGCACCTGCGTCTGCGAGACCCACTGCCAGACGGTCATGATCACCAGGCTGGCACCCATCGACGAAATGATGGCGCCAAATTCGGCCTCGCCCGTCCTCCGCAGACGCCGAAAGCAGATGATCTCGATGATCACTGAAAGAATCCCTGAGCCGATGACGGCAACAACGAAACCCAGTATCAGTGATCCTCCGGCTTTAACCGTGTAATAGGCAAGAAACGCGCCGGTCATGAACACCGCGCCATGCGCGAGATTCAAGAGACGCTGCACACCGAAGACGAGGTTGAAGCCTACGGCGAACAATGCGTAGACTCCCCCGACAACTAAGCCGTTCAGCAACTGCTGGATCAGCATTCGATTTTCCTCCATCTCCGGATCTTTGTCGTCCGGATGATATTCTTGTTAGACGGATTCTCCGTCCTGCGCTTTTAGTCCAATTGGTGAGAAATGCGTTGGCGTGAGTATGCGACTTTCCTGACGGACGAGCATCGGTAAAATCTCGGCGAGGAAGCTCCGCCATTCCGGTTCCGCTACGAGCCGGGCACGGCGCTCTGCTCGATCGGCCAAGCTGTCGTAGGCCCATAGATGAACAGTCTGGTTCTGCTCGCCGAACTCCGACGTGAAATACCCTAGCATCCGCCCGAGAATCCTGCATTGAAGCTCGCGGCCGTGTGCATCGTAGGCTGCCATGAACAAGGGAACCTTGCCAGGATGGAATGTGTAAATGCGTTCCTCGACGATCATGCTTGTACGCTTTCCTCAAATCAGCCTGTCCAAGAAGCTTCGGTCGTAATTCCTCAAACTCGTCATATCGCCGGATAGAACACACTGCGGGAGTGTGGGATTAGCCAACAACGCTCGACCAAGAGCGATCATATCGAACTCGCCCTGGTCTATTCCGTCGCTGACCCGTTGAAGGCTTTCAGGGACCAGTGTGCTGTGAAGCTTGCCGTCGTGAGCCTTGAAATCGGTTTTCAGCATGACCGATCCAACTGCGATCACCGGCTTGCCGGTTAGTCGCCGCACCCAGGCCGCCGGAGATAGTTCGTTGCCTGGGAAAGCCGGCTCCCAGAAGCGGCGAGTCGAGACATGGAAGCCATCGGCACCGGCTCTAACCAGCGGTGTCAGCCAATCCGCCAACTGCTCAGGGCTGTCGGCAACACGCGCTGAGTAATCATGCTGCTTCCACTGTGAGAGACGAAGCGTCACAGGAAAGGCATCGCCGGCCATTGCCTTGCAAGCCAAAATGATTTCGACCGCGAAGCGACTGCGCTGTTGGAGATCACCGCCATAAGCGTCCTGGCGATGGTTGGTCTCAGCCCAGAAGAATTGATCCGGCAGATAGCCATGCGCGGCATGTATCTCGACTCCATCGAAACCGATATCACGGGCGGCGCGCGCCGCCTGAGCATAATCAGCGATGGTGCGAGAGATCTCCGATACGGTCATCTCGCGGCCATAAAATCGACCAGGAGCGGCCAGTCCGGAAGGGCTCAGCCGTTCAAGGCCAAGGCTGTCTTCCATACCGACCATCGAGGGCGTGAAGGAGCCGACATGCCAGATCTGTGCGAAAATCTTCGCACCGCCTGCATGAACCCGACGGACGATCCGCTCCCACCCGGCCAACGCATCGGCGCCATAGAGACGTGGCACGTCACGGCCGAAGCGGCCCTCTTCATTGGGAGCTGCGCCTTCGGTGACGATCAATGCGACGCCACCTTCCGCACGACGCGCATAGTATTCGGCCATCTCGTTCGTAGGCACGCCCTCCGGCGCCCTCTCGCGGGTCATTGGCGCCATGACGATCCGGTTGCGCAGCGCCAGGCCAGCCAAGTCCATGGGCTGAGCCAAGGCAGCAACACTTCCAAATCGGGCGTCCATGTCCATCTCAGTTGTATTCCATCTCAGGTTGCCAGAAAGCCTCCATCGACGGGAATGTCAGCGCCGCTGACATAGGCCGCCGCATCGGATGCGAGAAAGACAACGACCTTGGCGACATCATCCCATTCGCCTGTGCGGCGAAGCGGAATACGCTCGATCAGTTTGTCGCGCGTGGAATGGCTGGCGCCCTGGCGATCCCGCATCGGCGGCATGACGCCGGGATGAACGCAATTCACTCGAATGCCTTTCGGCCCAAGTTCGGCGGCGGCGCCGCGGGTGAAGGCGAGCACCGCTCCTTTGGTGGCGTGATAGGCCAGATGCACCCCGGGCGTGCCGATCCGCGCGCAGATCGAGCCGATGGTGATGATGGAACCGCCCGCCCCCATCAGCGGCACGATGGTTTGCACTCCCAGGAAGGCGCCGCGAAGGTTGATTGCGATCAGCCGTTCCATCAGGTCGGAGGACAGCACGTCCGGCGCGGCAGAGCCATTTGCACCGGCGTTGCAGACCAGGATGTCGACCTTGCCCTCACTCGCCGAGAGATCGGCGCCAAGAGTAGCCCACTCTTCCGCACTCGACACGTCGAGATGACGATAACGAGCAGATAGACCTTCGGCCTTCAGGGCTGTGACTACGCCCTGCCCTTCCTCATCAAGAATATCGGCAAGAATGACGTGCGCACCGGACTGAGCCAGCAATTCGGCTTCACGCCTGCCCATACCCGAAGCGGCACCGGTCACCAGTGCCACTCTTCCCGTCAGATCAAAGGATGTTTTGCCGGGTCCGCCGCTCATGCACGCGCTCCGGCATCGGCCAGTGCGGATTCCGCGGCGATCTGCCCAAAGCAGAATCCTTCCGAGAGGTTCGAACCATCCGAAGGGTAAAGCATGCCGGTGCCCTGCCCCAACTCTCCTGCTGCGTAGAGCCCCGGGATCGGCTGGCCGCGTGTGTCGAGAATTTGCGCACGAGCATTACGGCGGGGGCCACCGGTGGTATTCGAGCCTCCCGGATAGAGCCGCACGCAATAGAACGGACCCTCGTCCACCGGCACCATCGTCTCCGTCGGACGTCCGAAGGGGTCGGGCGCGCCTGTACGGCAGGCATCATTGTAGGCTTCGATGGAGGCTTCTGCGGCCGTTGGGTCCGCTACGCCCGCTGCCGACGCCGCTTCGGCAATAGTAGCGCCGGAGGCGATCCAGCCTCTGGCGATCTCGGCTTTGTTGTCTTCGCTCCAGCTATAGATGCCCACGGCATGCACCCCCACCGATGGCAGGGTCAGCATCCCGGCCTTGCGGCGCTTTTCGTCGAAAAACCAGTAGCAGGGATTGCGCGGGGTCTCGCCGGTCTCAGGATTGTACGCAAGCAGGTGATAGTAAAAGCCGTGCAGCAGGTTTGCCTGCGCGCTCTCGTCGGCGAACCGCTTGCCATAGCGATCAGTGATCACATAGCCAGGCGGATTGAGGAACAGCATGACGGAGAGGTCCTTGCCATCCTCCAACTCGAAATTGCCGATGGCACGGCCGATCATCTGGTTCATGTGCCAGAGATCCGCCCCCACCTCCTGCGCCATGCGCACACCATCGCCGGTATTGCCGGGGTTGCCGTAGAAGTAAACCGGCCACGCCCTCAGGTAGTCGCGCTTCATCTGGGTGTTATGCAGGTAGCCGCCACACGTAAGGATGACGCCTTTGCGAGCCTCGATGCGACGGCCATCCGTCGTTTCGACGCCGATGATGCGCCCCTCGTCATTCCGCAACAGACGGTCCGCGGGCGAATTCCACAGCACCGGCACATCTGTCTTGTCATGGAAGTTGACGGCAAGCTTTTCCCATAAGAAGGGCCCGGCCTTTCCATTCAAATCGAGGCGTGTCTTGGCGCCGCCCGGCTGAAAGACTCCGAAGGCGTCCGAGCCCTCGAAGTCCGGATGTTCGGCGCCGCCCACCCGGCACAGGTCCAGCTCCGGGGCAATCTCATGAAGCCAGTCGATAAGACCCAAGGCACGTATGGCCCAAGCCTCGCTGACATCGCGGGGCACCATGCCGCCCGCACAATGATCGAGATAGCGGGTTGCCTTCTCCACATCGGTGGTAGCCATCATCATGCCGCCGGACATGCGGGTGCTTGGCGTATGGGCATCTGGCGATTGCTTCTCCAGCACCAGCGTCTCGGCGCCGGCACGCCAGGCGGTGATGGCGGCTGCGAGCCCGGCGCAACCGAAGCCGACAACGACGATGTCGGCACTTCGGTCGAAGGTCATGTGACTTGCCGAAGTCATGCCGCCTGGTTCCCGCGTACAGTGAAGGGGAAGGTGTGGAAATGCTTGCGTGTGGTGCTCTCGTCGATGGTGGGCGCATCTGCCGGATGGAAGTCGACTCCCTCGCGCAACAGAGCGTGGATCACCAAGTAGAGAGTTCCGAATTCGGTCTCTTCCTCACCCGATCCTTCAGCGGTGATCGGCATACCGGCGGCGAGGATCCTGCCGACGCAAGCATGCATGCCTGCGCCAAAGCTCATTCCATGCAGCTGCACACGACGCGGCAGCTCACGATAGGGATTGAACTCGGCAGCATCGGCTCCGAAAACGGAAGGGTCGCGGTTGGCGATTGCAATGTTGATATCGACCTGGTCGCCTTCTGCGACTTCGGTCTGATCGGAAAGATGTACCGGGCAAAGAGCCTTGCGGCGGGCCACAGGGCTTGCCGGATGTAGGCGCAAGGATTCCCAAATGAACTTCTGCAGCAGCTCAGGACTGTTCAGCAGTTCGTTCCGGGTTTCGGGATGCTTCCTGCACCAGGCCAGGATTTCCCAGAGCGTATTTTGCAGTGCATTGGCGGTCGTGAACGCTCCTGCCAGGATGAAGAAAGCCGTGTCGCGAACCAGCTGGTCCTCCTCCACGCGGCCATCATAAGCCTGCAGCATGTAGGTCAGCATGTCGCGAGGAAGCTCGACGGAAGAATCCCCAGCCTTGCGGGCAATCAATTCGCGGCGGCGTGCTGCGGAATGGGCATAGAACTCGACCTTGAAGATCTCCAGCGCTTCGCGGATCTCATTGAGAGCCTCTTCGCGGCTCCCGCTCAGCATCTGACCCATGGTGGGGGCCTTACCGAGCTTTCCGATGATCATCTGGATGCGATCCGTCTGTTCTTCGGTCCTGTCGCGATCGAGACCGGCCACATCGGCTACAAGGTTGACCAGCACCCGATAGGCGAATTCGGTCATATCTCCGCCGCCAGCCTCGACCACCGGAGCGAGGGTTTCCTCGAGTGTCTTTGGGAAAACGCGGTTCTGGTATTGGCGAAAGAATTCGCGGGTAAAAAGGCTCTGGACGACCCGGCGCTTTTCCTTGTGCTCGTCGCCATGAAGAGACACCACAGCAGTGGTCAGAAAGATCGGATCGGCGTCGTAAAGAGCCTGCTTCAAGTCGGTAATGCGCAGGGTGGGTTCTACCTGCGCGAACTCGTTCACGTGATGCTGCATGAATGCAATCCTCCCTTGCGCCCCTCTCGGGCATTATTTTTTCGATCTTTTCTTTCTTCAGAAGTTCGATATCCCCAGTGCGAGCCCCCCATCCACCACCAGAGATGACCCAGTCGTCCATTCGGCGCAGCTCATATGAGCGATGGCCTCTGCGAGCTCCTCCTCCGTGCCGATACGACCCAGAGCGTGAGAGGCTTCAAGAGCCCTCATCCGGACAGCCTGTTCCTCGGCACTGACGATGCCGGCCCGGATGTTCAGTTCTGTTGAGACGGCGCCAGGGATCACGCAATTCACGCGGATGCCCTTCGGGCCGAGTTCAGCAGCCAGCACCTTCGCAAGTACCTCGACGGCGCCCTTCGTGGCGGCATAGGGAGAGGCGCTCGGATAGGATCTGCGGGTATGGACCGAGCCTATGAAAATCACGGCACCACGCCGCGCTTCGAGATGTGGAACCGACAGCGCGGTGAGGATCATTCCCGAGACCACATTGCTGTCGAACACATCGAGAAGGTCGCTACGTTTCATCTCCGTGATCGGACCGCGCAGCATGTTGCCGGCATTGTTGATCAGCGCGTCAAGCCCGCCGCCATGCGCGACTGCGGCCTCGACGACACGGGCACAGTCGCTGTCGCTCGTGATGTCGGCCACTTCGTAACGGCAATTTGCCCCAATGCTCTCGGCAACGGCACGGAGCTTCTCCTCGCGGCGCCCGCAGATCGTCACCTTTGCTCCATGCAGGGCGAAGTAACGGGCTGTGCCTTCACCGATGCCAGAGCCTCCCCCGGTGATCAGCACCGACATTTCATTCATCGGTCTCATGACAAGCGTTCTCCGTTCTGCCGGGCAGCCCAAAGCGCCGCCTGTTGAATGAGCCGCGCCTGACCGGGTTCTGTCAGGGAGGCAAGGTCGTGGCCGGTCGTCAGGGTCACAGCCCTGCCGGCAAACTCTCCACCCGCTCGTGCCCATGCCACCTGGTGGCTCACGCCGGCGACCGCGACGCCTTCTGCCAGGATGACCGAACCGGGATGCAGCGACAGATTGCGGTAATGTTCGTCGGAAACTGTGAAGGGCTTAACGCCCCGCGTCACCGGATGATCGGCAACCGGTGTGATGCGCACCGACTCGAGCCCAGGAGCATGGAAGCTGTCTCCCCAAACCCAGCCGCCGCCAAGAATGTCGTGCCAGCCCGACCAATCGTCGAAACAGATGCAACCGGTATGAAGCGAGATGAGTCCGCCGCCGCCCGCCACATGAGTTGTCAAGGCAGACTTCAGATCGTCGCCGGTTTCGTAGGCCCATTCGGCGCGGAATGGCTCATACTTATCGTTGCCCAACATTCTCCAGCGCAAGCCCTGGATCACCAGAAGGTCCGCAGGCTGTTCCAGCGCAGCAATCATCTCGGCCGGCTGGCTGACGATCTCCACAGCCATGCCTGCAGCGGCCAGAATGCCCGCTGTAGCTGCCGACATTTTTTCGAAGTCGTGGTAGATCCCGCCGGTGAAGATGATTGCGCGCATGCTGGTTCAGCTTCTGGGCAATGCGCGCAGCAGGCTGTGGCAAACACCGCCATCCACGACCAGCTGATGTCCATTCACGTAGCGAGCCTTGTCGGAAGCGAGATACCAAACCGCCTCTGCAATATCCTCGACCGTACCCAAGCCGCCATTCGGCACTGCACCGCCACGGGCGGCACGCACCTTGGGATCGGCATAGATCGGAGCCGACATGCCGCCGTCGATAAAGCCAGGTGCCACGCTGTTGACCCGGATGCCGAACGGACCCCATTCGATGGCCATGTGCTCGGTGAGCTTCGCGATCGCCGCCTTGGCGGCAGGATAGGCGCCTGCGCCCGGACCGGGCGTGATGGCATTGATCGATGTGATATTGATGATCGCGCCGCCACGATCGGCCATTGCCTTCGCCGCCACCCACGAGCAGGTAAACGTGCCCAGTACGTGAACATCGAGCACTTTGCCGAACTGAGCCGGGCTCTGCTCCAGCAACGGGCCGAACGAAACGATGCCGGCATTGTTCACAAGTACATCGGGCGCAGCGCCGAACTTGGCGAAGGCCGCCTCGACCGCCGCCTGATCGGTGACGTCAGCAACCAAGGCAACGCCGTTCGAAAACTCTGCTGCAGCGGCCTCGGTCTTTACCGGATCCAGATCCAATATACCGACACGAAAGCCTTCAGCATCGAATTTTTGAGCAATCCCTGCTCCCAGACCAACAGCGCCGCCTGTTACGATCACGGACTTCATGACTTTGCCTCTGTCTCATGGTTCAGCAGAACCGGATAGGAAGAGAAATTCTTGCGGGAGGTGTTCATATCACGAACGGCTTGGCGCTCGGGGTCGGGGCGTACGTCGCGATCGAGAAGCGCTCGCACCAATTGGGTGACGATGCCGTATTGGTGATTGGCAGGATCGGTTTCCGGCCCAGGCAGGACACCGCCATCGAGATCGCGGCCAAGGCACATATGCATGCCATAGCCGAAGGTCAGCCCCCAGGATGGGACGCCATCAGCGCGCGACCGGTCTGGATCGAATTCGTCCGCGGTTTCACCGAAGAGATCACGCTGGCGATTGGCTGCGGCGAAGTCCAACACGACCCTGCCCTCACCCGTGACCGGGCACGAGCCTTCAGGCCGCCGCCAGGCAACAGGGCTCGCCGGATGCAACCGGAAGCTTTCATGCACGCAACGCTGAAGGTAAAGCGGATCCTCGCGCAGATTCTGCCGCGCAGAAAGATCAGGCCAACGCTGGAAAATCTCGTGCATGGCATGGACCATGGAGTTCGCCGTCGAATGCGAGCCCGCCTGAAGAAAGAATGCCATCTCGCGCAAGATCACTTCATCCGAGAGGCCCAACTTCTCGCGCTCGCGCAGCAGCAGCGTCAGGATATCGCGCGGCAACGCATCGCCGCCCTCCTCCAGCGCCTTCAACCGCCGCTCGATGGAAGGTATGAGAAAACTTGTTCGCAGCTCTTCAAGTCCGGCGCGTACTTCTGTGCGGACTTCTTCCTTGTCGCGGGTGGAATGCACCAAGGTCGCGCCCTCCGAAAAAGTCTTTACCAATCGCAGCAGACGCTCGGTTTCATCCGCCGTTTTTTCGGGCCGGTCGATCCCGGCGAAGTCGGCCGTCAAGTTCATCGTCACCCGATAACCGAACTCCACGAGATCCATCCGGCCTTGCGTGATGGATGTTTTGAGAACCTGCGCCAATGCCGGCGGAAAAATTTCGGCCTCGTAATAGGCGAAATAATCTTTGCGCAGGATCGAGAATTCGAGCACCCGGCGCTTATGATGCTCCGGCCCATGCAACGTGAGCAGAACACTATCCATCACGACGCCACCCTCATCGTAGAGAGCCTGCCGCATTGACCTATCCGCCAGGACACGGGTGATTTCGTGATAGTCAGTAACGACGCGTTCGTTCATGAAACAGCCCTTCGACGACGCATATGATCGTGCTGCTCAAGTTTCGGACTTGGATCGCGGGAGATGGCGTGGGACGCGACGAAGACAGCCTTCGGCGCCCGCTTTAGCGGGTGATGATCGTCCACGGCTCCTCCCGTAGCTTGGAATTTGTCCAATCATCGCCACTACGGGAGCATGGTCAATTTTAATAATCTAAGAGAAGCTATCTGTTTTTCAGATGCCTCTAGAGGCACATTGCAGCCGCTGTCGAACGATCAAGCTTTGATCGCCGGCCAGCCTTCCCGGATCGGATCCGAACCATCCCAGTCAACGGCAGCCTGAGCAATCTGCTCGAACACCGAACGACGTTCCGGTCCTTTCCTGGTGATCTCGAAAACCAGCTTCGGATCTTCGGGATGTTCCATATAGGCGAAGGGTCCGTAAGCCGAGCGGCCTTCTTGAATCATAATCCAGCCCTGCGCACGTGCGCGTGCGACGGCGCCATCGAAATCCTCTTCCCAGGATGAGACATGCTGGAGCGGACTGCCATCTTCGTAGCGGTCGAACCACTCTGTGTAGATGCTCGGAGCCGGGCTGAGTTGCTGGATGAGTTCGATCTGAAGATTTCCGCTATTGGCCAACGCCGCGTGCATTTCCAGTTCGATGGGCTCGCCGCGATAAATGCAGACCGGAAGGCGGACATTCCGATTCACAAACCACGGACCGATTCCGACCTTCTCAGACAGAAACTTCATGCGGCTGTCGATATCGCGCACGACATACCCTGCCTGTTGGATATTCCCGAACACACGGCTCATACTTTCCTCCCCAGCCACCCTGTGGATGGACCAATTTTTTGTATTTCAAAGAGACAGGCCCGAAACCAGCACATCGTACTGGCGGGCTGTCTCGAGCGATGGGACGGGCTAGTCTTTGTTAACGGGGATCCATGGTCAATTCGAATAAACTTAACAGCTCTATCTGAAAAACCGATGCAGAGCCGGTGAATGCCACCGGCTCCAGGGGCAATGCCCTGCCCGACCGCTTGGTCGAACCCAATTCGTCCATGATGGATTGAGCTGCCCCACGGTCCAGCTTGCGCCGCCCCCCAAGAAAATTGTCGGCATCGAGATAGCCGAGGAGCAGGTTGGCATCGGTCACGGCAGGCACTTTGCCGCCATTGCCGTAACAGGCAGGCCCAGGAACCGAGCCCGCGCTCTCGGGACCGACATGGAAGGTCCCGCCCGAATCCACGCGCGCGATCGAGCCGCCGCCGGCGCCAATGCTTGCAATGTCGAGGCTGCGCAACGCGATACGCTGGTCCGCAAGCCCGCCATCCGCCGAGAGCACCGCCTGCCCGCCCGCAATGAGCGAGATGTCCGTGCTCGTGCCGCCCATATCGAAGGGAATGAGATCGCCAACGCCGAGAAGGTCGGCGCAGCGACGCGAACCGGCGATGCCTCCGGCGGGTCCGGATAGAACCGTTCCGGATGCAAGCCTGGCCGCCTCCTCGACAGGCGCCATTCCACCATGGGAGAGGATGATGAACAGGTTACCCGAGAAGCCCGCATCAGTGAGACGCCGCTCGAGATTATTGAGATAGCGCCGGACGGCAGGGCCGACATAAGCGTTCACGACAGTCGTCGAGACGCGCTCGTATTCCTTGATCTGAGGCAGCACATCGCTGGAACGCGAAACATAGACATCCGGCAGCTCGCGCTGAAGACGCTCGACCGTCTCGATCTCATGCTGCGGGTTCCGGTAGGCATGAAGATAGCAGATAGCGACGGCTTTAGCCCCAGACTGCTTGATCGCCTCGATGGCCTCACCCAGAGAGTTCTGGTCGAGCGGCGTCATTACCGAACCATCCGGACGCAGGCGCTCGCGCACCCCGAAGCGACGGTGGCGCGGAACGAGCGGTTCAGGCGGCGGCAAGCGCAGGTCGTAGCGATTGCCTTTCAGACCCTCGCGCATTTCCAGCACATCGCGATGCCCTTCCGTCGTCAGAAGGGCAACCTTCGCACCCTTGCGCTCCAGAAGGGCGTTCGTCGCTACGGTCGTTCCATGCACGAAGCGGCCTGTCCGGCCGAGCATGTCGGCCAGGGACAATCCATGACGGTGGGCCAGTTCTTCGAGACCGGTCATCACGCCGATCGACTGGTCGGTGGGGGTCGATGGAGATTTTGCGAAGATGGTATTTCCGCTCTCGTCAATTGCGACCAAATCTGTGAACGTGCCACCGACGTCGACACCAATGGTAAACGTTTTCATGATGCTTTCACTCCGCTCTCGACGGCATCGATAAGACCTTCCTGGAGATCGCGCCTGCGCGCCTCCTCGCTTCGTTTCTCAGGCGCCCCCCAGCAGCCCAGAAGCACCATGTCGCGCGCCGTCGCCAGCGGTGTTGGCGCGTGCAGGTTTTGCAGTCTCCACGACGAGATCGAGCGCTACGCCGAGTCCGCCGCGATATTGTCCGTCACCCCCGGAATCCGCCCGTAATTCATGATGCTTAAAGTGAAGCGGGAAGCGGGCTTCAGCGACTTCGATGCTGCCGAACTTGATGCCGCCGGCGGTATGCCACTCACCGATGGACGACCAGCCGTCGCCCTCGGAGGATGCGCCACCGCCCGGCCGGGCGTGGAACATGTGCCAGATGAACTCGCGACCGGTGCGCGGGTCTTCTCCTTGAATGGCGATGCGGAAGCGACGGCTCCAACCGGCCATCGCGCGGTCAGGACAGGAGGCGGCAAGCGCCTTCACAACCGCCTCGACGATCTCGTTGGAGGGATGGCTCGTACACAACGTCACCGGACGCCCGGGGTCCGCCCAGACGATGGTGCCCGGCTTCGCGACGATCTTCAGTGGACGCAATGCGCCGGAGCTCTTGGGTGTTTCAGGGTCGATCAGATATGCGAAGGCCATGACGACCGCCGCCTGCATGTTGGCATGGGACGAATTGACGAAGCTGATCGCCTGAGGATCCGAATCCGTGAGATCGACTTCGACATCGCTGCCGCTTTTCGTCACCTTGGCGGTAATGCGGATGTTCTCGCGCCCAAAACCGTCATCGTCCAGGAAAGCCTCGCCGTAAAAGACGCCGTCCTTCCATGTCGAGACCACGGCGCGCGCCTGCTGCTCCGCGGCGTCAAGGATCATCTCGATCGCCTCCTCGACGAGTTCCGAGCTGAACTCCGCGAAGAGCTTCGCCAAGCGGCGCTCGCCGAGATGCGCGGCACCCACCATCGCTGCGAGATCGCCCCTGAAGTCACGCGGATTGCGGACATTAAGAGCAAGCATATCGAGAAGGTCTTCGCGCAGCCTCCCCGCCTCATAGAGCTTTATTGGTGGAATCCTGAGGCCTTCCTGCCAGATCTCGGTCGCGTTCGGGTTATATGCGCCGTGGGTGGCGCCTCCGATATCGCTCTGATGCGCTCTCACGATGGTCCAGAACAGGCGCCGCTCGCCATCGAAGACCGGAACGAACGCCGTCAGGTCCGGCAGGTGACTGCCGCCGTGATAGGGATCGTTCAGCAAGAACACGTCACCGGGGCGAATATCCTGGAAACGTTCCTCGACGGCGTGCGCGGCCCAGGGCAATGCTCCCACATGGACGGGGATGTGATCCGCCTGGGCGACGAGGCGGCATTTCGTGTCGCAAATCGCGAGGGAGAAATCGCGACTCGAGTTCAGGATCTGCGAATAGGAGGTCCGCAGCGTCGCTTCGCCCATCTCGGCGACAATCGAGCTGAAGCGATGCTGGACCACCGAGCGGGTAATTGGATCGACTGTTGTCGACATTGTTGACTTCCTCGTCATAGGGACAGAGCTTCTCTGCCCTCAGAACTTGGCTGAGTGGATCATGGTCGGAAAAAGATTTTGAGAGATGCAGTCCGTTCGCAATCAGGCTGTAGACGGCAGGGCCTCCAGCGAGTTGGAGACAGCCGATACGATTTCCTGCACATCGTCATCGGTCATCGGCGTCGAGAGCGCCATGAGACCGTAGCTCGCCACAAGGATGCCATTATTGAGTAGGTTGAGATTGAACGCGGCAAGCTGGCGGGACTCCGCATCGCTCATATAGGCCGACCGATAATCCCTCACAGGTTTGTCGGTAAAGTGGATCTTCAGGAGCGACCCGAGACCAACCGCGCCGCCTGGAATATTCTGCCGTCGAAATGCCTCGTTGATCTCCGAGCGCACCGCATCACCCATCGCGTCAAGACGGGCGAAGGCCGCTTCACCAAGCAATTCCATCGCCGCCAAACCAGCGCGCATGGTGACGGGATTTGCTGAGAATGTACCGCCATACGGGAGCGCGGGCTTTCCGGCGCTAGGATCGAACACGGCCATCACGTCCTCACGCCCACCGATAGCGCCAACCGGGAAGCCGCCTCCGATGATCTTGCCGAGAGTCGTGAGATCGGGGTCGATGCCCCACAGCCCTTGAGCACGGTGATACCCGAGGCGGAAGGTGATCACCTCGTCGAAGATCAAGAGAGCGCCAACCTCGCGTGACCTCGCGTAGCGCCTGAAGATGCGCCTTGTCGGCAGGTGCCAATCCCGCGCGGTTCGGCATGGGGTCCACGAGCACGAAGGCGAGGCTCGGGCCATGCTCGCGAATGAGGCTGACCGCAGCGTCGATATCGTTGAACGGGATCGTCACCACATCGGCGAGAACGTTCTCAGGCGTTCCTTTTGCGTATGCCACCGAAACAGGTACGTTGCCACCCCAAGCCTCAGGTTTAGGATCAAGGCTCACTTCGGCATAATCGTAGGAGCCATGATATGCTCCTGCACACTTGGCGATCTTCGGACGCCCGGTAAATGCGCGCGCCGCCTTCAGCGCCATCACGACCGCTTCGGGGCCGGAATTCGCGAAACGAACCTGACCGTCCGAGGGGAGCCTGCTTGCAAGAAGCTCGGCCAGATCGATCTCGGATTCTGTCAGCATTCCGAACGCGGAGCTCAGAGCCAATTGCTTGGTCGCAGACTCGTTCAAGGCCGGGGGAATAGCCTCTCCAAAGGCTTGGAACGTGCCGATCTTGTTCAAAGCGGGCAAGGCCGCAACCGGTCTTACAACCTCGGTCCTCGGCTGGGGCGCCATCTCCATGCGGCTGCCGATGACGGCTGGATCACCGCCCTTGCGCGCCCTCACCTGAAAGAACTTGTCGAGACTTCGGGCGAGACTTGTTACCTCACCCGTATCGTCGGGCGCCGCGTCCTCGTTGCGGTATCGGTATCGCCCGAGGTGCGCTGGCGCGGATATGTCCAGCCCGGCATCGAGATGCTGCCGCATGCCGCCGCAACCGCAAAGGCGATCATGGCCTTTCAGGGCGCCTCCCTCATCGAGCAGGTCTTGAGCGAAACGCTTCCAAAGTTCACAGCCAACACACGCACGGATACAGCCTGGATCGAGAGCGAATTCGCCAAGGTGCGTGAGCGCAACTATGCGACCTGCATCGGTGAGATCGACGAGGGACTTGCTGCGCTCGCGGTACCCATCAAGCAGCCTGACGGCCAGGTTCTTCATGCTCTGGGCGTGACGGGCCCCCTACAGCGGATCATGGACGACTCCATGCCGGAGCGAATTAATGCTCTTCAGCAGACAGCGTCCAAATTGGAAAGCGCCCTCTCCCTTGGGGCCAGCATCACGAAAAGAAATGGCGGGTAAGCTCACGCTACCCGTTTAAAGCCTCGAGCCGTAGAGCGACGATGAGTTTGCGGTCCCACCGACATAACTCGGAGCCGAGCTGAAATAGCTCTTCACCGCGGCGCCGACCATACCGATATCGTCTGAGCTGATACCGAGGTGTGTCACAAAACGGGCCACGGGGCCGATCGCGGCAAGAATACCTTTCTGATCCAAATGAGCCTGCAGGCCGGCACAATGTTCCGCCGGGATGCCCACGAAAAGCATATTCGTCGCCAATGAGACGACCTCGACTTCCTCGACGGCTTGGAGCGCATCCGCCAAACGTGCCGCATTCGCATGATCTTCGGCCAGGCGATCCATATGATGATCGAGGGCATATCGGCAAGCGGCGGCAAGATAGCCGCTCTGCCGCATGCCGCCGCCAAGAACCTTACGCCAGCGGCGCGCTTCCTTGATGAAATCCTGACTGCCGACAAGAACCGAGCCAACCGGAGCGCCCATGCCTTTCGAGAAGCACAAGGATACAGAGGCGAAAGGCGCGCAGATCTCTGACAGGCTGTTGTTGCTAGCAATCGCCGCATTCCAGGCACGCGCGCCGTCCAGGTGGAAGATAAGGCCATTGTCGCGAGCGAACTTCGCCGCTTCTTCCACATAGGTGGAAGGAAGAACCTTGCCACCTGTCGTGTTTTCAAGTGCCAGAAGCCTGGACCGCGCGAAGTGATAATCGTCCGCCTTGATGGCGGCGCGTACCTTGTCGAGAGGAAGCGTCCCGTCCGGGGCGTTCTCGATCGGTTGCGGCTGGATGCTGCCAAGCACCGCGGCGCCCCCACCTTCGTACTTATAGGTATGGGCCTCCTGACCGACGATATACTCGTCGCCCCGCTGGCAATGGGCCATGAGAGCAGCGAGATTGCTCTGTGTGCCGGACGGGAAGAAGAGAGCAGCCTCCTTGTCGGCGCGCTCGGCGACTGCTTCCTGAAGCGCGATCACCGATGGGTCGTCGCCCCACACGTCATCACCAACAGGGGCCGCGTTCATCGCTTCGATCATGCCCTTGGTAGGACGCGTGACCGTGTCACTGCGCAGATCAATCATGTGTAACTCGTTTCCAGCAGGGGATATGGGAGAGATCAGGATGCGACTGCGCCACTTGTATCCGCGACGACATCGAACGCCGCCTTCAGGAGTGCCTGCGTATACGGATGTTGTGGCGCATTGAAGATGTTGGCAGCCTCTCCGCGCTCGACAACCTTGCCTGACTTCATGACGATGATCTCTTCACACAAGGCCTTCACCACCTTGAGATCGTGGCTGATGAAAAGGTATGCCAGATTGTGCTTCTTCTGCAGGTCCCGCAGCAGGTCGATGATCTGCGCCTGGATCGACATGTCCAGTGCCGAGGTGGGTTCATCGAGAACGACGAATTTAGGTTTCAGGATCATCGCGCGTGCAATGGCGATGCGCTGACGCTGACCACCGGAGAATTCGTGCGGATAACGGTCGCGAACAGACGGATCGAGACCGACTTCTTCGAGAATGGAAGCGATCATCTGTTCCCGCTCGCTTTCGGACGTTCCGATATTGTGGATCTTTAATCCTTCGCCAATGATGGCCGACACGGATTTGCGTGGGCTCAAAGAGCCATAGGGGTCTTGGAAAACGATCTGGATCTCCCGCCGCAATTCGCGCAAGGAGTCTTTGTCCAAGCTCTGCAGCTCCTTGCCTTGGTAACGGATCGATCCTTCACTCTCGATCAGTCTCAGGATGGCGGTGCCTAGCGTGGATTTACCTGAGCCGCTTTCGCCGACGACGCCGACCGTCTGTCCGCGACGGACCGTCAGGTCGATCCCATCGACCGCTTTCACATGAGCGACCGTGCGGCGCAGGAAGCCGCCCTTGATATTGAACCAGACCTTCATGTCGCTGGCTTCGAGGATGACGGGAGCATCCGTCTCCGTCGGAATGGGCTGTCCCTTGGGCTCGGACGCCAACAGGTGCTTGGTATAGGCGTGACGAGGGTCCACGAAGATCTGCTCGGTCTCGCCGGCTTCCACGATCTCGCCCTTGTTCATCACGCAGACGCGGTCCGCCATCTTGCGGACGACACCGAGATCATGCGTGATCAGAAGCATGGCCATCCCGAAGCGGCTCTGCAGGCTCTTGAGCAGCTTAAGGATCTGCGCCTGCACGGTCACGTCGAGCGCGGTCGTCGGCTCGTCGGCGATCAGCAGGTCAGGCTCGTTGGCGAGAGCCATGGCGATCATTACGCGCTGACGCTGGCCGCCGGAGAGCTCATGCGGAAAGGCATTCAACCGCTTCTCCGGCGTCGGAAGGCCGACGAGGGTCATAAGCTCGATGATGCGCTCGCGAGCTTTCTCGCCGCGAATGTTCTTATGAAGCGCCAGAACCTCGCCGATCTGCTTCTCCAGGGTTTGAAGTGGATTGAGGGAGGTCATGGGCTCCTGGAAGACCATCGCGACCTTGTTGCCGCGGATGGCCTCCAACTCGCTTTCCGACGCACCCAACAACTCGCGACCGGCAAAACGAATGCTGCCGGTCTGTTCGTTGGAAACCGCATAGGGAAGCAATTGCAGGATGGACAGAGCGGTGATTGATTTTCCCGATCCGGATTCCCCAACCAGCGCCAGAGTTTCACCCTTCTTCAGCTGAAGAGAAACACCTTTCACGGCTTGGACTTTGTTGTCCGAGGTCAGGAAATCAACGCGCAGATCCTTGATCTCGAGCAGGGCTTCCGAAGTGTTGGGAAGTGACATGGGTAGTACCTCTATTCCGGCCTGTCCTGTTCGCCTGCTGTTAGGCGGAGACGATGGTGTCGATGGCGGCATCGAGCTTGGCAATCGCCTCGCCGATCCGGGCACGTTCCGCGGCAACCCACGAACGGCCATCCGCCAGCTGAACCTTGGCCACCTCCAGCATACGGTCCACCTCGGCAGGGGCAACGCTGCCGGTTGTCACACGGGTCTGAACGAAGTTCTCAGGATCGAGGGCCCGCGTCAGGGTCTCCTGGCTAAGCTGCACATCGCGGCCGATGGTCTCCTGCGCGGCGCGGTTCAGTGCCTCAACTGTGACCGTCGTGGGCGTAATGTTCTCGGTCAGGCAGATGCGTACGAGGCGAGCCACGACATGGTGAACCTGCCTGAAGGACAGGCCCGTCTCGCGAACAATGACATCGGCAAGGTTACTCGCAGTGCACCAGCTGCCGTTAAGCGCCTCACGCATGCGCGTCTCGTGCACAATCAGCGTCGCAATGATGCCGGTGAAGAGATCGAGCATGCCCTCAGTCGCCTCGAGAGCATCGTCGATGAGCGGAAGATCGCGCATCGCCTGATCGCCCGTGCCTTCGGCGCGGAAGGTGCCGAGCGCGGTAGCGAGCCAGGTCACGGAACCACCGGCAACCTTTTTGATCGTCTCAAGTCCGGCCGGATTCTTTTTCTGCGGGAAGATGCTGCTGGTGCCGCAATAGGCGTCATCCGACTCCACGAAGCCGAACTCGGTGCTCGACCAGATGTGAAGATCGGTGGCGAGATCGTTCAGGGTCGACATGGCGATGGAGAGCGCGCCGATGGCATCGGCCGCATAGAAGGCTTCGCGCCCGAGCTTGGAGTTTTCGAGCACAGCGGCAAAGCCAAGAAGCTCCGTCGTCCGCTGCCGGTTCAGCGGCCAGGACGTGCCCGACAGGCCGACCGCGCCCAGCGGATTCAGGTTCACGCGAGCATAGGACTCCGTGATGCGGGTGAAATCCTCGGTCAAACGCGTCGCGATGCTGAGCAGGTAATGGCCGAACACCCAGGGCTGCGCCTGCTGCATGTGGGTATAGCCCGGCATGATGGTGCGCGAGTGCTTCTCGGCTTTAGCGATGAGGGCCTCGCGGAATGTATTCAGCTGGTCGAGCACATCGAGCATGCGATTGCGCTTGTAGAGGCGGCGAACTGTGGTGCCCTGGTCGATGCGGCTGCGGCCCGTATGCATCTGACCGCCAATGTCCTCGCCCATCCGCGCGAAGAGATAAGCTTCGACCTGGAGCAGGAAGCTTCCCTTGACGGGATCGATGGGAAACGTGGCCGGGTCCATGTGGCGCAGCTCGAGCAGTCCCTTCAGGATCACGCCGGCCACATCCTTCGGCAGGATGCCCTGTTCGGCGAGCATGACAGTATGAGCGAGATCTACATGGTTGAACTCACGGAAGTGACGCTTCTCACGGGCAAGGCCCGGAATGTCGTGATACTTGATCAGACCTTCTGCCGGAGGGCTGCTGAGGCGGGCCTCGGTCAGCAGGATTTCACGTTCGGTCACCGGCTTATTCATCGTTACTTCCAGTTCAGAGTAGAGTTTATCAGTGGCGGAGGCATGGCTTCGCCGTTCGCGGAAAATCCGCGTCGGGTCATTTCTTGGTTTGAAGGATCGGCTCAGGCGGCGTGCGGGCCGCCTGAGCCATCATTGCTACAAGGAGGATTCCCCTCCCCGGCTGTTACTGCTTCGTGACTTGATCGAGCTTCACGATCTCATCGCCGAAGACTTCCAGGCCCTTTAGGCCCTTGGAGGTGCCGATGAGTTGGACCTGATCGAACAGCACGAGAGAGTTGGGCGCTTCGTTCCAGACGATGCTCTGCACATCGCCATAGGCCTTCATGCGGGTCTCGTAGTTCATGTCCACAAAGGCCTTATTCAGCAACTCATCGATCTTGGGGTTGTTGTAGCCCGTCAGGTTCGATGCGTCCGTGCTGAAGAACTTGCGGCGCAGGCGCCAATCCGCATTCGTGACGCCCGTACCGAGCAGCCACATGTTGGCTTCGTTGCTGCCTTTGCCGGTACCCTTGCCCTCTTCAGGACGATAGAGCGTCTTCTGATAGGTCGCCCATTCCCAGACCTTGAACTCGGTCTCGAAGCCGACGGCATTGAGATAGCCCTGTACGGCTTCGGCCACGGCCTTGTCCTTCATGTAGCGCCCGGCGGGCGTCCACATGACGATCTTCTCCTTGAAGCCGCCCGGGAAGACTTCCGCGATAATCTTGCGCGCCTTTTCCGGATCGTAGGGATAAGCCGTCTGCTTGGAGCGGCCCTGCGCGCCTTCGGGGAAGATACCTTCCGGCTTGTTGCCGTAGCCGTTCAGGATCTTCTCGATGATGGCGTCGCGGTCGATGGCATGGTTGATCGCCAGACGAACGCGAGGATCGTCGAAGGGCGGCTTCGTGGTGTTGAGCTCGAAGAAAATCTGGAAGGAGCTCGGCTCCACGACCAGTTCGGTCTTGCTGTTCTGCTTGATCTTGTCCGCAGATTCAGGAGCAATGTTGAGCGCGATGTCAGCATTTCCGGCCTCAAGCTCGATCACGCGCGCGCCCGCTTCCGGCACGGGGCGGAAGGTCATGGTGTCGGCTTTGCCGGGCGTGCCGAAGTAATCGGGATTGCGCTTGATGATCACATGCTGCCCTGGAATGAATTCCGAGATCATGTAAGGGCCCGTGCCGACTGGATTGCGGGAATAGGCGCGGCCACCATTCTTTATGGCTGTCGGGCTGTTGATGGAGGAATACTCGTCCGACAGGATTTCGAGGAGCATCGGCGACGGTTCCTTCGTCGCGATTTCCACCGTGTGGGGATCGACCACGGTAATCTGACTGATATTGGTAAAAAGCGAACGATTGGGCGAGCCCAGGGCGGGATCGGCGATACGGTCCAGGCTGAACTTTACCGCTTCGGCATCGAAGGGCGTGCCGTCATGGAACTTCACGTCCTTGCGCACCTTGAAGGTCCACTTCAAACCGTCTTCCGACTTCGTCCACGATTCGGCCAGATCGGGCACGATCTCGGTGAGTTTGGTGTCCTTCCAGCGCACGAGCGTGTTGAAGATGTTGTTGAATACGACCTGAGACGGCGTGCTGCGCGACACGGCTGGATCGAGCGTGTCCACATCCGTACCCTGCACGACGCGCAGGTTGAACTCGGCCCGTGCGGTCGACGGCGACATGAACGCGGTGGCGCTCAGAAGGGCAAGGCCCAGTCCAAGGCAGGAGCGGCGGGTAAACGTCGAAAAGTGCATTGGTCCCTCTTTCCTTATATTTCGGAGTTGCATGAAAAATCAGAGTGCTTTGCGCGAACGGGGGTCGATAAAGTCCCGCAAGGCATCGCCGACGAGGTTGAAGCTCAGGATGACCAGGAACAGAGCGAGGCCAGGTGCGAAGATCACGTGCGGATGACTCGTTATGTGAGCGCGGGAGGCCGCAATCATGGCACCCCATTCGGGCGTGGGCGGCTGCGGACCCAACCCTAGGAAGCTCAGGCCCGATCCGATGAGGATGGCCTCGGCGAGCGAGAGTGTGCCCTGAATAATGATCAGCGACATGGTGTTCGGCAGGATGTGGGAGAACAGGATACTCGAATCCTTGGCTCCCAGAGCCTTCGCTGCCATGGTGAACTGGCGACGCTTCAGGGCCAGAATCGGCCCACGGAAAAGCCGCACATTCGCAGGGATCGTCGAGATGCCGATGGCGAGCGTGAGGCTGAGAACGCCGGAGCCGAAGATCGTGACGACGATGATCGCCAGCAGGGTGCGCGGGAACGCAATCATGAAATCCATGAAGCGCATCACGAGGCTGGTGAACCAGTTCTCATAATAGCCGCAGAGAGAGCCGATCACGATGCCGATGACCATCGCGATAGAGACACTCACCACCGCCACCACGAGGGTGATGCGGGCGCCCCAGACAAGACGCGCCAGCATGTCACGACCGAGTTCATCGGTTCCCAGCGGATAGGAAGCCGATGGCGAAAGTAGCGCCGTGCTGAGCGAGACGCGCGTGGTGGCGGTCCAGTCGTAAAGCAGTGGGGCGAAGATGGCGGCCAGTACGAAGACGATCGTAATGAACGCTGCTGCGATGGCGACATAGTTGCGCCGCCGCAGGAGGTATCCGAAAAAGCCCTGCGACTTGGCGGGCTTAGGCATAGGAGATGCGAGGGTCGAGGATGCCATAAATCACGTCTACAAGAAGGTTGATGATGACGACGGCAGCAGCGAACACCAGAATGGTTCCCTGCACGACATAGATGTCACGGACCATGATCGCGTCGACCATGTAGCGACCCATGCCAGGCCAGGCGAAAACGGTTTCGACGATGACCGCGCCGCCCAGGAGACGACCGAAGTCGAGGCCGAGCACAGTCACGATCGGGATCGATGCATTGCGCAGGGCATGGCGATAGGTGACCTTTTGCCACGAAAGACCCTTGGCGCGCGCCGTGCGGATGAAATCCTCGGACAGAACGTCAAGCATGCTTGAGCGCGTCAGCCGGGCGAAAGTCGCGACATAAGGCAGCCCGAGCGTGAGGCTCGGCAGGATCAGGTGCGACCAGCCTCCCCTGCCCGTAGGCGGAAGCCAGCCGAGCATGGATGCGAAGACGAGCATCAGGATGAGGCCGAGGAAAAAACCTGGCATCGAAATGCCGAGCACCGCGATGCTCGTCACTAAACGGTCAGCTGCGCCGCGTGGATGAAGAGCGGAATAGATGCCGAGCGGCACACCGAGCAGTACGGCAATCAGCATGCCGGCGATTGTGAGTTCGAGCGTTGCCGGAAACGTTCTGGCGATGCCTTCTGTCACAGGAGCCAGTGTCTGGAACGACTCTCCAAGATCGCCTTGCAGAAGCTTCTTGAGATAGATGCCGTATTGAATCGTGAGGGGCTGATCGAGACCGTAGTTGACACGGATCTGCGTGATATCAGCTTCGGTCGCATCGGGTCCCGCAGCCATGCGCGCAGGATCGCCCGGTATCAGATGAAGGACGAGAAAGACGGCGACCGATACCCCAAGCAACATGGGTATGAGCATCGTCAGACGTCGGAGGATGTAAGTCACCATGATTGTTGGCGAGCCTTGCAATGATGTCTAGCCAGCGAAGTGCGGGGATTAGGCATTTCTGAGTTGCATGATTCAAGTACATATGCCCTACTATCTCCATAACGATATGTTATGCGCAGGGTATACCCTTAGAGAAGCAGCGCATCGTAATAATAAATCTTAGACGAACGACTATATGATGCGTCTAAATCGACGAGTAATGCTTCATGCAACTGAATCCACGACAGGTCGAAGCTTTCAGAGCAGTCATGCTGACAGGCAGCATGACTGTGGCAGCAGAACTTCTGAAGATTACGCAACCGGCCGTAAGCCGCTTGGTGAAGGACCTTGAGGCGGATCTGAAGCTCACGCTTTTCAGACGTGAAGGCAATCGCCTCGTGCCGAGCCATGAAGCGACGATCTTGTTCACGGAAGTTGATCGTTTTTATGTCGGCATGGATCGCATTGCGAAGATCGCCAATGACCTTCGCCAAGCTAAAGTGGGCAGCCTCCGCATTGCTTCCATCAACGCATTGTCATTGAGCTGCCTCACGCAGGCCATCAGCATATTTCAGTCGGACCGCCCAGCGGTGAATATCTCTCTCGAGAGCCTAAACTCACGCCTCGTCCTGGACTTCGTGGCGGGCCGCCATTTCGATGTCGGCTTTGCTCAGGTGACTGGTGAGTTTCCTGGCGCAGATCTCATTCCGCTTCCCTATGTGGAGGCAGTCTGCGTCGTACCGGCGCATTATCCCATCGTGGAGAAGGAGTTCCTCGAACCACAAGACCTCCAGGATCTGCCGTATATTTCCCTAGGGCGGAACAGTCCGCTCCGACTCAAGATCGATCAGGTATTTACCGAGGCTCAGGTCTCACGGCACGAGTTGATGGAAACCTCCCTAGCCGCAAGTGCAATTGCCCTCGTTGCCTCTGGCCTTGGTGTTTCCATCGTCGATCCTTTCACGGCAACATATCTCAGCCCGAACAGTGTCGTGCGTCGACCATTCCGGCCAAGTATTCCCTTCGACGTCGCGGTCGTCAGGCCGACCCATTATCAGCATTCCCGCCTCTGTCAGGACTTCATCGAGATCATGGTGGGTCTCTTCAAGAAGGAAGGCAGACAGCATGGCATGCCAGCCCTGAGACTTTAAGCGAGTGAGCAGCACTTACTGCGCTGGAGCACTGGCCATAGGAAACGCTGTTATTCTGCGTATTTGCCTTGGAGATAAGCGATGTAGGGAGCTGGATCGAGCTTGCGGCCAGTCTCGCGCTCCAACAGCTCATCGCGGCTGAAGCGGCGTCCGTGCTGCCAGATCCTGGTGCGCAACGCCTCGGCCAGGCCCGAATACTCCCCTGCCCCGATAGCATCGTCGAGCGAAGCATCTTGCTTGCGCAGGGTGTCCATCATCTGCGCGCCCATGATGTTGCCGATGGTGTAAGTGGGGAAAGAGCCGATATAGCCCGTTGACCAATGCACATCCTGCAACACGCCGCGGGCATCATCCGGCACGTTGAGATCGAGATCGCGCTTGATCGCCGCGTTCCACGCCGCCGGCAGGTCCGACACCGGCAGGGAGCCGTCCATGAGCGCTGTCTCAATGTCAGCGCGCAGCATGATGTGGAGATCGTAAGTCAGCTCATCGGCCTCGACCCGGATGAAGCCGGGCTCGATGCGCGTAACGGCGCGGTAGAACTCTTCCGCGTTCACATCGCCGAGCTGCTCCGGGAAATGGTTCTGTAGCTCCGGAAAGTGCAGCTGCCAGAACGTCCGGCTGCGAACGATGTGGTTTTCCCATAGGCGTGACTGCGATTCATGGGCGCCGAAGCTGGTGCCGCCGACTGCATAGAGGCCGACCAGATCGGTGGCGAGGGTCGTGCGCGTATAAGCCGGATCGACGCCCTGCTCGTAAAGTCCATGGCCGCTTTCATGGGCCGTGCCGAAGATGGAAGCGGGCAGGTAATTGCGGGTATATCGCGTGGTGATGCGCACGTCGTTGCGGGTGAACGACACCTCGAATGGGTGCACGGTCGTGTCGAGCCGCCCGCGCTTGAAATCGTAGCCGAGCTTCTGGGCAACCTTCAACCCGAAGGCACGCTGCCCCTCCTCCGGATAATCACGGAACAGGAAGTCCGAGCGAGGCGCGGGGCGCGCCGTTGCCGCGCGGAGGATCGGAAGGATTCCGGCGCGAAGCTCCCCGAACAAAGCTTTGAGGCTTGAGGCTGTCTCCCCCGGCTCATAGATCGAGAGCATCGCATCGTAAGGATGCTCGCTCCACCCGATGCAGTCGGCATAGGCCCGCGAGAGTTCGACCGTCTTGGCAAGATATGGCGAGAAGGTAGCGAAATTGCTCTTCGAGCGCGCCTCGATCCAGGCCGATTGTGCGACTGTGCGCAGGGCCGCCCGCTCCTGGATAAGCGATGCGGGAACGCTGCGGTGATGCTCCACCGCATGGCGCGTCTGGGAGACCATCCGGCGCTCGGCGGAATCCTCAGCCGAGGATTCGACAGCGCGCTCAGCTGCTTCCAGCGCCTTCAGCGTCTCATTCGAGAGGAGGAGATCACGGGCGATGCGGGTCAGCGTCGCGATCTGATGGCCGCGCGTCTCCGCGCCGCCTTCCGGCATCATGGTGCGCGAGTCCCATGTGAGGACGGAGGTAGCGTTGAGCACGTCGTTGACGGCGCCGATGCGCTCATGCAGCGCCTGCAGAGATGAAGTCTGGGTCATGTCCTGAAGCTCTCGTCTTAATCGGTTCCGCCGGTGTTGAGATGGCACGCGGAGAAGCGGCCCGGTGCAATGGCCTCCAGCGGCGGTGCCTCGCGCTTACAGCGCGGGCCCGCGAATGGGCACCGAGGATGGAAGTGGCAGCCGCTCGGCGGGTTGAGGGGCGAAGGGATCTCACCCGCAATCGGACGGAAATCCTTACGCCCCACACCGATGCGCGGCACGCTCTCGAACAGTGCACGCGTGTAGGGATGGTTTGGATTGGCGTAGAGTTCCGAGGTCGGCGCCAGTTCGACGATGCGGCCGAGATACATGATCGCGACGCGATCTGACACGTGCCGCACGACACCGAGATCGTGGCTGATGAAGATACCCGTCAGGTCAAGATCCTGACGCAGATCCATGAACAGGTTGAGCACTTGCGCCTGAATCGACACGTCGAGGGAAGCCACAGGCTCATCCAGCACCAGAAGGTCGGGCTTCATGGCAAGCGCACGGGCAATTGCAATGCGCTGGCGCTGGCCGCCGGAGAACTGGTGCGGAAAGCGACGGCGATAGCTCGGATCGAGACCCACACGCCCCAGCAGGTCCGCCACGTAGCCATCGGCTTCGCGAGCCTTGATGATCTTGTGAGCCACGGGGCCCTCAGACACGGTGTCGCCGATACGCATGCGCGGGTTGAGACTCGCGAACGGGTCCTGGTGGATCATCTGCACGCGGGTCGTCAGCTTCTGGGTGCGCCGACCCTGCTGCTTGGCGACGGGTGCATTACCGAAAAGGATCTTGCCGTCGCTGGGCGTGTAGATGCCCGCGATCATGCGTCCGAGAGTGGACTTGCCACAGCCGGATTCGCCCACGAGGCCGACGACCTCACCCTTGGCGACGGACAGGCTGACATTGGTGACCGCACGCACGGTTTCCGCTTTCGTACCTGCTCCGAGCATCCCGGCGATGCGCTCGCCGAGACTCGGAAGCTTCACGAAGCGCTTCGATACGTGGTCGATGTCAAGGAGAGCGGCTGGCATGTAACGGGCTCAATCGGATAATGGCAAAGGGCGGTGCGTCCATCATCGAAATGTTGAACGGGTGGCGTGGTGGTGCAGGCCGGGCCTGCCTTCGCGCAGCGGGGCGCAAAGGCGCAACCAGGCGGCAGGTTCGCCAGCGAGGGCGTGGAGCCGGGAACCTGCGGAAGACGTGCTCCGGGCTCATGCTCGGACGGAACCGAGGCGAGAAGTCCCGCAGTATAAGGGTGGCGCGGGGACGCGATCACATCGGCGGCGGGGCCGGTTTCCACGACGCGTCCCGCATACATGACGCAGATGTCGTCGGCGAGGCTCGACACGACCGCGAGGTCGTGCGTCACCCACACGAAAGCCGTGCCGGTTTCGTCCGCGAGACGGCGCACCTCGGCAAGGATCTGTCCCTGGATCGATACGTCGAGCGCCGTCGTCGGCTCATCGGCGATGATGACAGCAGGGTTGTGCAGAAGCGCAATGGCGATTGCCACGCGCTGGCGCATGCCGCCGGAAAGCTGATGCGGATAGGCATCGAGCCGTTCCTCCGGGCTCGGAATGCCCACCTTGGCAAGCGCATCCCTGGCACGCTCCCGCGCGACCTTCTTCGAGACCCTGTCGTGCGCACGCACGGCCGCGATCATCTGCGTACTGATCTTGAGGACCGGATTGAGCGTCATCATCGGGTCCTGGAAGACCATGGCGATCTGAGCGCCTCGGACCCGGCGGATGGCTTCCCCCTTGAGACGCGTGAGGTCCTTGCCGTTCAGCAGAACCTCACCGCCCGCGATTTTTCCCGGCGCCTCGATGAGACCGAGGATCGAGTAGCCAGTGACGCTTTTTCCGGAGCCGGATTCACCGACGAGACCAAGGATGCGGCCACGCGCGACCGCGAAGCTGACGCCATCGACGGCTTTGAGAACGCCGCCACGCGTTTGGAACTGCGTTTGGAGATTGTTGACACGAAGAACGGCGTCACTCATCGACTGCGCCTCGGGTTCAGAACGTTGCGCACTTGATCGCCAACGAGATTGATGGCGACGACGGTCAGCATCAGGGCGATGCCGGGATAGATCGAGATCCAGTAGCGGCCCGAAAGCAGGAACTGGAAACCGTTCGAGATCAGCGACCCCAGAGAAGGCTGGGTGATGGGAAGCCCGAGCCCCAGGAAGGACAGGGTCGCCTCCAGGGCGATGGAATTCGCCACCTGCACCGTCGCCACCACGATGATGGGCGGCAAGGCATTAGGCAGAAGATGGCGGAAGAGCACATGCCGCGCTGGCAGCGGAGTCGAGAGCGCGGCCTCGATATAATCCTTACGCCGCTCGGCACTCGCCGCTCCATGCGCAGTACGGGCGAAATAGGCGTATTGCGCCGCTACCAGGGCCGCGACGAGCTGCATCAGCCCCTGCCCCAGCATGGCCACGAGCACCAACGCCAGCAGGATTGCCGGCAGCGAGAGCTGCAGGTCGATGATGCGCATGATGATCGCTTCGATGCGGCCGCCATAATAGGCTGCGACCAACCCGACCGTCGTGCCGAGCACCAGAGCAAACGATCCTGCCATGACGCCCACGATCAAGCTGGTCCGCAATCCATAAAGTATCGCGGAGAAGAGATCGCGGCCGGCGGCATCGGTGCCGAGCCAGTGGACATAGCCGCCCGACCCGATCTCGCCGGGCTCCAGGCGCGCATCGAAAAGATCGAGCGCTCCCTGATCGTAGGGATCCTGCGGAGCCACGACAGGCGCGAGGATCGCCAGCAGAACGATAGTTACGACGACGACGAGCGCAACGACCGCGACAGGGCTTTGCCGAAAATCGGACCAGAAGTTGGAAAGCTTGGTCCAGCCGGTTTCGGCGGGAACCGCGAAGGCGGGAGAACTACTCATGACGCGGCCTTTACGCGAATGCGTGGATCGAGCTGTCCATAGACGAGGTCGACAATGAGGTTGATCAACACGAAGAGGAACACCACCAGGATGAGGTAAGCGACCATCACGGGCCGGTCGAGCACGGTGATGGAATCGATGATGAGCTTGCCCATGCCGGGCCAGTTGAACACCGTCTCGGTGACGACCGCGAAAGCAAGCGTCGAACCGAGTTCGAGGCCGAACACGGTGACGATGGGGATCGAGATGTTCTTGAGCACGTGAAGACCGACGACCTTGCGCTCGGACAATCCTTGGGCACGGGCGAAACGCACGTAATCGGAACTCATCACCTCCGCGGTTCCGGCACGGGTCAGGCGGATCAGCAGGCCGAGCTTGAACAATGCGAGGTTGAAGGCGGGAAGGAGGATATAGCTCCAACCTTCAAGCGAGGTGATCGACATGGGAATGCCGAAGACCGTGCTCGTCGGCCCGCGACCGCCGGAGGGCAGCCAGCCGAGCTCGACCGCAAACGTCATGATGAGGAGAAGGCCGACCCAGAAACTCGGAACGCTGAAGCCCAGGACCGAAAATGCCATGATCGCCTTGGCGGAGAGCGATTCCGGCTTGTAACCCGCCCACAATCCAAGCGGAATTCCAAGACAGGTGGCGATCATCATCGCGGTCAGGGCGAGTTCGAGCGTCGCCGGGAAGCGCGACCAGATGAGGCTCAGCACCGGAAGGCGATAGATGAACGACTCTCCGAGATCTCCATGGAGCATGTTGCTCATGAATACGAAATATTGCTCGATCAAAGGACGATCGAGGCCGTAGCGCTGAATGAGCGCCTCGCGCAGGGCCTGGTCCGACGCCGGGTCGATCATCACGTCGATAGGGTTGCCGATGGCGTAAACGCCAAGGAACACGATGATCGACATGGCGATCACGACCATAAGCGCTTGAAGAACACGCTGAATAAAAAAACCGATCATGCTGTCTCGTGCACGGCTGTGCGATAACCAGATTCCGTGGGAACCGCATCGCCTTTTTGGAAGAACGATCAAACGATAAATGGAGAGGGACGACAACGCCCCTCTCCCAGTTCGACCGGCCAGGACTCCCGGCCGGCTGTGTTTACGATCAGCTCTTCGGCTTGATCTCGTAGGCCAGGGTTTCCTGGTCGACGCGCGGCGGAATGGTGAGCATGCCCTTCTTGGCTGCCCACACGGTCTGCAGCTGAACGGTCGGGATCAGGGCCCGGTCGTTCATGGAGACTTCCGTCGCCTTTTCGAAGAGGGCGCGGCGCTTCGTGTCGTCCATGGTGCGGCTACCTTCCTGAAGCAGCTTGTCCACCTCTGGGTTGGAGTAGCCCTGCTTGTTGAACGCGCCGAGGCCGAGCGATGGATCGGCTGTGTGCACCAGCGAGCCGTAGGTGTAGCTCGCCTCACCCGTCAGTGTACCCCAACCGCTCATCCAAAGGGAGAACTCGCCCTTCTGCTGAGCCGGGAAGAACACCGTGCCGTTGAGGGCATTGGCATTGATTTTCAGGCCGGCGCGCGCCCACATCTGAGCGAGAGCCTCACAGACGGCGGAGTCGCCAGGAAGGCGGTTGTTGGTGCAGTGGAAGTCTAGCTCGAAGCCCTTCGGATAGCCTGCATCGGCGAGCAACTGCTTCGCCTTCGCGAGATCGTAGGGCTTTTCCGGCAGGTTCTTGTTGCCGCCGAAGAACGTCGCCGGCATCAGCTGGTTCGCGGGCCGACCCAGGCCTTCGAGCACGACGCGAACGAGCGTCTTTCGGTCGATGGCGAGATCCATGGCTTCGCGCACCTTGGGATCGCGCAGCGGGTTGGCTTCGATTTCCTTGCCGTCGACTTTCGCCTTCTTCGGCAGGGTCTCTTTCACGTTGGGCGTGAGGTTCAGGTAATACACCGAGTCGGCGACGAACGTGTCCACCGACTTGTCCTTCTGCATCGCTGCATAATCGGTCGCAGGCACATAGTTGACGAGATCGACCTGACCCGACTTGAGCGCCGCCACGCGGGCCGGATCGCTCGGGATTTCCTTGCGAACCACCTTCTGCCACGGCTGCTTCTCGCCCCAATAGCTGTCGCTGCGTTCAAGGACGAGATCGCCCTTCGGCTCCCAGGAGACGAACTTGTAAGGACCTGTGCCGATGGCAGCCTTGCCGGAGTTGAACTGCTCGTTGCGGGCCTCCATGCCGACGGACTTCGACACCACGAAGAGGCGGATGAAGTCGTTCGGCAGGGTGGGAGCAGGAGCCTTCGTCTTAACGTGCAGGGTGTATTTGTCGGCGACCTTCGTCTCCGCAACCTGCTTCGTGTAGATCGTCATGCTCATCGGGCCGGTGACGACCGGGATACGATCGATGGAGAACTTTACGTCCTCGGCTGTCAATTCGGATCCATCGTGGAATTTCACGCCTTCGCGAATCTTGAATTCCCAGGTCGTGTCGTCAATCGGCTTCCAGGACGTCGCGAGACCGGGTTTCAGCTGCAGATTGTCGTCCGACATGACGAGCGTGTCGAAGATGTGCCGGAGAGCTTCCGCCTGGCTGCCAAGCGTCGACCAATGCGGGTCCATGGAGTCGGGGCCTGCACGCAGACCCATGGTCAGCGTTTGCGCCGACACTGCGCCACCAAGCACCGTTCCCAGCATCAGAGCTGCAACGAGCGATCCGCCCAACTTGAAAGTTTTGTTCAATTCACTTCCCCTCTTGCTAACGCCCTGGCTTTTCGTCCAAGGTGTTCTTATCGATTAGAACGGTAGGTCACTCAGTTTAGAAAAGTCAACAGCACAGTGCCTAAAACGCAGCCATCTTCTGGGTCTTCTGAAAGCAACTGTTATTCTGAAACAGTACAGCTGACCGAAGATCGCATTCTGGGCAACCTTGCTGGCGCCCTGGATCGGTCGCTCCCGGTGCCTTTGGGCGTGCAGCTGCGCGGCCTGATCGAGTTCGGCATCGCCCTCGGTGAGTTGCCCACAGGCCAACGGCTGCCCTCCGTGCGGGAGCTGGCTGAACGGGCTGGCATAGCGCATATGACAGTCGCGACGGTGTATCGCGAGCTGCGTGAGGCCGGTCTCATTGAGGCGAAGCCCGGGGCCGGCACATTCGTAGGGGATGGGCACAACAGCGATGGCCTTCGATCCAATGCGATCCGCAGAATTCAACGACGTGTCGAACTCCTCTTCAATGAAGCAGAGCAGCTGGGCTTGGCGCCATCGGTCGTTTCGTCGCTGGTCAATGCGCGCGCCGCACGTGGGCCGACGCCGACACGCCCGCTGCGTCTCGTGATGGTCGGCAACTTCGTCGATACGACCCAGCAATATGCAAATCGAATCCAGGAGCACATCGGCATCGGCGATAGTATCGTCGTGACGACCGTAGACGCTTTGCATGCCGGCGAGTCATTCCCTCTGCCCTGCGACATCTGTGTAACGCTGGCCCATCGTCGCGGCGAAGTTGAGCATCTGGTGCCAAGCGGCATCCCAGTTGTAGGCCTGAGCTTCATCCCGTCTGAAGAAACGCGCGGGCAACTCGCGATGATCGATCCGATGGCCCGCATCGGCATCATATCCATCTTTCCGGAATTCACGGCTCTCATGAAGCCGGGCGTCCTGCGCTTCGCGCCGCACGTCTCGGACGTGGAAGTCCGGCTCATCAACGCACCTGACCTGGCGGCTTTCCTGTCCGGCGTCGATGTCGCCGTCTATGCCAGCGGCGCGGAAGCAACCATCAAGGAACTCCTTCCGCCGGACCGTCGCGCCATGGAATTTCGCTATGTGCCGGATCCTCATGCGATCCGCGCGACGCTGCTGCCCGTGCTTGAGCGCCTGCGCTCAACCACCAACAATCAAGAGGAAGAACCTGCATGAAGATCTGTGAGATGAACTGGCTTCAGGTCGAAGAATACCTGAAGACGGATGACCGCGCCGTCGTTCCGCTCGGCTGCACGGAGCAGCACGCTTACTTGAGCCTCTCCGTCGACAGCATCCTTGCCGAGCGAGTCGCGCTCGAATCCGCCAGGCCGCTGGGAATTCCGGTTTTCCCTGTTCAGGCTTACGGCATCACGCCTTATTTCATGGCCTATCCTGGCACGATCTCTCTCAAAGCCGACACTTACCTGCGCATCATCACGGATATTCTCGACTCCCTGAAGCGCACGGGCTTTCGCCGCATCCTTTTCGTGAACGGCCACGGCGGCAATACTCCCGGACACACCGCCGCCATCGAGTGGATGGGCACGAATCCGGATTGCCGAGTGAAGTTCCACAATTGGTGGAATGCGCCGCGCACCCTCGAGAAGGTAAAGGAAATCGACCCGGTTGCGTCGCACGCCTCATGGATGGAAAACTTTCCGTGGACGCGCCTCCCCGGCATCACGCAGCCCGATCATCAAAAGCCCATGGCCGATCTGGACCGGATGCGTACCTTCGGGCCTGAAGGCGTTCGCGAAATTCTGGGAGACGGTAATTTCGGCGGACGTTACCAGCGCTCCGACGAGGATATGGACGCCGTTTGGCAGGTTGCCATTGCCGAGACCCGTGCGCTGATCGAGAGCTGGTGATGAACGAGAACACGATCCTGATCTGGGGTGCGGGCGCCATCGGTGGCGTGCTCGGCGCTTATCTCGCCCGCGCGGGCGAAGATGTTCTGCTCGTGGACATCGTCAGCGAGCATGTGGACGCCATGAACCGCGACGGCCTTCTCATCGAAGGCCCGGTCGAGACGTTTCAGCAGGCCGTTCGCGCCGCGATACCGGAGGACGTGACGGGCCAGTTCAAGCGCGTTATCCTCGCCGTGAAGGCTCACCACACCCGCGATGCCGTGCGCGCACTAAAGCCCCATCTCACTGATGATGGCACCGTGCTCTCCGCGCAGAACGGCCTGAATGAAATCATTATCGCCGAAGAAGTCGGCGCTAAGCGCACAATCGGCTGCTTCGTCAATTTCGGGGCGGATTGGCTGGAGCCGGGCCGTATTCTCTTCGGCAACCGGGCCGCCGTGGCGGTGGGCAGCATCGACGGGAACAATATGGACGCCGTGCGTGACTACCATCGCCTGCTCTCGATCTTCGAGCCGAAGGCGGTGCTCACGGATAATATCTGGGGTTATCTCTGGGGCAAGCTCGGTTACGGTTCGCTGCTGTTCGCCACCGCCCTCACGAACGCCTCAATGTCGGAAAATCTCGCCTCCGAGCGTCACTTCCCGGTCTTTCACAAGCTCGGACAGGAAGTGATGGCTGTCGCCAGTGCGCGCGGCGTGAAGCCTCTCGGTTTCAACGGCTTCGAGCCTACCTTCTTCATGCCGGGGGCCGACGAGTCGCTTGCGCACCGCTCGGTGTCCGACATGGCGGAGTTCAACCGGCACACGGCCAAGACTCATTCCGGCATCTGGCGCGACCTCGCAGTGCGCAAGCGCAAGACCGAAGTGGATGCACAGATCGCCATTATCGGATCTCTCGGTCAGGAGGCCGGCATTCCGACTCCCGCCATCGACAAGCTGGTGAGCCTGATCCACGACATCGAAGATGGTCGGCGCGAACAATCCTGGTCCACTCTCGACGAAATGCTCGCATCATGAAACTCGATTTCGCCAATCGCCGCGTCGTCGTAACCGGCGCCGCACAGGGCATCGGCCGCACCATAGTTCAGTCTCTTGCCGCAGAAGGCGCGCATGTCTGGGCTCTCGACCTGGATGAGGCAGGTTTGCGTATCGCGACTGAGGCCGGCGCCAAGGCTACCCGCACTCTCGACCTCGCGGACCGTGCAGCCGTTGCCCGTGCCATAGACGATATGGCCCAGAGCTTAGGCGGCATCGACATCCTCGTGAACTGCGCCGGAGGCGTTCGTAGCCAGGTAGCGAAGCCTGTCGAGGACGTGAGCGAGCAGGAATGGCTGGTTCTCTTCGAGGCCAATGTGCATGGAGCCTTCTGGTGCTCCCAGGCCGTCGCCCCTCACATGAAGAGCCAGAAATTCGGACGCATCATCAACATCTCATCCGGCGCCGGTCTGCGCCCAAGCCTCACGGGCATTCAAGCCTACACGGCTTCCAAGCATGCACTCGTCGGATTGACGAAGCAGCTCAGCTTCGAACTCGGACCCTACGGCGTCACGGTCAACAGCGTCGCTCCCGGCTTCGTCCTATCGAATCCGGCCACACAGCGCCAATGGGAAGGCTATGGGCCCGAGGGACAGGCACGCCTTGTCGAGAGCATCCATACCCGCCGCCTCGGCCACCCGGAGGATATCGCCAACACGGTCATGTTCCTGGCATCCGACGCTGCGGGCTGGGTTTCCGGCCAGATTATCTCGGTCGATGGCGGCCGCTCGTAGTATCCGATTTTCACTGAAGGATTTGAGAGACCATGGACGATCTCAGCACGCAGCCCTGGACATGGGAAGAGCAGACCTGGCGTACGAAGGTGGAACATGTGCGTGCCGGACGTTCAATGAAACCCGCCAAGTGGAAGAACGGCGCACGCTGCGCGGTCGCTTTGTCCTTCGATTCGGATCATGAAACAAACGAGTTGCGTGATGGCGGCAAGTCCATCGGGCGTATGTCGCAGGGACAGTACGGCAATCGCCAGGGCGTTCCGCGCATCCTCAACGCGCTCGCCAAGTACGATGCGAAGGCGACGTTCTTCGTGCCCGCAGTTGCAGCTCTTCTCTACGAAGACGAGCAGCGCCGCGTGGTGGCCGAAGGGCATGAAATCGGCATCCACGGCTGGATTCACGAACTCAACAGCCAGCTGCCCTATGAGATCGAGCGCGACCTCATGTTCCGCGCCACAGACACGCTCGAGCGCATTACCGGCGTTCGCCCGGTAGGCCTTCGCACGCCCTCCTGGGATTTTAGCCCCACCACCCTTCAGATCGAACGCGAGCTGGGACTGCTATACGACTCGTCGCTCATGGCTGATGACGACCCATATGAACTTCTGGAGAAGGGTGAGCCGACCGGAATCGTCGAGTTGCCGGTGGAATGGATTCGTGACGATGCGGTCTACTTCAACATGCACCGCTTCAACGGCCTGCGCCCTTACACGCCGCCGACCGCCGTTTACGACATCTTCATCCGCGAGTTCGAACGCGCTTATGAAGAAGGCGGCCTCTTCCTGCTCACCATGCATCCGCATGTGACGGGCTATCGGTCGCGCATCTGGATCCTGGAAAAGCTCTTGGAAGAAATCACGAAGCGCTCCGATGTCTGGATCGCCACGCATGCGGAAATCGCCGCATATGTGAAAACGGAATGTCCATCGCCATGAAGACCTTGCGTGCCAGGGATATCGGTCTCGCCTGTGGCACCCTGCCCACGGGCGCACTCAACAGCATTGCGGATGTTCCTGGAGTGCTGGTCGGTCACTTGACTCTCATGCATGACGACATCCGCACCGGCGTTACCGCTATAGTGCCGCATGACGGCAATCTCTATCGCCGGAAGCCCATTGCCGCTGCCCATGTTCTGAACGGTTTCGGCAAGAGCACCGGCCTGGTTCAGGTCGAGGAGCTTGGCGTCATCGAGACGCCAATTCTTCTCACCAACACCTTGTCGGTCGGCACCTGCTTCACAGCGCTCGTGCGCCATGCCGTTGCACACAATCCCGATATCGGCCGCGAGACCGCCACCGTGAATCCGATCGTCATGGAGTGCAATGACGGCTACCTCAATGACATCCAGGCCCTCGCCGTCACTGAAGAAGACGCATGTGCCGCCATCGAGGCTGCATCATCCCAGGTGGAAATCGGCTCCGTCGGCGCTGGTTGCGGCATGCGCGCATTTGGCTTCAAAAGCGGAATTGGCACCTCCTCCCGACGCATCGATCTCGACGAGCAAAGCTTTCATCTCGGATTGCTTGTTCTCGCCAATTTCGGACGCCCTGGTGATTTGCGCCTCCCGGACGGCAGGAAGATCGCCCCTGTTTCCACAAGAGCGAATGCGCCTGAAAAGGGTTCGATCATCATCGTCGCCGCTACAGACATTCCACTGAGTGACCGACAGCTGAAGCGCGTCATCCGCCGCTCCGGTGCCGGCCTCGCGCGGCTCGGTTCGTTCTGGGGGCATGGCAGTGGCGACATCGCGCTCGGTTTCACGACAGCGAACATGATCGCTCACGATGAACAAGCAGCCCTCACCGAGCTTCGCGCTCTCAACGAAAATCGTATCGACCTTCTCTTTGAAGCCATGGCCGATGCGACGCAGGAGGCCGTCCTCGACTCCCTCGTGGCGGCACAGCCCATGACGGGCCGCGCGGGCCACCACATGCCCGCCCTCCGAGACACCCTCGTCCACCTTACCCGAAAAGCTGAAATCCCATGACCAGCACCTCTTCATCCGATACTGGCTTCTCCCTCGCGATTCATGGCGGCGCAGGCACGATCCGGCGTAGCACGATGACCCCGGAGCGCGAGGCCGCCTACCACGCGGGCCTGCGCCGCTCCCTTGAAGCGGGCCGCGCGATCCTGGCCGACGGTGGCGGCGCACTCGATGCCGTGTCCGCAGCTGTGATGGCGCTGGAGGACGAGCCGCTGTTCAATGCGGGACGCGGTGCGGTCTACACTTCCGCGGGCAAGCAGGAGATGGATGCTGCGATCATGGATGGGCGCGACCGTTCCGCTGGCGCCGTCGCCGGGATCTGCGGCCCCCGCAATCCTATTCTCGCCGCCCGCGCCGTGATGGAACATTCGGGCCATGTGGTTCTCATCGGTGAAAGCGCGATGGAATTCTGCCGCTCTCGAGGCCTCGCGTTCGAAGAAGAATCTTACTTCTTTACCGAGCAGCGGTGGAAGGCCCTTCAGGAGACCCTCGCCCTGCGCAAGAGCGGCGCGGATGATCAGGACGAATCCCGCAAGCACGGCACCGTCGGCGCCGTGGCGCGGGATCGGCACGGCAATCTCGCGGCGGCGACCTCCACCGGCGGCATGACGGCGAAAATGCCCGGCCGTGTAGGCGACAGCCCCGTCATCGGTGCTGGCACCTGGGCCGACAATGAAACCTGCGCCATCTCGGCGACCGGACACGGCGAGATCTTCATCCGCTATGCGGCGGCTCATGAAATCGCCTCACGCATGCGCTATGCAGGCCAATCCCTGGAAGACGCAGCCCGCATCGTCGTGATCGACGTGCTCAAACCCGCTGGCGGCTCGGGCGGCATCATCGCCGTGGACTACGCCGGAAACGTCTCCCTGCCCTTCAACAGTTCAGGCATGTATCGCGGCGTCGTGCGCCAGGATGGCAAGCTTCTGACCGGGATCTACAAGGAGCAGCTCGTCGAATTTCAGGGGGCGTGAGCTCGTCGACAGCAACCCGATACCGCCGCAGAAAAAGCCCCCGACCATCGTGGATCGGGGGCTTCCCTGGCTAAGGTCCGAGATAGGCCCCTACTCCTCGCGGAACGCCTTCGCCAGATTGTCGGCAACCGGCTTCGTGAGATAGGAGAAGACGGTCCGGTAGCCTGTTTGAATGAAGCTTTCGACTGGCATGCCGGGAAGGAGCTTCAGGGAGCCCAACCGCTCCCGTTCACCTTCGGCAAACGCGATGCGCACGGGATAGTATTGCATCCCGGACCGCTGATCCGTCACCAGATCTGCTGCAATCAAGCTCACCTTTCCCTTCACCTCCGGTGTCGTGCGCTGGTTGAAGGCAGAGAGTCTGAGCAAGGTATCCAGACCGAGCCGGAGCTGGTCGATATCCTGCGGCGATACTTTTACCTCGATGGAGAGTTCATCCGCTGCGGGAACGACCAGCATCAGGGACTCGCCTGCATTGATGACGCCGCCGATGGTATGAACGATGGACTGGTGTACGAGCCCGTCCTGAGGCGCGCGGATCTCGATGCGCTTCAACTGGTCTTCGGCTGCCACCTTACGCTCGACAAGCTCCGCGATCTTCGCCTGAACTTCGCGCAATTCCTTAGAGACCTCGCTTCTGAGATCCTGATCGATCTGGATGATCTGAAGCTCGGTCTCGCCGATCCGGCCTTTCGCCTGAGCGATATTCGAGATGAGCTGCCCGCGCTCACCTCGCAGACGCGTTTCCTCGCGCTTGAGGGACGTGACGCGGGTGATCGGAACCAGGTTCTTGCGCCAAAGCTGCTCGACCCCTGTCAGCTCGTCCTGGATCAGCTTGATCTCGTCGGCTTTGGCGACGGCTTGAAGGTTCAGGCCGTCGATCTGCTCCTGCAGCTGTGCAATACGCTCCTTGAGCTGCGCTTTCTGGCCAGTCCGGGCTGCGCGGCTGTCCTCGAAAACATGAACCTCGCCCTTGAGGAGCCGCGCGAGTTCCGGCTCAAGAAGGCGACTGGTCAATGCCGTCGGAAAGGAGACCTGCTTCAGGCCATCGCGCTCAGCCTCAAGGCGGCTTTGGCGCGCCGCCAATTCGTCCAGGCTCTTGGCAATCATGGATAGGTTGGCACGCGCAACCGTTTCATCCAACCTGATCACCACATCCCCGGCCCGGACCCGGTCGCCATCGCGGGCGAGGATTTCGCCGACGACGCCACCGGTAGGATGTTGAACCTTCTTAACGTGGCTATCGACCACGATCGCGCCGGGAGCGACCACAGCGCCGGAGAGTTCCGTCACCGCCGCCCAGCCTCCCAGGCCCCCGACAAGGAAGAACGCGGAAGACAGGCCCAGCAGCGAGTAGCGGCGGATTGCGTCGCGGGCGCTGGTTTTCTTTTCTGATGTCATGATGCTCTCCCAAACCTTAGACGACTTTCAGCGGGGCGGCGGGCATCCGCGGCTCCGTCCCTTGCGAGGCGGGCACGGGGCGCAGAACCTTGCTCAGAACATCGTCCTTCGGCCCGAAGCTCTGCATGCGTCCCTCGGCCATCACGAGCAGCAGGTCGATCCCGGCGAGCGCGCTCGGCCGATGAGCGATCACGATGACGATCCCACCGCGAGCCCTGACGCTCTTGATCGCGCTCGTGAGAGCCTGCTCGCCCTCGTTGTCGAGGTTCGAGTTCGGCTCGTCGAGAACGACAAGGAAGGGGTTTCCGTAAAGAGCCCGCGCAAGCGCGATGCGCTGCCTTTGTCCGCCGGAAAGAGCGGCACCCGCTTCCCCGACATGCGTCTCGTAGCCATCGGGCAGCTGAAGGATCATCTCATGGACATTCGCAGCCTGCGCGGCGGCTATGATCGCCTCATCCTTCGGGTTGCTGTCGAACCGTGCGATGTTCTGCGCCACAGTGCCGGAGAAGAGTTCGACATCCTGCGGCAGGTAGCCGATGTGACACCCAAGGTCTTCCGGCAGCCACTGCTCGATGGCCGCGCCGTCGAAGCGGACCTTGCCGCGCCAGGTCGGCCATACACCCACGATCATGCGGGCGAGCGATGACTTGCCGGATGCGCTAGGGCCGATGATGCCCAATCCACTGCCTGCCGTCAGTTCAAAGGACATATCCTGGATAACGGTTCGCTTGCTTCCCGGTGCTCCCGCTGCCGCGCTTTCCAAGATCAGGCTTGAGCGCGGAGCGGGCAGCTTGAGAGGTGCTTCGCTGCGAGCATTGGCCTCGATCACGGTCTTCAGGCGACGCCAGCCCTGACGCGCGCTGACGAAGCCCTTCCAGTTGGCGACGGCCAGCTCAACCGGCGCGAGGGCGCGGGAGGTCAGGATGGAGCTGGCGATCATGATGCCGCCCGTGGCCTGACCGTCGATGACGAGATAGGCGCCAACCGCCAACACGGCCGATTGCAGCACCATGCGAAGCACCTTGGACATGGCGCCGAATCCGCCTGCCACATCGGACGTCCGCTGCTGGTGTGCGAGATAGCTGGCATTCGCATCGCCCCACATCGTGCCGATCCGCTGCCCCATTCCCATGGCGCGGACCACCTCCGCGTTGCGGCGGGCGCCTTCGGAAATCCCGTTCCGCACAAGGCCTGCGCTCACGGCAGCTTTCGATGCATCACGGGTCATCAGTTCGGTGAGCAGCGTGACTACCACGAGCAGGCAAGCGCCACCGAGGGCGACCGCACCCAGCCAAGGGTGGAAGGCGAAGCACATGAACAGGTAGAGCGGCATCCATGGGAGATCGAAAAGCGCGGTCGGGCCGCCGCCTGCCAGGAAGGCGCGCAGCTGATCGAGGTCGCGCAGAGGCTGCTGCCCGTCGCCTTCGACTTTGCCTTTCAGAGGAGCGTTGAGCTGTCCCTGGAAAATCTGTTGGCTCAGGTCTTCATCCACGGCCGCTCCGACGCGGGCCAGGATGCGCCCGCGCACCATGTCGAACAGGCCTTGGAAGAGATAGAGAACCACGATGATGACGGAGAGGCCGACCAGTGTGGGAATGCTGCGACTGGGAAGCACACGGTCATAGACCTCCATCATGAAGATCGAACCGGAGAGATAGAGAAGGTTGACGAGGCCGCTCAGGACAGCGACGCCGATGAAGGCCCCGCGACAGGAGGCCATTAGGCTTGGGCTTTTCTTGGGATGACTTGTCATCGGCGTTGCCTCGAAGGATGGGTCGCCTGATGCATCGCCTGAAGGGATGCTCCGCGACTGTCTAGTAGGGATCCCCGCCGGGAGGGTCTGGGGGGAATGTGCTCCCGGCGGGGCCACTCAATCTCGAGCAGCTCGGATCAGAAGATGAAGTCGTTGCTGTCGAGATCGGATGCGTTGACACCCTTGAGCACGATGATCGTGTCTTCGTGCTGGATAAGGGTGTTCCGTCCCTCCTGTCGGATGTCCAGGTCCGACAAGCTGTTGACACCGTTCAGTCGGCTCACGTCGATGTCGTCCTGACTGTGGCGGAAGTCGGTCACCACGTCGCGGCCGCCACCTTTCTGGAAGACGAAGGTATCCGCTCCCGAGCCGCCGGTGAGACGGTCGTTGCCCGCACCTCCGATGAGGACGTCGTCACCGCTCATGCCCCTGAGCGTGTCTTCACCACGTCCACCCTTGAGCACATTGTTTCCGCTGTTGCCCACCAGGAGGTTGTCGAGGCCGTTACCGGCGCCGTTGAGGTTTTCCGATCCCGTCAGCATGAGCCGTTCGACATGAGTGCCGCCGAGAGAGTAGGAAACGCTCGCCTTCACCGTATCGATGCCCTGCCCTCTGCTCTCGAAGACCCGGTCATTCCGGTCATCGACAATGTAGACGTCGTTGCCGCGTCCGCCCCACATCCGGTCGGCACCGGTGCCGCCGTCAAGGCGATCATGACCGTCGCCGCCATGGAGCCGGTCGTTACCCGCTCCGCCGAAGAGCTTGTCGTGACCACGGCCACCGTCCAACCGGTCGTGACCGTCGCCACCCAAAAGCGCCTCGCTGCGCGAACTGCCCCTGAGGACGAGGTTTGCGGGAACCGCCGGCGCGGCAGCTGCACCCGGGACGAAGTCCGTAGGCGTGCCGGGACTGACCGGATCCACGGGAACCACCGGGTCCGTCGGTGTCACTGGATCGGTCGGCTGCTGAGGATCGACCGGAGCCGCCACCTCGTTGAGGGTCGGCCTGACTCCATCCTCGCACCGGAAGGTAATACGGTGGACACCGGCGGTGATGGTGGTCGTACCATCTTCGTGGTCCTCCCATTCATACTCGTCCTCCGTGCGTCCGGGTTCGAGTTCGATGACGTCCTGAGGCCGCAGGGTTCCCACGATGGTATCGTTGCCGCCCCGAGACCGGAACACGATCCGATGCGCGGAGGTGAGCCCGGAGATATCCACCGTGTCGTCGCCCGCATTACCGTTGATGGTGATGGTATTGAGGGCGAGGCTCGTGGTCGAGAAATCACCGAAGATCTGCACGGTGTCGCCCGGCCCCGCACTGCCGTTGAACGGGTCGCTCGTCTGCGAGCCGATGCGGATTTCCTCGATATTGTCGAGCTCGGCGACGACGGATGTCGTGTTACCGACGGTCCTCGTGATGACGATCTCCGTTTCGTCCCTGGTCACCGGCACGCCCCTGTCGTCAGCCTCGGCGCGGGTATAGACACGGTAAATTTCGCTCTGACCCGGGCGAGTATTCAGATCGAAAGTGTCGGTCCCCGACCCGCCGTCGACGAAATCCGTTCCATCGGTGGCGCCGTTGTTGTTGGCATTCCAAACGATGGTGTCATCCCCGCCGCCAGCCAGGATCGTGTCATTGCCCGTACCGCCATCGAAGGTACTGCCTGCGGCATTGCCGATCAGGATGTTGTCGAACTGGTTGCCCTCGACAGCACCGTTCGTGTCGCGGGTGACGTTGACCGTGGCCGTGTCAGACCCGCCCTTGCCGTCGGACGCCGTGTAGGAGAACGTGCCGCCGGGGTTGCCGATATCCGTCAAGGTGACGAAGCCGGGGGTTGCCGTCAGCGATGCCTGGAAGGCGTTGTTGCCGTTCACAGCCGTGATGTCGAGCATATCGCCCTCAAGATCTGTGTCGTTGGCAAGCAGAGCCCATTCGGGGATCAGGAACGGCCCGGTCGTGACATTGGTGAAGACAATGTCGTTTTGCGCATTCGGCGGGTCGTTGGTCGCAATCACGTTGATCGTGGTCGTAGCGACATTGCTGTCCAGGATACCGTCATTCACCGTCACCTGGATCACGCGGTTCCCTGCGACCGGGTTCTGCGAGTCATTGTCGAACGTCACCGCCTGGATCGCTCTCTGGTAAGCCGCCAGGGAAGCCGAGCCTGTGAGCGTCACGATGATCTGGCCGGCCACTGTGGCGACGTTTGCAGAGATCCCAGCCGGAAGAGTGCCGATGTTGAGCTCGTCATCAGCTTGCGCATTGGTCAGAACGATACGGGCCGACACCATCTGGACTGCGTCGTCGACGATGCCAGGATTGTTGGCGATCGCCACCGCCTGACCGCCCTCGGTGAAGGAGGTCGCGTAGTTGACGGTCGGGTTCGCCGAGGCGACCAGGACGCTCACCGCCACATTGTCGATGTTCACGAACTCATTGTTCGCGTTGACTCCCGACACCACGAAGCGGATTTTCGCGCCCGAAGTGAACGGACCGGAGATATCGAAGCCGCGGGTCCCACCATCGGCATCCTCGCCGATTGTTTCGAGCAGAGTGAAAGTCACGCCGTCCCTTGAGAACCATACTTCGACCCGTTCGTTTGCATCGAAGCCCTGCTCGGCGACCGAGTAGGTCAGTCGTGCGGTCGCGATGCCCGTGAGGTTGAGCCCGCGCTCGATCATCGCCCCATTGCCCGCATCGAACCGCAGAGCGCCACTCGTAATCTGGATCTGCCCGTTGGTTGAAGATGCACTGCCGTCATCTCCCGTCTCGATCCAGCTCGTGGCCCACGGGCGGCTACCGTCGGAACGGCTGTAGGATGCCGTCGTGAAATTATCCGCGTGGGTTCCGCCGTTATTGAAGGCGTGCAGCGAAAGCTTCGGCGGGGTCAGGCTCACCTCACCATCGGCGAAGCGCAGCTTCTCAATGTTGAACAGGCGGTCTGTTCCATCCGAGATGCGATTGTTGCCTGTGGTCGGATCGATCTCGACCGTCACGGTCACATGCTGAACGGTGACACTGCCGTCGGCGTTGCTGGTGATCACGTAATTCGCCCGCACGTCCCCATAGACAGCCACGTCGATGTCGCTGTTGTTCAGGTCACCGTCGACGATCTCACGGACGATGCTGAGCTGTCCCGGATTGAGGGTGGCGCTGAGCATCAGAGCGTCGAGGGTCTTGCCGCCGAACAGGGGAATGGCGCCGGGCTTCGGAGCGCCGTACTCATAGTCCGACTCACGATATACCTTCTCGCTCATTCCATCCGCGGTATAGATGCCATCCGGCGTCGTGATGCGAATGCGGACGTTCAGCCACTTGTCGCCGTCGATGATGTCATTGCCGGCGAAGCCCTTGATGGTATCGCTGCCGCCGCCACCGAGGATGATGTCCGAAGCGTCAGCCGTGTCGAAGACGATCAGCTCGGGATTGCCACTCGCATCGAGGACGGGGTTGCCGGCTGCATCCACCACCGGAATACGGGTGAGGTGAGCGACCAGTTGGTCGAGACCGTTGATCAGCGACACATTCTTCTGCAACAGGGCGTTGGAGAAAGAGTCGATCGGAGAGTTCGGCCCTGGGATGGCCGCCGTGCCGGTCAGCTCCGCCCTTGTGTTCACGGCGACGACGCGCCCCGTAAGCACGTCGTTATGTTTCCATCCGGACAAACCCTCGACGAGGTCGAAGCGGTCACGAAGAATGAACGCCTCCTGATTTCCGAAGATCGGGATGCCGAGATCGGAATTCGCCGCGACGTTATCCCCCTTGTGGATCGCCCAGTCGAAGCCAGCCATGCCATTGTTGCGCTGGATGCCCTCACCCTGGAACATGATGTCGTCGCCGGACTCGGCATCATAGTCGGTATCGCCGCTGCCGCCGTTGAGCACATCATGGCCGATGATGGAAGAGTTGAAAAACAGTTCCGAGTTGTCACCGGAAATGACATCGAATCTCGCCCCTCCCTCGATCCAGTCATCGCCTTCATTGCCGAGCATGAAGTCGCCACCATCGCCGCCGAGGAGAAAGTCATTCCCCGTGCCGCCGAACAGCTGCTTGCCGTCAGGACCGGCAATGAGGAAGTCCTGGCCCTGATTACCGAAGAGTAGCGCCATGCCACTGCCGCCCTGGATGACGTCGTTACCGGCCTCGCCATGCAGCTTATCAGCCATACCGATATCGGTACCGGCATTGGTAATGATGTCGTCACCGTCGCCGCCATGGATGATGTCGACGCCGTATCCGGCCTCGATGGTGTCGTTGCCCTCATAGGCCCAGACCGTGTCGTCGCCTTCGCCCGCCACGATGTAGTCATTCCCGGACGAACCGCCCATAACCACGTGGTCGGTGCCGTGATAGATGAGAACGTCGTCCTTTCCGTCACCATCCGTATCCTTGCGAACCACCATGGGGGAAAGCGCCTCCCGGATATCGTCATCCCAGGTAGGATCTTCGGCTCTTTGCTTAGATTTAATGATCTCAAGCGTATAAGCCGGAGTGGCAAAGATGTCGCCCGGCAGCGCGGTCCGACCTTCATCGCCGAGGTCGGTGTTGCGCATGATGATATCGGACAGCGAGTTATTCTCGAGTTCGTTCAGGAGGTTCAAGCCCTGAACACGTGAGAGGTAGTAGAAGCGGTCGGCATCCTGGAGGCTTTCCATCTGGAGCTCGAACACGAAGGAGAATGTCGAGCCGAGCATTCCTCCGAAATCCATCTTCTTTTCGGCGAGGCCGCCGATCCAGAGATCGATATCGTTAAGGCCTGTTTCCTTGGTCGCCCATGCACCTGTCGAATTGAGGAAATCCAGACGGTCCGTCGGCGATCCGGCACCGCCGAGCACGATCAGGGTTGCGGCCGCCCGCTTCGCCTCGAGTGTCGTGGCATTCACGATGAGGCTGTGCCTGCCATAGGCCGCGATGAAGTTGATGATCGACAGCGGGTGGTTGATGTTCAGGCCAAAGTCGGCCCAGCTTACATAGGGCTTAACCTGCGTGTCCTGCCCCGACACCTGGTAGAACTGCGCGCGGGCCTCATTGAGGGACGGCAGACCCAGATCGCGTCCACGGGCGATATTGAGAGCCGCGAGGTCGAGCGGGATGCCGACGAGCTGATTGCGCAGCACATGCGTGATGAACTCATCGATCTCATTCCCATGCTGACGAGACATACCGCGAATGATCGCACCGGCTGCCTGCTCGTGGTCGATGATCACGTTTCCGTTTGAATCGGTCGCTCCAAAGGCCAACGGATTGAGGAAGCCATCGAATAGGGCAATCGAGAACGGATTTCCCTGAGCATCGACGATGTCGATGTTCTCGTTGAGCATCGAATGGCCGAACCGATAGACAGCCTGCGCGAACTCGGCGAAGATCGCCGGATTGATGTCCACCGACGGCTCGAAGACGAAAGCATCGATGTCGGGCTGCATCTTGCGCCCGAATTCCTCGAAGACGAGATGCTGGTACTCCATCTCGTTGGTGAAGCGGGCAGCCTGGAACAGGCGCTCCCCATCCCACTGAAGCGCCCCCACAGCTGCGGGGTCTGTCGGGACTGAGGAGACCGGCGCACGCAGCCACTCATTCAGGAAGGCAACGTCACCGCTGGAGAGGATAAGCGCCTTGACCTGATCGACGAGATGGTTGTGCTCTGAGTGGAAGATGTGGTGGATGGCCGTCAGGCCGATATTCTCGTTTCCGCGTCCATCGCCCGTGATGTAATGGGCGTCGAGCATTTCGTCGTCATAGGCTGTGTTGGAACCGCGCGAATTGACGAGACCCGTCGTCGTTCCGTCAGCGTTCTTGTAGCCGACTGCACTGTCACCATCGGCCGCAAGAGCGCCTTGGGTGTCGAATACGGGGACGGCCGCGTGGGCGATATCGTCGAGGAAGGCGTGTCCGGTGAGAATAGCGTTCGTGAGGCTCGCGGGAGCCGTGGGAGTGCCCGTGACCACCACGTCGTCGGACGTATTCGGAACGCCGTCGGGGCCGAGGCCGACGATCACCTGAGCGTATCCGGTCTGAGGGTGAGGGATGAAATTGCCGTAAGGGTCCGTGCGCAGCAAGGGCACTTTCCCGACATGGGCATCGGTCAGATCGATGCCGAGCATGGCCCGGGCCTGTTCCTTGACGTCGGCCCATGTGGCAAGGCCTTTGTCACCCTCGAGCAGCTTGCCTGTTGCAACCGTCTTGCCGGCTGCATCGGTCGTGTACTCGCGCAGGAAGACCTGGTGTGAGGCATGGGAGGTGTAGGTCTGGTTCTGGTCGACCCAGGGCGTGGTCACGTTGACGGCGGCACCATCCTCATCACGGCTGGCACGCGTCAGCACCATGAAATTGGTGTGTGGCGATGCAGGGTTATAGAGTGGATCGTCCGGCGACAGCGGGATATAGACCGTGCCGCTGCCGCCCTTGGCGATCAGGTCGAGGCCGTGGTCGAAAAACTGTCCGAACAGAGTGAACATCGAGTTGTAAGGCGCGGAATCGCCGATATCGGGCGCAACGTTGGGGATGAGAACCGTGTTCCCGTCCATCATGATGCCCTTCTCGGCCAGAAGATCGGCCAGTTCAGCCTTCGCCGCCTCGATTGCGGCCGTCGCAGCCTGAGCACCGGTCTGACCGGTCGCCAGGTTCTGTTGAGCGGTTGCGAGCTCGGCATTCCCGGTCGATACGGCGGTCTGCGCGTTCGTGACCGCGATTGCCGATGCCTCTGCTTCCGAGCGAGAGAGAGACTCGATCTGCCGGCTGAGATTCAGCTGTTGCTGAGCAGCGAGGTAGTCGGCATTGATCGTCGGCAGCTGCGCAAACTCCTCCTCTGAGATGCCATCCTCGAAGATGGCCATCAACGCGTTGTATGCGACATCAAAGGCGTCCTGCGTCTGCTGAAGTTCTGCCAGGTCCTCCGCATGAGCAGCCTGATTTGCCTCGTTCGCCTCTTGCGCGATGACGAGGGCGGCCTCGGCTTGCGTCACTACCTCCTCAGCCGCGGAAACGGCGGCCTGAAGGCCTGCGATGGCGCCGGATGCTGAACCCGCATCCGCGATGGCATCCGCAATCGCCGCGCGTGCCGACTGGATTTCCAGGATCGCCGCCTTCTGCGCTGCGCCTGTGATGCCGGCATAATTCAAAGCCGCTCCGATGGCGGCAGGGTTGTCGAGGGTCTGGTCGGCAACAAGGTTCGAGATGAGACGCGGATCAGCGTCGACAACGGTGCCGGGCGGCAGCATTGGCGATCCGGTAGTGGTCCCGGGGGTATAATTGTTATTCGTCAGCCACACCGGATGATCGGGCGTGCCGAACATCATACCATCGTCACCTTCATTCAGGTAATTCGGCGACGAAATATCCGGGAACGGCTGGTCGGCGGCGCCCCAGGTCTCGCGTCCCTCGACGAGGTTGTTGTAGGTGCCGTCGACCGTGCGCAGACCGTAGGGCAACAAATGCGCTTGAGCCGGCGTTTCGGCAGCGTTGGGATCGAGACCACCGGCCTCGGCAACGAGCTTTCGCAAATCCTCACCAGCTGCATGTCTTTCAGCGATTTTGATTTGCTTCAAGATGTACTCGAGATCGTGCCGAACGAGACTGACCATGGTTTTCCCTCCCAATTTGTTGCCGCAAAAACGACGGCTACCAGACACATTCTGGCCAAATCGGGAGGTTGCTCACTAGACGGTCTGAGGTCTTACTGACGGCGGGCGGACGTAAGTCCAATGCCGTTCTCGAAGCGTTTCGGACCTTGGTCGGCAACTCGACCAAGGTCCACTATGATACAACATCGAAGATAACTGCCCGGCTCGCCGGTCTCCGCAATAGATACAAATCTTCACAATCGTTATCACGTTGCCGTGAAATCTTCTATTAATCAGCTTCCCCACTTGAAGGCATCAACGAACTACCCCTTCCGGATAGTATTTACAGCCTTGCGCGTCACAGCTCTACTTTGGAGAACCTCTAAGCAGGGCTCCAGTCAGAAGAGCCTGGCTCCCGGGGTCAGAGGGATTTCCGAATTGTACGCTTCTCAGGGTGCCAAGCTCGACACGGATCCAGGCGCTGAGCCTGGATGGCGGATGAGCCTTAGTGGGCAATTCCTTCTTACGGCTTTCGCAGTCATGCTGGTTGGAATGCTCGCCTTAGGCACCTGGGTCTCATGGCAGATCGAGAAAAGCGTTTCGGATTTCAAAGCCGCATCGGTGGCCTTGTCGATCAGCAGCCTGGTAACGCCACATCTCCAGGATCTTGCGTTCAGAGAAACGCTTTCCGAGGAGAGCATCAGCGACCTCAATAGGGCCATGGAGCGCCCGGACCTTCGCGCGAACATAATCTCCTTAAGGGTATGGAGGCATGACGGCGTCGCTGTCTACAGCAGCGATCAAAAGGTTATCGGAGAACGGCTTAAGCATAACCCGGCGTTCCATGATGCATTGTCCGGCACCATCAGGGTACAATTCGAAGGCGCTTCCCAAGACGGGCGTGCTCAATCAAGCCCTGGCATGTCTCGCTTCAAAGTGTTCGTCCCCATTCGGGAGAGCGATACCGGCAAGATCATCGCCGCCTTGGAATTTCACGAGCGTGCGGAGGTTCCCGAAGCTGAGCTCGTCGCATCGGAATGGCAGACCTGGATCGCGACGATCCTGGTTACCTTAAACATGATGGGCGCCCTCTTCGTGATCGTGGCCAATGGCAGCAAGACGATCGACAAGCAGCGCGCGGCGCTCACCATGCGCGTGGCGCAGTTGTCGAGCCTTCTCCGGCAGAACCGCGACCTGCATGAGCGGGTCGAGAGAGCCGCGCAGAATGCGACGGAAAGCAACGAGCGGCTATTGCGGCAGATGGGATACGACCTACATGACGGCGTCGCGCAACTGGTCAGCCTCGCTCTGTTGCGTTTGGGCAAGGTCCGTGACAACCCGCACGACCACGACAATCTGAACCGGACTCAAAAAGCCCTCTCGGATGCTCTCAGCGATATAAGGAACATCTGCAAAGGCCTTCTCTTGCCCGAGGTCGAGAAGCTGACTCTCAAAGATGCTTTGACCTTCATGATCCGCCATCATGAGCGAACGACCGGGACGATCATCATCCGCAACATATCCGAACTTCCGGAGCAGGCCCCGCAATTCGTGAAGATTGCCCTGTGCCGCTTCGTGCAGGAAGGACTCAATAATGCCTTCAAGCACGCCGGCGGACGCGGTCAGCAGGTCAACATCCATTGGGATGGAGTTTCCATCGAGATCGAGGTCTCTGACAAGGGACCGGGCATGTGCGAACCGGAGGACCACGTGAAGCATCCGGGCTTCGGATTGGCGGGGCTTCGTGATCGGATCGAAAGCATCGGCGGAACCGTGAACATGAGAAGCAGGCCGGAAACCGGAACCTGCATCAAGGCGTCACTGCCGCTCGCCATGGGAGCGCCGGATGCAGCGTAAGATTCGTGTCGGAGTCGTGGACGATCATGTGCTCTACAGGGATGGAGTGATTTTCGCCCTGGAATCCGAGGCTGACATCGAGGTTGTCGGCCAAGGTGGAACAGCCGCCGATGCCCTGCAGATCGCCCAGGAGCATGCTCCCGATATCCTGCTTCTCGACATGAACATGCCGGGCGGAGGCATCAATGCCGCCGCCAAGATCGCGCTGCGTTGCCCTTCGACGAAGACCCTGATGCTGACGGTCATCGATGACGAGGAGGAGGTCCGCAGCGCCTTGCGAAAGGGAGCGCGCGGTTATCTTCTCAAAGGGACCAGCAGTTCGGAACTCGTGACCGCCATTCGCATCGTCGACAAGGGCCAGAGTTATGTGTCTCCGAGTTTTGCGGCGCAGCTCTTCATGGCGAGGGTGACAGAAAAGCGCGAGCCATCCGCCCCGAGTAGATTTCCGGAGATCACCGCGCGTGAAGAGCAGATCCTGATGCTGATCCTTCAAGGTTTCAGCAACCGGCGCATTGGTGACGAGCTCGGACTGACGGAGAAGACGGTGAAAAGCTACCTGACGGCCATCATGGAAAAGCTCGGTGTCAAAAACCGTGTCGAAGTTGCCATGGTTGCTGCGACGAGGCTCTACAACAGGCAGATTCAAGCTTGAGCGCCTTTGTTGGATCTACCCCTTCGAAACCGCCGCCTCAACCTTTTGACGGGTCGCGGCGCGTTCCTACGTCTTGAGTGGTACTCCTCAAGGGGCGCTTATGGTTCTTCCCTTATAACTTATTGATGTTGCCTAGTATGAAGGAGACTTATTATCCTATCTCCAGGGTCGAAAGGTTGAAAGACCTTTCAAAGGCAGATGAGTCCTTGCCTGCTCTATGATCAGCTGAATTGGAACTGGGGGGCTCCAATGCAAAACGGCATTCGTGTCGGTGTCGTCGACAAATATCCCATGTTTCGGGACGGGATTATTCTGGCTTTGAATTCCCAGCCGGATATCCAGGTCGTCGATCAGGGTGCAACGGCTTGGGATGCGATCCGGATCGTCAAGGAGAGCATGCCGGATGTCATCGTGCTTGATGCGGACATCCTGGACAACAGCATGGAAACGGTCGAGGCGATTTTGCGGCAGAACCTGCGGATCGGGATCGTGATGTTGGCCGACACGGCGACGGAAGAAAGCGTTTACGCAGCCCTGAGAAGAGGAGCTCGAGGGTACCTCTTGCGGGAGACCAACCGCAGCGAACTCGTTCAGATGGCGCGCGTCCTTCACCAGGGACAGAGCTTCATTTCACCGAGCCTTGCGGCGAAACTCCTGACGGATAAAGGCCCGGCCCATGGCGCGTCAAAGACCGCGAACGGCCTCCCCCATTTGACCCCGCGTGAGCAGCAGATCCTCACGATCCTCGTCCAAGGGCGGAGCAACAAGGAAATCGGCAACAGCCTTTATCTGAGCGAGAAGACCATCAAGCATCATCTCACCAACATCCTGCAGAAGCTCCGCGTTCGTAACCGGGTCGAAGCCGCTCTCAAATTCTCGAACGGCTATCAGCAGCCTGCGATGCCCTCGTAAGGCTGACGCCTGCGCAATCCGCTCAGATGACCAGGAAGTCACCCGCGTCGAGCCCGATCTTCGACACGAACCTCGCGAAGGCTATCGCCTTAATCGGCCCCGTGCCGTCCGCATCGTAAGACAGAAGCCCCGCCTTCTTGTTGAAGACGATATGGTCGTTCGCATCCTTGGCGCTGATGCCGATGGTGAAAAAATCGGGTTTCAGTTTTCCCGCTTTGCCGAGCTTTTTGAAGATCGCATTTTCCAGGCGGATCTTGTCGACCTTGATCTGAAAATCCCTGATGTTGTCGACATTGGTCTTGGCGTTCAGGCGGTCCCGAAACACGAAACTGTCGCGCCCCGGGCCACCCCACAGCGTATCGCGTCCTGGGCCACCGTCGAGATAGTCGTTGCCCGCATCGCCGAAGAGTTGATCGTTTCCGGCGCCGCCGACGAGCGTGTCCACATGCTCGCCACCGAAGAGCAGATCGTTACCGTTCTCGCCATAGAGCTTGTTGATGTCGAGACCGCCATAGAGGAGATCGTTGCCGGCGCCACCGTACAGCGTGTCGTTGCCCACATCGCCAAAGAGCTGATCATTCCCGTCATCCCCACGGAAGTAATCATTGCCCGGCCCGCCATAGAGGGTGTCGTCGCCGCCGCCACCGATCAGAGCATCGTTGCCCACATCCCCATAGATGATGTCGTATCCCTCGCCACCCTCCATGTGATCGTCGCCCATACCGCCGAAAATCAGATCGTTTCCGGTTCCGCCAAAGATGACGTCGTTGCCGCCATCGCCGTAAAGGCTGTCGTCGCCATCATGGCCGTAGATAAAGTCGATGCCGGTATTGCCGAAGATCTCGTTGGCAAGGGCGTTGCCTTCCAGCACGAGCATGCTCGTGCCCGCGGCCGCCTTGAGCACTTCGACATTGTAGCTCAGTCGATAGGATGCGGTCGTGATGACCGTGTCGTACCCCTCCCCTGCAATCTCCTGAACGATGTCGAATGGATTATCGACGAGATAGATATCGTTTCCTGCCTTGCCGATCAGCGTATCGACACCGCCCTTGCCGTCGAGCAGGTCGTCGCCGTGCGTTCCGATGATCAGGTTAGCAAATTGATTGCCGATGAGCGACAGCGAGACGGCGGCAAGACTCGCCCTGAGAACCTCGACCTCGGAATCTTCCGCCAGCGCGAAGTCGACATCCGTCTCGACGATATCGTAGCCGCCGCCGACATCTTCAACGACCCGATCCGCGGAGTTGTCGACGATGTAGATGTCGTTTCCCGATCCGCCTTTGAGCGTATCCGCACCCTCGCCACCATCGAGAACGTCGTCCCCGGCATACGACTCCATGTAGTCGCCTTTTGCGGAGCCGGTAAGATTGTCCGATCGAGACAGAACCGCTGCGGCTGCGATAGCGCCGCCACGATGGAAGGCCTGCAAGTCGCTATAGGTGAAGAGCACCGGCCCGCTGGGTGTGCCGATGGTCAGCCAAGTATCGCCGTCATAACTGAAACGCAGATAGGAGACTTCGCCTTCATCAACTGAAAGCTGTCGACCGCTATAAAAGACGTCGAGCTGGTGCCCGATATATCCATCAGGATGCTGGACTTTAAACGCCGCTGTATCGTCGCCACCGCTCCTACCGAACACGATAGCACCCAGAATCTCCGTGAAGAGCTTTGGCAGACGCAGGTCTTCCGGTGTGTCGGCGGTGAACGTGACGGTCGCCATTCGGGATGTCTCGCGAAGTCTCTCTCACGCTCAGCCCGAAGTGGGCTCAGACGCGATGTGGCACGGATAACGAAGCAGGATTGAAGTGCTGCAAGGCGGCTTCATGAAGCCGCCGCCGTTATCGCATCAAAAGCGACTTAGGAAAATACCCTATAACAGCCAAGCTGCGGCTCAAAGCCTTATGCCGCAAGCGTTACTATGTTCCGTCATGCAGCGGAGCGGATGTCCGCCGAGGTGTCCTCATCTTCCACATGCGCGCTGCGTTCCAGCTGGACTGCATACGCTGCATCGAGGCCACGCAGGCGCATTGGATCGTCGGTTTTTTCCTCGCCGAGAAGCACGGGGACGCGTTCGGTGAAGCGCTCCAGAGCTGAGTGCAGGAAACGAAGATTACGGGCAACGGGATGAGCGCCGGAAGCCTCGTCCCTCACAAGAGCGGATGCCGCCGCATAAAGATCGTCCACGGCAGCTTCGACACCGGGATCGCGTGTGAGAAGGCTCATGGTGCCGATGAGCAGGACGCGGAGATCGCGAAGCTCGGCCTCCCTGCCATGCTGGGCGATGGCTTCGACCACAAGTTCGGTTGCGGCGATTCTCTCACCGATCGTCTCTGCAATATTCTTGTTCGTCATGTGCCCCATCTCCGCTCGGCCGATTAGAATTGTCTTCCTGATTCAGCGACGAAAAGGATGCGCCCACATGGTTAATGAAGACTTACGACACCTATGAAACGTAAGGATAGCTTGGCTTGCGGCAGGGCAATACAACCCTTCCACATCACCACCTTGTCATGGCGTGCCCGCTGCGCCGCTTATCGAGCTGAGGATCAGCAGCCGTCGCAGAGCCGGCGGGCCCGCTGCTCGATTATCCGGCCTTTCTTCTGAAGTTCCTCCTCTCTTGAGGAGGGGCCGACGGAGGACGGATTGCCGGCGCGGCGGCCTCCCTGAACACTGCCCGTCGCTCCCGGCCCCGTGGTGCTTCCCTCGCTACCGGGCGGCGGAATGGGGGCCGAGCTTGTGGCGCCTTGAGGGGGCGTGGTGGCTGAACTTCCCATGCTGTTCTGCGGACGGGGGAGCGGCGTCGAGGGACTGCTGGGCGACGGCGCACTCGGCGAAGCCGCCGTGCCGCTCGCGGCACCGGAGGAGGACCCGGAACTGCCGCTGGAGGATGAACTTTGCGCCCAGGCCGCACCAGCCGCGAGACAGCCGATCATGACAAGGGATGGAAGCGTACGCCGCATAAGACCCTCCTTGCAAAGTTTGTCGGAAGTCAACTCACGGCGGGCCGGATGTTTCCCGCCTAGCTCGCCCACACGACGAGGGTGACCGGCCCATCCGGATCGAGCACCTGCTTCCCGCCGGGCTTCAACCCTGCATCTGCCAATGTGACTTCAGCGGAGTGCCCCTGATCGCAGGCGGAAAACACGGTCACGCCATCCGGGATGAAGGTCCCCTCGGCCCGCGTGAGGTGAAACGCGGTGTAGCCGATGGCGAGGAACAGATCGAAGACCTGACGTCCGCCGGGCACGGCCACCCTGCCCCCGTTCGGCAGGACCTGGCCGATCGCTTCTTCCCAGGAGACTTTGCCCGGGTCCCACCACCACCCATCCTCCCGCTGTTCGAGGCCAGAGGAGGATGAAGTCAACACCATCCGCAGCCGCTTCCTCGGATTGGGATTGGCCTCATGCCCGAGGCGGCCCAGCACCGTCAGGTCAGACTTGTTGAGCTCCGCCTGAAAATAGGCCCAATCCGCATCGTTGCGCAGGATATCCGGCGTCTGTCCTGTCGCATCGGCGATGCGGTCGTTGTCGGAGACGATGGCATAGCCGTGGATTTCAACGTTGGACATGAAGCAGCCTTTTCCGGGAGCGGGCCTGATCGCCGCGTTCATGAGAATCCACAACACCAGCGCATTCAGCATGTGCCATAGCATATGCGTGCCGAGTGGTAGCGTGGCGCAGACTGCGCTGTCGATGGGCAGGAACCGGATGGGTTCGTGAGGCGCTCTGGTGGGAATAAAGACGGGTAGCACCTTGCAAGCTTTTCACGAACATCCGATGAAGGCTTACAAGAGGGCAAAGAGGCCGAGACGATGCGTATAGCCACCTGGAACGTGAACTCCATCAAGCAGAGGCTGGATCACCTCGCGACCTTCGTGAAGAGCGCGGACCCGGACGTGCTGTGCCTCCAGGAGCTCAAATGCGTGGACGAGGCCTTCCCGAGGGCCGAGGTCGAAGCGTTGGGCTACAACGTCGTCACTCATGGGCAGAAGGCCTATAATGGGGTGGCCATCCTCTCCAAGCGTCCGCTCGAAGATGTCAGGCGCGGCCTTCCCGGCGACGATGGCGACGAGCAGGCGCGTTATCTCGAAGGCGTCATCTCGACGGAGGGCGGCGCGGTGCGCATTGCCTCGATCTACCTGCCGAACGGCAACCCCATCGGCACGCCGAAATTCGAATACAAGCTCGCCTGGATGGATCGTCTCCATGCCCATGCCCGCAGGCTTCTCACGCTTGAGGAGCCGCTGGTGCTCTGCGGCGATTACAACGTCATTCCCGAACCCAAGGATGCCGCAGATCCGGCTGCCTGGACAAACGATGCGCTCTTCCAGCCGGAAAGCCGCGCGAAGTTCCGGGCGCTCGAAAATCTCGGCTTCAGCGATGCTCTTCGCGCCTGCACGGACCAGGCGGGCCTCTATTCATTCTGGGATTATCAGGCAGGCGCGTTCCAGCGGAACAATGGCATCCGCATCGACCATCTGCTGCTTTCGCCGCAGGCTCAGGACAAGCTCAAAACGGCTTCGATCCGCAAGGAAGTGCGCGGCTGGGACAAGCCGTCCGACCACGTGCCGGTGATGGTGGACCTGGATCTTGCTTAAGGTGATGCCTTAACGGCGAGATTGAATGTACTGCTCGAGAAGAGCCAGCGCCAGTTTGCGGTCCGAATCGTCGGAAGCGGAGAATGCTTCCTCGTAGAGACTCGTGATCCACTGATCCTTGCTGGAATCGGCGGCGGCTTCGTGCGCCAGGGTCAGCCACATGAGCCCCTTGGCCCGCTGACGCGGTACGCCCTGGCCGTTCATGAGAAGATGGCCGAGGAGCGCCTGTGAGGGGTGATGCCCCTTTTCGGCGGCCAGATTGAACCACCGGGCGGCCTGCCGCGAATCTCGTCTCACGCCCGTTCCTTCCATATAGAGGCGGGCGAGGTTGTACTGAGCGTTGGAATCGCTGAAGTAAGACGCTGCGTAATTGAACATTTCGACAGCGCGGGCCGGATTGGCGGACACGTAGGTGCCCTCGATGCCGTCGAGGAAATAGGTGCCGAGCGCCACGAAGGCGCTGGAGACGACCGTCGCATTCGGCGAGTCGGGGCTTTCATCCGCATGCTGGTCGGCAAGCTTCGAGAAATACTCAAAGGCCTTCAGATCGTCGTGCTGAACGCCGTCGCCATCCGCATACATGCGACCGAGCTTCCAGAGCGCGAGCGAGTGCCCCTGCCCCGCCGCGTATTCGAGAGCGGCGGCGGCGCCGAGCTTGTCCCCCGCATTGTAGTCACGCATCCCCGTACGAAGAGCCTCGCGCGCGGAGCCATATTTCGCGGTCGGAGCGAGCACCGGCGAGAGCGCGGGTGTCAGCGGCTGCGGACGCGGCGCAGCATCGAGCGCCTGGGCGATACCAATTCCAGACAGGCTGAAAAGTGCAACGGCCCCAAAGACCGAGAGCATGGATTGCAGGGACGCGCGCAAAGCCTCCGTCGAGCGGCGGCTCGGCTTCATTGGCATTTCAATCAGGCGCGCATCCATGGATTTACACTCTTGTCCACACAGTCCTAACGAAAGTTCCGCGTGGGATGGAACTCTCGTGATCTGCCACGTGCTGCGCCACCTATGCAATGACCCCCTCGGAGGGATGCCCGGTAGCGTTAACCGGACCTTCCCTTGGAGTGCCTCGCTGTAAAGCTTTGGTTTGGAAGCACTTAGCAGGCCTTCTCTGGTGATCGAGGTTTATGGCGGGATCGCGGCGGCGCTTGGGCCAAGAACGGCAGGATGAGGAAGGTTTTTAGGTGTTGCATGGAGGCAACAATTTTTTGACCTTTTGGGACTTCGAAATAAGCCGTTCGGAACTGCGCAGCTACGCAAACTGCTCCTCGTCACCGCTTATAGCTCAAGCTGCCGCTAGGTTAGGTGCGGGTACGCACAGCCGAAAGGATGGCTCTCACCGGTCGACGACTTTGGACGAGAACCAGACCTGTTTGTAGGTAGCGACGGCATTCTTGTCCGGCGCGATTTCGTCCCTAAGCCATACCGATCTGACAGTGGCGAGATCGGCCTCGCTCGGCAGGTGCCTGACGCTGGATTTTTCCGTCATTCCGCTGCACGAGATGAAGCCTACACTCATGAGAACCTGGGCGGCGAAGCCCTTCTCTCGCCACTTCACGAGAAGCGCTGGTCCCCAGCCCTTGTGCGGCTGCCAGGGAAAGATCAGTCGTCCATTCGGCTTGAGAGCCCTCAGCCATTCCGCGTCCGGCGCAATGACGCCCGCGTTGACGTAGATCACATCCGCCTCGGGAAGTTTCCTGCCAAAGGCGGATCCGGCATGGACGGTCACGTTGGAATAGGACTGCAGATTCCGGGACGCCTCGGCTGCCAGGTCAGGCTCATATTCGAAGGCCTCGACATGTCCGCCCGGTTCAACGAGCCGCGCGAGCATCGCCGTGTAGTAGCCCGTGCCGGCTCCCACATGAACGACGCTTTCTCCTGGCTGCGGGCTGACGGCATCGAGCCAGGCGGCATGGAGGGCCGGCTCGCCGTTATTGATGCCGCGTTTGCGGTCGATGGCGACCAGAACATTCTCGTAAATGTCGGCGAGCCTGTTCGTCTCGCTCGCATCGCCAAGGCTGATGACGGTCCAGGGAGGTGGCGGCAGGAAGTCTTCACGCGGAACTTTCGCGAAGGCTTGCTCGATGCGCACGTCGCCGATATCGGCGAGCTTTGCGATCCGATGGGCGTAGCTGCGGCGGAGGGTATCGGGTCCAATCTCGGACATACCCTCCCAACCACTCTATCCGATGCCGGTTCCGCTGCTAGAGCTCGACGCCTACATCCTGAACACGCCGAACTTCGTCTCCGGAACCGGAGCGTTCAGCGCGGCCGAGAAGGCGAGCGCGAGAACGCGGCGGGTTTCCGAGGGCAGGATGATGCCGTCGTCCCAGAGCCGAGCCGTCGCATGGTAGGGCGAGCCCTCCTCCTCATACTTGTTGCGGATGGGCGCCTTGAAGGCCTCTTCCTCGTCCGCGCTCCAAGTCTTGCCCTCGGCCTCGATATTGTCGCGCCGCACAGTGGCGAGAACGCTCGCCGCCTGCTCGCCGCCCATCACCGAGATCCGCGAATTCGGCCATGTGAAGAGGAAGCGCGGAGAATAGGCGCGGCCGCACATGCCGTAATTGCCAGCGCCGAACGAACCGCCGACGAGCAGGGTGATCTTCGGCACCTGCGCACAGGCCACCGCCGTCACAAGCTTGGCGCCATCCTTGGCGATGCCGCCCGCCTCGTATTGGCGCCCGACCATGAAGCCCGAGATGTTCTGGAGGAAGAGCAGTGGAATGCGCCGCTGGCAGCACAGCTCGATGAAATGCGCGCCCTTTAGCGCGCTCTCGGAGAAGAGAATGCCGTTATTGGCGATGATGCCGACCGGCATGCCCCAGATACGGGCGAAGCCCGTAACCAGCGTCGTGCCGTAGAGGCGCTTGAACTCGTCGAATTCGGAGCCGTCCACGAGCCGCGCGATGACCTCGCGGATATCGTACTGTTTCTTGAGGTCCGTCGGCACGATCGAGTCGAGATCGCAGATCGGATATTTCGGGTCTACGGGCTCCGCGATATCGATGTCGATTTTTTTGCGGGTGTTGAGCGTGCCGACGATGCGGCGCACGATGGCGAGCGCGTGGACGTCATCGGTCGCGTAGTGATCCGCCACGCCGGACTGTCGCGCATGCACATCAGCGCCGCCGAGATCTTCCGCCGACACTACCTCGCCCGTCGCCGCCTTCACGAGCGGAGGCCCCCCGAGGAAGATCGTGCCCTGGCGCCGCACGATCACGGTCTCATCCGACATGGCGGGCACATAGGCACCGCCCGCCGTGCACGAACCCATGACGCAGGCGATCTGCGGAATGCCCATCGAAGAGAGCGTCGCCTGATTGTAGAAGATGCGCCCGAAATGCTCGCGGTCGGGAAAGACTTCGGTCTGGTGCGGCAGGTTCGCGCCGCCGGAATCGACCAGATAGATGCAAGGCAAGCGGTTCTCGCGCGCCACCTCCTGCGCCCGGAGGTGCTTCTTCACCGTCATCGGGTAATAAGTGCCGCCCTTGATGGTCGAATCGTTGCAGACGATCATGACCTCGCGGCCTTCGACGCGTCCGATACCGGTGATCAGGCCGGCCCCGTGAATCGCATCGTCATACATGCCATGGGCGGCAAGAGAACCGAGTTCGAGAAAGGGAGCGCCGGGATCGAGCAGGCGTGTCACGCGCTCGCGCGGCAGCAGCTTGCCGCGTCCCAGATGCCGCTCGCGCGCCTTGGCCGGTCCGCCCTCCGCCACCGCCTGCCGCTTGGTCTGAAGCTCCTGGGTCAGGTCGGCCCAAGCGGCGCGGTTGGAACGGGCGGCATCCGAATTCAGATCGGCGGAGGTGGCGATAACGGGCACGGCGTCAGGCTCCCTGTTTTGTCTTGGCTCCTCTAACGGCCGAAAACCGGAGGGCTCTCACGTCAGTAACGGGGACCTGAGAGCCTGCGCAACTGCGTTCGTGAAGATTACGCCTCAGCCTTTCGCACGAATGACCACGTTTTCCCGGACGGTGCCGTGGCCGCAGCGATAGGCGATGCCGCGCACGAGCGACCAGTCATTCGTCGTTTGCTGCATGTAGAGATGCGTGCCGCCCAGAGCGACAGTCGCTTCCAGCATGCTCTCGGTGGCAGAGTCGAAGCCGGGAGTGGTGGGAACGACCGGGCTCACCTCACCAAGACGCTGGCAGACGCGCACGTCGGAGGGCGAATCGACGATTTTGACGAGCTCCGTCGGGTCCGGCCGGTAGGCACAGGCCGAGACTGCCAGGGCGAGAACGGAAGCAAGAAGGGCGCGCTGCATGGGATGTCCGTCGATAAGCGAATGTTCCGACAAGCTTAGAGCATGTTGAGCCGCTGAGGAGAAGCCTGACGATGGAGGATGTAAGAAACTGAGACTCAGTTGCCGGAAAGCAACGGAGCTTCCACCCGCTCGGTCGGCCCGAAGATGTCCTCGAAAGCCTTGCGCATCACCGAATCCACCTCCGGCATGGTGACTGGGATGCCGAGATCGACAAGGCTGGTGACCCCGTGCCGGGTGACGCCGCAGGGCACGATGCCGGAGAAATGAGTGAGATCAGGCTCCACGTTCAGGCTGATGCCGTGGAAAGTAGCCCAGCGGCGAACCCTGATTCCGATAGCGGCGATCTTGTCCTCTGCCGTTTCGCCCTTGTCAGGGCGGCGTACCCAGACGCCGACCCTGTCCTCCCGCCGCTCGCCCCGGATGTTGAAGGCGTCGAGGGTCGATATCAGCCAGGCTTCCAGGGCAGCCACGTAGCGGCGCAGGTCGGGAACCCGACGCTTCAGATCCAGCATCACATAGGCCACACGCTGGCCAGGACCGTGATAGGTGTATTGTCCGCCCCGCCCCGTCTGGTGCACCGGAAACCTGTCAGGGTCCACGAGGTCGGTGGCCTGCGCCGATGTGCCCGCCGTGTAGAGCGGCGGATGCTCCACGAGCCAGACCATCTCCCGCACCGTTCCTGCCGCAATGGCATCGGCCCGTGCTTCCATGAAGGCGACAGCCTGCTCGTAGGGGACCAAGCTCTCGGAGATCGCCCATTCCACCGGCTCGGAGGAGCCTTCCATGAGAAGTCTTTCTGCCAAGCTGTCGCGCGGGTTCGACACGGATCCACCTTTCTCTGGTGCGGGATGAATTGATGCAACTCTGAAACGGCGAGTTGGCTACCCTCCATATAGTAACTCCCCAGCGGTTTTGCCCATGAATTCGACCCACCGTCACGTTTCGCGCGATTAATTTCAGGAAGGGCTTGCGGCGCCGAAATCGTTCTGCTAATTCGACCACCTCTTCAGGAGAACCCCTCCTGAAAATCAGTTCGCGGTCATGGCGGAATTGGTAGACGCACTACCTTGAGGTGGTAGCGGGGAGACCCGTGGAGGTTCGAGTCCTCTTGACCGCACCAAACTACAAAAAGGGTCCCTTTTCGGGGCCTTTTTTGTTGGTCATATGACCGCGTTATCCTAAGACGCCCTGAATCAATCTGACAGGAACGGCGGCCAAGCGATTCATTGATATGGCCTTTCCAGCGCAGCGACCGAGCATGCGCCGGGATGGCCAGGCATTTTCCGAAACAATCATTTCTTGAGGACGGCTCATGCTGGAAGTCGATAACGACAAAACGCTTCCTACGCCCGACGGGCCGGAGACCGAACTCCCGGTTTTCCGGGACGAGGAAGGTGAGCTTAATTCCGAATTCCTGGCCTCCGCCGCCGATGCCATCGAAGCCTCCGATACCGAGCTGCTTCAGCGTCTCGTGGAGGATTTCCACGAATCCGACCTCGGCGACCTCATCGAGGCACTCGAGCCTGAGCACCGCCCTCGCCTTATCGAGCTTCTGGGCTCGGCTTTCGACTTCGCCGCCCTCACCGAGGTGGACGAAGCCGTTCGCGAGGAGATCCTCGAAGAGCTCGAAACCGCGACCGTGGCCGAAGGTGTCCGCGATCTCGATTCGGACGATGCCGTCACGATTCTCGAAAGCCTTCCGGCAAATGAGAAGAACGAGGTTCTCGACCAGCTTCCCGCCATGGAGCGCGTCGCGCTCCAGCGCTCCCTCGACTACCCCGAGGACAGCGCGGGCCGGCGCATGCAGACCGAGTTCATTGCCGTACCGCCGTTCTGGACGGTGGGGCAGACCATCGACTTCATGCGAGAAGGCACCGATCTGCCGGAGACCTTCTATGAGATCTTCGTCATCGATCCGGCAGGCCACCTGCTCGGAGCCGTCGCCCTCGACAAGCTTCTGCGCTCCAAGCGCCCGGTCACGATCCAGGAGATCATGGACGATGAGCCCGACCGGGTGGTGGCGACCCAGCCCCAGGATGACGTGGCCCGCATGTTCGAGCGCTACAACCTCGTCTCCGCCGCGGTGGTGGACGAGGCAGGCCGCCTCGTGGGTGCAATCCTCGTCGACGATGTCGTCGACGTGCTCGAGGAAGAGGCCGATGCCGATATCAAGCAACTCGGCGGCGTGAACTCGGAAGAAGAGCTCTCGGATACGATCCTCTACACCCAGCGAAGCCGCTTTCCCTGGCTCTTCGCCAATATGTGCACTGCGCTCATCGCTTCCACGATCATCCGCATCTTCGAGGATTCGGTCGCGCAGATGGTGGCGCTGGCCATCCTCATGCCCATCGTGGCCTCCATGGGCGGCAATGCCGGCACCCAGACCATGACGGTGGCCGTGCGCGCGCTCGCCACCCGCGAGCTCGGTCGCTCCAATGCCTGGCGCATCATCCGCCGCGAGGCGGCGGTGGGCGTTTTGAACGGCCTCGTCTTCGCGATGATCATGGGGACGCTTGCCGGACTCTGGTTCCAGTCGGCGCAACTCGGCATGGTGATCGGATTGGCGCTGATCACGGTGCTCATCTTCGCGGCACTCGGTGGCATTTTCGTGCCGCTCACCCTCAACAGATTCGGCGTGGACCCGGCCGTTTCGTCCGGCCCCTTCGTCACCAGCATCACGGATATCGTCGGGTTCCTCTCCTTCTTGGGTATAGCTACGCTGTGGTTTAACTTGTAATCCTGTGAAAGGACCATTTTCGTAATGGCCTGTTAACGCTCTTGGGGCATGGCTGGTGAAGTCCAGTTTTGCGTCAAATACAGATGAGCCGATGAAGACTCGCCGCCGTACCCCCAGCCGTTCCAGAAACTCTGGCCTGACGACGTTCATCCGGTCCATCCGGTTCACTGCCCTTGCCGCAATGGCCATAGGCCTCGCCTCCTGCGCCGTCGGCCCCGCCACTACGTCCAGCCGATACCCCACCAAGAGCGATGTGCGCCCTCATGCCGGCGTCGCGAAGGCCCATCGCCTTCCGATCCATGGCGTCGATATTTCCAAGTGGCAGGGCACGGTGGACTGGGCGGCCCTGCGTCAGGCCGGTACGCAATTTGCTTTCATCAAGGCCACCGAGGGCGGTGACCATGTGGACAACCGCTTCATAGAGAACTGGTACGGCGCCAAGAAAGCCGGCGTTCCGCGCGGCGCGTACCATTTCGTCTATTGGTGCCGCCCAGCCCACGAGCAGGCAGCATGGTTCAAACGCAATGTCCCCGCCGATCCGGACGCCCTGCCTCCGGTTCTCGACGTGGAATGGAACGGCCAGTCCGTGAACTGCCCAAAGAAGGTTCCGCGCGATCAGGCGCTCGCCATGATCAACCTGATGCTCCAGGAGATGGAAGCGCATACGGGCAAGCGGCCGATCCTCTACACGGACATCACCTTCCATAAGGAAATCCTGGAAGGCGAGTTCAACGATTACCCCTACTGGATCCGCAGCACCGCAGCCGAGCCTCACGAGCGCTACGAGAACCGCCGCTGGACCTTCTGGCAGTTCACCACCACCGGCCGCGTTCCCGGCGTGAGCGGAGACGTGGACCGCAACACCTTCTACGGCACCGAAAACCAGTGGCGCATGTTCGTCCAAAGCGCCTGCGACCCCCGCGACTACCGCAGGCTCGCATCCGCCGGACGCTGCCAAGGCCTGGACCCTGTCCAAACCGCAAGTATCGACGAGTAAAGAGACTTCGTGATCTCAATACCCTGAGCCCGTCTGCTATCCGCAGGCGGGCTTTTTTATTTGGCTTCGGCCTGCTCGCCAGCGGACGAGATTCTTAATGTTGACCATAAACCTACTGTATCTTTATAACAATAAACATAAAATTCAGCGACACCTCGGTCGCACATCTGCCTTATGATAAAACGGAAAGCCACCATGGCCGCATCTACAGTTGACGCATCACTCCTTGGCGAAACGATTGTGGGGGCGTCGGCAATGATTCCCTCACCGGCACCACCGGCAACGACAATCTCAGAGGTGAAGGCGGCAACGACATTCTCGAAGGAGGAGAAGGTCGGGACGAGCTGATCGGCAATGGCGGCAACGACACCCTGGATGCAGGTTCGGGCCGGGATCTCCTCTTCGGCAATGGCGGGGACGACGTCTACCTGTTCAACCGCAATAGCGGCGGGGACGAGATCTATGACTCGGATGGCAACGACACCATCAGGATCGATGCCCTTCCTTCGGAAGTGACATTCTGGCGTCAACCAGGCTCCATGACCTTGATGATCAAACTAGGTGACGCCTACGCTTTTGTCCGTGAGTATTTCAGTGAAGGCAGCGTAGGTAGGATCGAGAACATCGAATTTTCCGATGGAACGGTTTGGCATAGGGATGACGTTCTTGCCGTGATCGAAAGCGAGCCGCCTCCCCTTGCTAAAGGCAAGCTGATCATCGGCACGGATGCCGATGAGATACTTGTCGGCACCGACTACGACGATACCATTGATGGTGGCTTAGGTAGTGACTTGCTCAAGGGCGGCGCCGGCAACGACACCTATGTCTGGGGGCGCACAAGCGGTACAGACATCATCATCGATGAGAGTGGCTACGACATCGTCCACATCGATGCGACGACAGCGGAAATAACGCTCTCGGCCAGCACAGACGACGGCTCCCTAGTCATCGCTCTGAACGGTAAATTCCTGACAATCCGAGATTATTTCAACACGGCAACTTCAGGCCATATCGAAGACCTGACCTTCGCGGACGGCTCCAGGTGGGGATTGGCTGAAGTCCAATCAGCTCTGGCCGGCAACCCTCCTCCTCCGCCTCCACCAGGGGGCAAAGTTCTTGTCGGAACAGACGCCGATGAAATCCTCACCGGCACAGATTTCGGCGACACGATCTCCGGCGGTGCCGGAACTGACCTTCTCGAAGGTGGGTATGGCGACGATGTCTACATCTGGAAGCCCGGCCACGGCATCGACGTCGTGCGCGATTACGGTGGGAACGACACGGTTCTGATCGATGCGACGCCAGATCAGCTGAAATTCTATGGGAGTCTGGACTACAAGGGCTACCCACTCATCATCAAACTGGGTACCGAGCAACTCGCGATCGAAGGTTACTTCAGCGAGGAATCCTTCAAGAATGGCCACATCGAAAGACTGGTGTTCTCGGATGGCACAGTCTGGACTAAGGCCGATGTGCTGAAGGCTCTGATCCCCGTGGAACTCCCTCCGCACCCGTCTCGGAACGGCAAGGTCATCGTTGGCACTCAGGCAAGTGAGGTACTGACCGGCACCGATTTCAATGACACGATTGATGGCGGCGGAGGCGATGACGAGCTGCTTGGCGGCAAAGGTAACGATGTCTACGTTTGGGGGCCACTAAGCGGCAATGATCTGATCCTAGATTCAGGCGGCAACGACACGATCAAGATCAAGGCCGCCTCATCGAATGCCGAACTGTTTGCCCATTTTGACGGAACTCTCATCATCTCTATCATGGGCCAAACGCTTACGATCCGGAACTACCTCGCAACGGGCGAGAATATAGTCGGCACATTGAGAGCATCGTCTTCTCTGATGGGGCAGTCTGGGATCGGAACAAGGTTCTCGAAATACTGCACTCCCAAACACCTCCGCCTGCTTCAGACCTTTACCTTGTGGGAACGGATGCCAACGACACCCTTGAAGGTGGTGTTGGGAACGACACACTCAGCGGCGGCGCGGGCAACGATCTCCTGCGAGGCTTCGAAGGTAACGATGTCCTGAATGGTGACGCGGGCACCGACTTCCTCATTGGCGATGAAGGCAACGATACGCTCGATGGGGGAGAAGGAGCAGATCATCTCCATGGTGCCGCCGGTGACGACACCTATATATGGGGGCCGCAAAGCGGCAGCGATTTCATCTGGGACTACAAGGGGAACGATACGATTCTCATTGATGCGCTTGCTTCGGAAATCCGACTGTACAACGCGCAGATGGATGGTGCCCCCCTTGGCATTCTGTTGAATGGTGCATCGCTTACGATCAATGATTATTTCGATCAGTCGGAAAATGGCGGCTACATCCAGAATATCGTTTTTGCCGATGGAACTGTCTCGCACATGGAGGATGTCCTGGCGGCTCTAGAGGCGCAGAACCCACCACCACCTCCTCCTCCGTCTGAAAATGAATTTCTTCTTGGCTCGGCTGGAAACGATACTCTTGATGGCGGCGCAGGCGACGACACCATCGATGGTGGCACAGGCGATGACGTACTGTTCGGCGGCGCCGGGAACGACGTCTATATCTGGGGTCAGGGCAAGGGGTATGATCTGATCGAGGATGCGGGAGGCGACGATCTCGTTAAGATCGATGCGGCTTCTTCCGACGTCGACCTTCTGATGCATCTGGACGGCACCCTCGTCATTTCGGCGAATGGCGGCTCGCTGACAATCCGAAATTATCTCGACCTATCGACTGGCGGCCGCCACGTGGAGAAGCTTGCCTTCTCGGATGGTGCCGTATGGAATCTCGACAAGGTTCTTGAGGTTCTGGCTGCGCAACAGCCGGATCCCGAGCCGGATCCAAATTCCGAGCCGGATCCGACACCCGATCCGGAGGGCGAGATCTTTATTGGCCAAAAAGGCAATGACGTCCTGACCGGCTCTTCCGCCAACGATACCCTTATGGGCGGAATGGGTCATGACACGCTCAATGGCGGAGCAGGCGATGACATCCTTGTCGGCGGGCAGGGGCGAGATGTTCTGACAGGTGGTGAAGGCACGGACTTTTTTTTGTCTTCATGAAGAACGCAGATCTTGGAACGGGTAAAAATCGTGACAGGATCAACGACTTCGAGACCGGCATCGACATGATAGACCTCGGCAAGATCGATGCGAATACCTCGACGAAGAAGAACGACGCGTTCAAGACCCTCCTGAAGGGCAAGGAGGCTTTCACAAAGGCCGGGCAGCTGCATTACAATGCAAAAACCGGCATTCTCTCCGGCAACACGGACAAAGACGCCGCCGCTGAGTTCCAGATCCTGCTCAAGAACAAGCCGAAGAGCCTGAATCTGGACGATTTCGTCCTCTAATCATCCAAGTACAATCCACAAAAAGCCTCCCTTTGCCCATGGCAGGGAGGCTTTTCATTTGCGGCTATGACACGGTTGCCATTCATGCGGCTCGCAAAACTTGTGCTGTGAAAAGATAAGAATGAAAAAAGGCTGCAGGTTATGCCTGCAGCCTTGCAATTAATCCCAGTGCAGCGCGATCAGATGACGAAGAAGTCGTTCGCATCTACAGTCTTGAGCGCCTTCTTGTCCAGCTTGGCGATTACCACTGCCGCAATCTTCCCCGTGCCGTCAGCATCGTACAAAATCTCGCCCGACGTCTTCACGATGATCCGATCATCCGTGTCATGCGCTGAGCTGCCCTTCCAGAAAGCTTTTTTGTCGATCTTCACCGGCTTGTCGATGGAGCCCGATTTCTTGCTCAGGCCCTTGAAGATCGCATCATCCAGGTAAATCTTGTCCTCGCGGCCATTGCAGTCGGTGATGCGGTCAATGTGCTTGGCCTTGCCCACCTTGGCAGCCGTGTCGAACACGAAGATATCGGCGCCGGCCCCTCCGGTGAGGGTATCGCTGCCTTCACGACCGAAGAGCATGTCCTTGCCAGCTTCGCCCTTGATGATGTCGTTGAACGCCGAACCGTAGTAACGGTCATCAGATGCCGTGCCGATGAGGGACATGCCCTTCTGACGCAGGTCCACGATCTGGCTTTGGATGCTGGAACCAAAATCATCCACGGCATGGGCCGTGCTGTTCCAGGTTACCGTCAGACGGCCATCGGCGAGGGCTGTGAGGTTCAAATAAGAAGCTCCGTAAACTCGCTCAAGTAGGTTATCGACACCGACACGAGCACCAGAACCGTTGAAGGCTGACACATGAATGTCAGTAGAGTTTCGCCCCTCGACAAGGTTGAAGTAGCCCACGGCAAAACCGCCATCGGCAAGTGCCGTTACAGTCGCCGCGCGCGAGCCTGTCAGCCCTGGAGCGCTGAGCACCAGTTCTCCGCCGCTCTTAGTGCCGTTCGCATTCAGGATCTGGCCCTTGATCTTATAGGTATCAGGGCTGGCGACACCGTCGACATAACTGTTCCAAATGACGATGATGCGACCATCCGAAAGTTTGGCAGCAACAGGATTGTCACTTGACGTGTCGCCACTCGCAATAACGAACTCGGGCGATCCGGCCGGAGCGATACCGTCATTGTTGCGGATCTGACCAGTGATTTTCCCACCCCCATCGGAGAACACGACGTACTGGCCTTGCAAACCGACAATCGTACTGTCCCCATAGATTGTGAGTTCCGCTTCAGAACCACTCTTCTGAAGATTGGCATCGAAACTTTGAACCCGCATGTCACCGAAGGTATCGAGATAAGATACGGCAAACCCGCCAGTCGAAAGCGCCGCAATAGAAGGCTTGTAGTCGTCTCCGCTAGAGCTCACCCGGAATTCATTGCCGATGGCAGTACCGTTCGCGCTATAGGCTCGTGCCGCTACGTAACCAGACCCGTAGTCTTCCCAGGCCACGACAAAGCGGCCGTCATTCAGCACGGTCACCAGAGGATCGTATTGGCCTCCGGTGGTCATGGTGTTGATCAGGAACTCGCCGCTCTTCTTGCTCCCGTCAGCACTGAAGAGCTGACCACGAATGGCAGAGCCGCTGGCATCCCCTCCTGTGCCACTCCAATCCTCCCATACGGCCACGAAGGAGCCGTCCTTCAAAGCATATGTTTTCGGCGAGGACTGACTCTTATTTATGGTAGTGTTGACGAGGAAGACTGATCCCCACGCGACTGACAACGCCATCTAGTGCCCTATGCAAAGTTGAAGTTGTGTTTCTATATAACGTAACAACTAGTATTATTTGGAGCCATTCGTTTTGCAAGGCGTGATGTCCGGCATCACAGGAAAAAATGTCTGACCTTTCGTCAAACTCCTCCTGGCTTTCGCCCTAAGTATCTCTTGAACCGCAGCTCGATAATGGCAGTAATGCTGACCAAAATGACGAACCAGCTAAGCATCCAAGCGCTCTCCAGAGTGAATGGAAAGGGAGGAATCAGCCATGCTGCCGAATGTCACGAAGGCCTTCAATTTCGATCTCGGCGAAACCGCCGACGCCATCCGTGAGACCGTGCGCGACTTCGCGCAGGAGAGGATCACGCCGCGCGCCGAGGAGATTGACCGGACGAACCAGTTTCCGCGCGATCTCTGGCCCGAGATGGGCGCGCTCGGCCTCCACGGCATCACGGTCGAGGAGGAATATGGCGGCACGGGGCTCGGCTATCTCGAGCACGTAATCGCCATGGAGGAGATCTCCCGCGCCTCCGCCTCGGTCGGGCTCTCCTACGGCGCGCATTCGAACCTCTGCATCAACCAGATCCGCCGCAACGGCAGCGAGGAGCAGAAGCGCCGCTACCTGCCCAAGCTCATGTCCGGCGAGCATGTGGGTGCGCTTGCCATGTCGGAGCCCGGCTCAGGTTCGGACGTGGTGTCGATGCGCACCCGCGCCGAGAAGCGCGGCGACCGCTATGTGATCAACGGCAACAAGATGTGGATCACCAACGGCCCCACCGCCGAGACTCTCGTGGTCTACGCCAAGACCGATCCTGAGGCAGGACCGCGCGGCATGACCGCTTTCCTCATTGAAAAAGGCTTCAAGGGCTTCTCCACGCACCAGAAGCTCGACAAGCTCGGCATGCGTGGCTCCGACACATGCGAGCTCGTGTTCCAGGATTGCGAGGTGCCGGAGGAGAACGTGCTGGGCCAGGTCGGCAAGGGCGTGAATGTGCTCATGTCCGGCCTCGATTACGAGCGTGCGGTTCTCGCCGCCGGTCCGCTCGGCATCATGCAATCCTGCATGGACATCGTCATGCCCTACATCCACGAGCGCAAGCAGTTCGGGCAGGCCATCGGCGAGTTCCAGCTGGTGCAGGGCAAGGTCGCGGACATGTACGTGACCATGAACGCCGCCAAGGCCTATGTCTATGCGGTGGCGAAAGCCTGCGACCGCCACGAGACCACCCGCGAGGACGCAGCGGGAGCGATCCTCTACGCGGCCGAGAAGGCCACGCAATGCGCGCTCGATGCGATCCAGCTTCTCGGCGGCAACGGCTACATCAACGATTATCCGACTGGCCGTCTGTTGCGTGACGCGAAGCTCTACGAGATCGGCGCTGGCACCAACGAAATCCGCCGCATGCTGATCGGCCGCGAGCTGTTCACGAAGACAGCTTGACGCATTATCATCGACGGAGAGGCCACCATGACCTTGAGGCTCTACGCACACCCATTCTCATCGTATTGCCAAAAGGTCCTCACCGCTTTGTACGAGAACGATACCGCCTTCGAGTATCGCATGCTCGGTAGCGCGGAGACGGATGCGGAGCTGGAAAAGCTTTGGCCGATCAAGCGTTTTCCCGCCCTCGTCGACAACGGGCGCGCGGTCATGGAAGCGACAATCATCATCGAGCATCTTCAGCTCAACCATCCGGGGCCGGTCAAACTGATCCCGGATGATGCGAAAGCGGCGCTCGACATGCGCATGATGGACCGCTTCTTCGACAACTACATCATGACGCCGATGCAGAAGATCGTCTCCGACAAGATCCGGCAGGAGAATGACCGCGATCCTTACGGCGTCATGCAGGCAAAGGCCATGCTGGACACAGCCTATCGGTGGCTCGACGGCGCTCTCGACGGGCGTGAATGGGCCACGGGCGACAGCTTCAGCGCAGCAGATTGCGCCGCCGCCCCTTCCCTCTTCTATGCCGATTGGGCCCACCCTATCGGCGAGGAGTTCTCACGGGTCCACGCCTATCGGCAGCGCCTTCTCGCACGTCCCTCGTTCGCAAGGGCCGTCAATGAAGCAAGGCCATATCGGCACTTCTTCCCGCTTGGTGCACCGGATCGAGACTGACGAGATCAGATCGTCCACACGTCGCGCGTGATGGCGATCAGGAACAGACCCTGCTCGCCCTTGCGGAAGATAAGGCGCAGGCTCTTCCAATTCATGGCCTTTTGACCGCCCTGCCCTCGTATATGCAACTCGACCACCACGCCGCCGGGCACGAAGTCATGATTGTTGTTGACCTCGTTTCCGCGCTGCCGAGGCTCGTCGTAGAGTACCTCGTGGGCCTCTCGGTAGTCGGCGTTCCAGACGAACTCGTCAAAATAGCTTTTGCACGTGGTCTCGATCGGGCTGCCGCTGCCATCCCGGTATCCCCAAAGACGTATCTGCGCATCGCTTCCGCAATGCTCGACCTCGGCTCGCGACAGGCGCAGGTCGCCTTGATCGAGCATCACGTAGGGGCTGACGATAAGCCCTTCCTCTCCGACGAAGCCTGCGAGCGTCTCGAGATCGCGTCTCGCCATTGCCGCCACCACGCTCGTGGTGACGCTTTGCACGTCGACACGGGAAAATGGTTTCAGCGCCTTCCCAGAAGGCGCTTCACAGGCCGCGAGGCTTAAGAAAAACAAGATGGCGAGGCGCTTCACGGCAGCTCCGTAAGATGTGATGCCCGACATGTCGCCAATTCAGATAATGGAATAGCGATACAAGGCAACGGGATTCGTCAGCCATCAGGTCGGCGCCCCATGCGCAAGTTCTGAAGAGGATCGCCGGTGTTCTACTACGTCTCGAAAATAGCCTGGTTTTTCACAACACCGTCGAACCTGCTTCTCAGCCTCATCCTATTCGGCCTGATCCTCGCGCTTTTCGGCCGCCTCCGGAAACTCGGCCTCGGCTTCGCCCTTCTCATGACGGTCGCGACCATTGCTCTGGGGCTGCTCCCCATCTCGACCTATCTCATGGTACCGCTGGAGGAGCGATTTCCCTCCTTCAACGACGATGGCAGGCCCGTCGACGGCATCATTCTGCTCGGCGGCTCGGCGGAAGCCTCGGATTCGGCGGCCCGTGGGCGCTTGGTCGCCAACGAGTCTGCCGAGCGCGTGCTCGACACCATCGAGTTGGCCCACCGCTACCCGCAGGCGCGCATCCTGATTTCAGGTGGTGGTGGCGGCGTATTTGGCGATGGGGTCGGCGAGTCGCCGATCATCGCCGACTACTTCAAGCGCATCGGCGTCGATGCCGCCCGCATCATCATCGAGGATCGCTCACGCACGACCTCCGAGAACGCGATCTACTCGCTGGAAATGGCGAAGCCGCGCGAGAACGAGCGTTGGCTTCTCGTGACATCGGCCTGGCACATGCCGCGGGCCGTCGGCGTGTTCGAGAAGGCGGGCTTTCCGGTGACGGCCTATCCGGTGGATTTCCGCACCGGGAGCGGCACGAACAACCATCGCCCCTTCGCCTTCGTGTCGGATGGCCTGCGGCGGCTCGATGTGGGCACGAAAGAATGGGCAGGCCTCATCGGCTATTACCTGACGGGCCGCACGAATGTGTTGTTTCCCGCGCCTCAGGCCTCGTCCGTCGCGGTGGGAAGCGCGAGCCGGTAGGTGCCGCGAAAATCGTCCGGATCGACCGGCTTGCCCTTTCGCACAATGACGATGCGGCCTTCCTTCATCAGCCGCACCGCGACCTTGCGCACGGGCTGCATGAGAGGCCCCCAACCGTCCGGCTGATTGCCGCCGATGGCCTGGGCCACATCCGCCGGGCCGATGGTCTTGCCGGCGCCGCGCTCAGCCAGCAGGGCGAGCATCGCGGCTTCCAGCTCTTCGGGTGTCGCAGTTTTAGACATGCTTGTGATCCATAGCTGCGTCCCTTGCATCGGACACGAATTGGCGACGCCACATGACGAAGAGAACACCCGCCGTGGCAATGATGAAGAGATAGGCGCTGATGAACCAGCCGAGATAGGCCAGCGAGAAGAAAAACGCCCGTTGTCCCCGGTTGAAATGCTTGCCGGCCACGGCGCTCATGGCGCCCGCCTGCCGTGCGACGACCAACGCCTCTTCCTTGTTGCCGTCCTTGAGCACGGGCACCGCGCCGACGAGAATGGCCATGTAGTTGAAGAGCCGGTATGACCAGGCGAACTTGAAGAACGCATAGACGAAAACTACCGCAAGACCGATAACCTTGATCTCTAGAGCGAGCCGAGTCGGCGGCTGTCCAAAGGGCAAATCGGCGAAGATCGGCAGCACGGATTCCGTCGAGCGGAACAGGGCCAGCACGCCGCCGATCGCAATCAGCGAGGTCGAGGCGAAAAAGGCGGTGCCGTTCATGAGGGAGGAAAGGATCTGCGTGTCCACGATCCTGTTCTCGCGCACCACCATCTCCTCCATCCAGCGATAGCGGTACTGGTTCATGAGCTTGTTGAGGCTATTCTGGCCAGCGGAGGTAAACTCGACGGCCGTGTGATAGCCTAACCACGCCACGAGAAAGAAGATCATCGCCACGTAGTCGAGAAAGGTGAAACCCAGCACGCTCCGTCTCCCGTTGACTCCGCCGCCATCTTGCCCAGTTTGTTTGAAGCCTCAAAGGGAAAGCGACAGCCATGCCTCAGACCATCTCACGCGGCTACAAGACATTGCTCGAAGAGGCCAGCGCAAAGATAAGGACTCTGCCGACACAAGAGGCGGTGGCGCTGCACGGACGGGAGGATGTGGTCTTCGTGGACCTGCGCGACCCGCGCGAGCTGGACCGGGAAGGCCGCATTCCCGGAGCCGTGCATTGCCCCAGAGGCATGCTGGAATTCTGGATCGACCCGGAAAGCCCCTATCACAAGCCGGTCTTCAACCAGGACAAGACCTATGTGTTCTTCTGCGCGGCCGGCTGGCGCTCCGCTCTCTCGGCTGCGACAGCGCAGGACATGGGGCTGAAGCCTGTTGCTCACATTGAAGGCGGTTTTACTGCCTGGAAGAATGAAGGTGGGCCGGTGGAGATCAAGGAAGGCCCGAAGGACTAAACCGTCCTGCGAACCTCGAAACCCTCTCCCCCGCTGAGTTCCGCATCCGCGCCATCGAGAGCCTCCACGCGCTCGACAGCCGATCCCCTCGGCCCCTCATGGCAGGCTTTGAGCATCACATCGATGAGATCATCCGGCCCTGAGAAAACAGCCTCCACGCTGCCGTCGCGCCGGTTGCGCACCCAGCCATTGAGTCCATGCAGCTCGGCTTGGTGATGCGTCCAGGAGCGGAAGCCCACGCCCTGGACCCGTCCATGGAACAGCACATGGGCTGTTTTGTTCGCTGTCACGTCTTTCCTCGATAATGCTCATGGTGGGCGTCGGCGTGACGGCCCGAATGATCGTCGTCCAAAGCCGGGATAATACGCGGGTCGTTCTCCGGGTCCAGCTTCCGGAGAATTTCATCAATCAATGCAGTACGCGCCACACCACGCGCCTGTCGCGAAGGCTCTCCTGTAACGGATCAGGATCTAGCTGGGCTTTCGGACCGTGCTCGAAGGCGCCGCGAACAAAGGGCGGACCTTGGGCTGCTGAGACGGGGTCATGGCTGAGGATGGGGCATTAGGGAGCCATACGCCGAGACCACGCACGTAATCCTCGGGCAGGCCTGCATGGGTTGCGGCCTCGATCACGCCCTCCATGTAGCCGGGAAGCGGGGTCCCCGGCTTGGCGCTGCGCCCGATATAGACCATCGCCCGGCGTGGCCCCTGCCCGGTCACGATGGGCTGGAGGACCTTGCTGTAGAGCCCCGTATGAAGGCTCTCATAGCGGTCGAGGGCCGGCACGTCGGAGAGAGCCAGCTCCCACACCATGCCCCAGACCGCCCGCTGCGGATCTCGGGTCACGGAGGCATAGCCTTCCTCGAAGATAATGAACCGATGGCGCATGAGCCGTCCGATGCCGACCGGCTTGGAGGCCGGGCAGCGCTGAAGCATGGCGTCTCGGTCCATATTGGACCCATAAGCGAAATAGAGGGGCATGATTCAATCTCTCGTGCCGATCGCAAATGCGATCTTGAGTGTCTTGCCGATAAAGCGCCTGAAACTTCCACGTCATCACCGGCCCTGTGCCGGTGAGCCCGATGGGTTGAAGCGCAGCGCTTTTCCAATCGGGATGGCCGGGACAAGCCCGGCCATGACGAAAGGTGTGTCACTCCCTCAACATCCTTGGAACGGAAAGAGCGCCCGATTATCCGACTCAAGCGAACTCGAGAATCACCGCATCGACTGCGAGGCTATCGCCTTCTTTGGCGTGAATTTTGGCAATCGTGCCGTCGCGCTCGGCGCGCAGCACGTTTTCCATCTTCATCGCCTCGACGATGCAAAGCGGCTCGCCCACCTTGACCTCTTGGCCCTGGGACACGCTGATCCAGTCGGATTCGACGGGCCAGGACTGGCCATCGATCATCACGATGGTCCCTTCCTCGTCGTCCTCGATCACCACGTCATGATGGGCACAGCCCAGCATCACGACGCGCTCCAGATCGAACTGCACGGCGGAAACCTCGCGCATCTGGCCCGAGATGTACCGCTTGCGCACGTTCTGCAGGTGGTCGATGGCGGCAGCCACCACCGCCATGCGAAGGGCCACTTCGCCTTCAGGCGCGGGGGCCTTGAAGCCCTGCGGGAACTCTTCCGCGATGAAGCCGGTGGAGAGCTTGCCGCTCTTCCAGCGCGGATGCTGCATCAGCGCCGCGAGGAACGGGATATTGTGGCGGATGCCGTCGATGGCGAAGGCATCGAGCGCGGTGGATTGGGCTTCGATGGCCTGCGCGCGGGTGGGCGCGTGGGTCACGAGCTTGGCGATCATCGGATCGTAATAGATCGAGATCTCGCCGCCCTCGTAGACGCCGGTATCGTTGCGCACGGTCACACCGTCCTGCTCGCCCTCTTCCGGCGGGCGATAGGTCACGAGGCGGCCCGTGGAGGGCAGGAAGTTGCGCACCGGGTCTTCCGCGTAGATGCGGCTTTCCACCGACCAGCCGTTGAGCTTCACGTCGGATTGGGCAAGGCGCAGCTTCTCGCCGGCGGCCACGCGGATCATCTCCTCCACGAGGTCGATGCCGGTGATCATCTCCGTGACGGGATGCTCCACCTGCAGACGGGTGTTCATCTCGAGGAAGTAGAAGGACTTGTCCTGTCCCGCCACGAACTCGACGGTGCCGGCGGAATCGTAAGCGACGGCCTTGGCCAGCGCGACGGCCTGCTCGCCCATGAGGCGGCGGGTGGCCTCGTCGAGCAGCGGCGACGGGGCTTCCTCGATGACCTTCTGGTTGCGGCGCTGGATCGAGCATTCGCGCTCACCGAGATAGATCACGTTGCCGTGCTTGTCGCCGAGCACCTGGATCTCGATGTGGCGCGGATCGGTGATGAACTTCTCGACGAAAACGCGGTCGTCGCCGAAGGAGGATGCCGCTTCCGACTTGGCGCGGGCAAAACCTTCCGCCACCTCGTCGGCAGAATGAGCGATGCGCATGCCCTTGCCGCCACCGCCGGCGGAGGCCTTGATCATGACCGGATAGCCGATCTCGTTGGCGATGGTCACCGCCTGCTCCGGCCCATCGATCACACCTAGATAGCCCGGCACGGTGGAGACTTTAGCGGCGGCTGCCGCCTTCTTCGACTCGATCTTGTCGCCCATGGCGGCGATGGCGCCGGGATTGGGACCGATGAAGACGATGCCGGCCTCAGCCAGCGCCTTGGGGAAAGCCTCGCGCTCGGAAAGGAAGCCGTAGCCTGGATGGACCGCCTGGGCACCGGTGGCCTTGCAGGCCTCGATGATCTTCTCGATCAAAAGGTAGGACTGCGCGGCTGCGGCCGGGCCGATATGGACGGCCTCATCGGCCATTTCCACATGAAGGGCATCGCGGTCGGCATCGGAATAGACGGCCACCGTCTTGATGCCCATGCGGCGGGCGGTCTTGATCACCCGGCACGCAATCTCACCACGGTTCGCAATCAGGATCTTTCTTAAGGGCTTCAGCAGGAAGGAAATTCAGAAAGCCAACGGATAGAGCCTTTTCGAAGCCTATCAAGTTTGCCAGCCATGCCATTCCGACGAGCATGATGATAGAGTCGCCGATCAGAAGAACGCAGAAAGCGGTAGGCAGCGAGCGCATAGCCCTACGCTCTGCGAAAATTCCAACCATCCAAACCGCACCGACAAATCCGAGCAAGTATCCGACCGTAGGTCCGATAAAGTGAGCTAGGCCTCCACCGTTCTGGAACACCGGCAAGCCGATCGCTCCTTCGAATAGGTAGGCAAGAACTGTAAGAGTTCCGAGCCGGCTGCCATAGATAACGCCGAGAGACAGGACCACAAAACTCTGCATCGACATCTTCACTGGCCAGAACGGGACCTGGATGTGAGCAGAGATGGCGAGCAATGCTGTACCAAGCACAACAAGGATGATGGAATGCCACTGCGACTTGTCAGGTGCTCCCGCCCACAACCGGCTCGCGATGGCATAGGAGTAATGTCTTTTAGTGATCATATGTCGATCTCCGGAATTGTGCGTAGCTGAGAAGAATATCATGGTTCGAATAGTTCATGGGTTACTCACCTGCGGGCTAAGGCACATTGCAACCTAGATGAGTTTGATTGCTTCGCAGGTCAGTCAGTAGCTGCACGGTTTTAATCTTCATGGAACGACCTTCGCCCATTGAAGAAAAATGAACCATCTCATCGAATTTTCTCTTGCCAGCCGTATGACGCTCAGTCTTCAAAGCAACCTTCCCTACAACGGAATATTGTCGTGCTTCTTCCAGGGCCGCTCGGTTTCCTTATTCCGCAGCATCGCCAGCGCGCGCGCAATCCGGCGGCGTGTTGAATGCGGCATGATCACTTCGTCGATGTAGCCGCGCTCGGCGGCGACGAACGGCGACATGAAGCGGTCTTCATACTCCTTGGTGCGGGCAGCGATCTTGTCCGCGTCACCAATGTCCTGCCGGAAGATGATTTCCACCGCGCCTTTCGCACCCATCACCGCGATCTGCGCGGTGGGCCATGCGTAATTGATGTCGCCGCCGATATGCTTTGAGGCCATCACGTCATAGGCGCCGCCGAAGGCTTTGCGCGTGATCACCGTCACCAGCGGCACGGTGGCTTCGGAGTAAGCAAACAGCAGCTTCGCGCCGTGTTTGATGAGGCCGCCATATTCCTGCGCGGTGCCCGGCAGGAAGCCCGGCACGTCCTCGAAGGTGACGATGGGAATGTTGAAGGCATCGCAGAAGCGCACGAAGCGCGCAGCCTTGCGCGACGCATCGGAATCGAGAACGCCCGCGAGCACCATCGGCTGGTTGGCAATAAGCCCGACCGTGCGGCCCTCGACGCGGGCGAAACCGGTGATGATGTTCCKGGCGTAAGCTTCCTGGATCTCGAAGAAGTCGCCCTCGTCCACGACTTTYTGGATCAACTCCTTCATRTCRTAGGGCTTGTTCGGATTGTCCGGGATCAGGGTGTCAAGGCTGTCGTCGGTGCGGTTCGGATCGTCGAAGCTCGGAATTTCCGGCACGCCGTCCATGTTGTTGGCGGGCAGGAAATCGATGAGGCGGCGCACCTGAAGCAGCGCCTCCACGTCGTTGTCGTAGGCACCATCGGCCACCGATGACTTGGTGGTGTGCACCTTCGCGCCGCCGAGTTCTTCCGACGTCACCGTCTCGTTGGTSACGGTCTTCACCACATCGGGGCCGGTGACGAACATGTAGGAGCGGTCGCGCACCATGAAGATGAAATCGGTCATGGCGGGCGAATAGACATCGCCGCCAGCGCATGGCCCCATGATGACGGAGATCTGCGGRATSACGCCGGAKGCGATCACGTTSCGCTTGAACACCTCGCCATAGCCGCCRAGCGCCGCCACGCCCTCCTGGATGCGCGCGCCGCCCGCATCGAACAGGCCGACGATGGGCGCGCGCATTTTCAGCGCCATGTCCTGGATCTTGGTGATCTTCTGGGCATGAGCCTCGGAGAGCGAGCCGCCGAACACCGTGAAGTCCTTGGCGAAGACGAAGACCGTGCGGCCGTTCACCGTACCCCAGCCGGTGACGACGCCGTCACCGGGGATCTTGGCCTTGTCCATGCCGAAATCGGTGGAGCGRTGYTCGACGAACATGTCGAACTCCTCGAACGAGCCCTTGTCGAGCAGAAGCTCGATGCGCTCGCGGGCCGTGAGCTTGCCACGGGCGTGCTGCGCCTCGATGCGCTTCGCACCGCCGCCGAGGCGGGCCTGGGCGCGCCGATCTTCAAGACGTTCGAGGATGTCTTTCATAGGGTCTTCCC
>NZ_JBFRFB010000011.1:0-153042 GCF_052114605.1 Microvirga sp. 2YAF29
CCGGGATAGGCATAAACCATGCCGGTGTTGGCGGTCATGTTGCCCGCTTTGTCGTAAGCGAAGCTCTGCGCCTTGCCCGTCGTGCCGAGCGGTGTCGCGGTGGCGAGCTCGTCGAGGCCGGTATAGGTGTAGCTCCACCCTTCCCCGCCGGTGACGCTCGTGGCCTCAGGGTTTCGCGCCAGACGGCGCTGCCAGCCGGGCGTGAGCGCCGCGAGGTTGGCATACGGGCCCGACAGACGCGCCAGCAGCAGGCTCGGCGTGTCGGTCACCTGCGTGATGCGGCCCGCCGCATCGCGGGTATAGGCCAGCGACAGCTTCGCCTCGCCATTCACCACCGTCTGGATGCCGGTGAGCCAGCCGCGCGCCGGATCGTAGCCGCGCGTGGTCTTCACCCCCGAGGCATATTCCGTCACCAGCGGTTGGCCGGCGGCGTCATAGGTGATCGACTTGATCATCTCGTTGATGAAGGTCAGGCGCCCCGCGCGGTCGTAGCCCCAGGGCTTGTCGGACGTGCCGACCTCGTCCTTGCCGGGATAGAGGCGTCTCAGCACGCGCCCGCCGAGGTCGTAGAAGGTCTCGACCGTATAGCTCGGGCCATCGACGACCCAGATGTCCTGGACCTTGCGGCCGTCCCTGTCGAAGTTGAAGCGCTGCGTGGCCGCCGCCGTCCTTGAGCTGCGTGAGGCGGCCCAACGTGTCCCAGGTCATCGTGGAGCTGACCGCCTGCGCCGTGTCGGACAGGCGCTCCTGGCGGATCGTCCGCCCTTGCGCATCGCGATGCAAGGTGCTGGTGCGTAAGAGCGGATCGGTGGTCTTCACCGCATCGAAGCCACCGTAATCTCCACTTGCCGTATAAGCGGTGACGATGGCCCTGCCGTCCGGCAGCACCTGCTTGATGCGCCGGTCAAGGCCGTCATAGGTGTTCGTGGTCCAATAGACCGGATCGCCCTCGAAGAAGGGGCGCGAAGCCCGCTCTACCAGACCGCGCTTGTTGTACGCGGTCAGGGTCAGAACGTCCCTGCTCACGTCCTTCGTGCGCGTTTGATAGGTGCGCCCGAGGCCGTCCCAATACTGGCGGGATTCGAGTTCGGGGGGCTTCGCGGCGCCGTCCGCGGGACCGGGGGTGAAGACGGTCACGCCCTGTGTGCCGATGCGCCCGAGAGAGTGATATTCATAGCGCGTGTAGGCGCCCATTGGCGACGTGGTGTTCAACGGACGGCAGAAATCGTCGTAGTCGTATGTGGTGGTGAGCCCGTTGAGGTTGACCGTGCTCAGCGGCTTGCCGCACGTCCTGTCATAGGTGGCGGTGGTGACCTGGCCCTTCGGGTTCGTCACCTTCACCGGGAAGAGATTGAATGTTTCCTCGTATTCGGTCAGTGTCGAACGGTTGAGTTCGTCCGTGACCTTGGTGCGGTTGCCCTTGCCGTCGTACTCGAACTTGCGGCTGACATGGGAGTCGTCCTTGTCGAGCCAGCGGCGCAGGCGCGTGAGATTGCCCACGTCGTCATAGTCGAACAGGCTGCTGGCGAGCAGAACAGAGCCGGGGCCGTAGACCTTCTCCGATGCGGGATTGTTGACCATGAACTTGCCGGCATCGATATCGAACGTGCGCTTCACGGTGCGTTCGTCGCCGCCTAAATCATCGCGGCCGTTGTCGGTCAGCCCTGTCACGTTGCCGTAGCGGTCGAAGGCTCGCGAGACCGAGCGGCGGCGATTGCCGCCACTGAGATGGTCGGTCGTGGTCGTCTTGATGTTCTCGGCCGTGTAGGGAACCTTCTTGATCTCGACGTCCCATGTCTCCTCGACGGTGCGCAGCACTTTGGTGCCGACCTTGACTTCCTTCTTCACGACCTTGCCGGCCGAGGCGAGATCCTGACGGAAGGTGTATGCCACCTTCGGGCAGGTCGTCTCTCCGGGCGTGCACGGCAAGCTCATGATCACGGATGCAAAGCCCAGGAAGCGCCGCTCGCCGGGATGCCACTTGCCATTCGAATAGCTGAACTCGGTGGCGCTGGCGGTGCCGCGGCCGTCGTTCTGCGTCACCTTGCTCACCGTCTGCATGATGAAGGGCAGACGGTCGGACGCGCTGGCGGCGAGCGTGTAGCGTGAGGACGGTTTGTATTCAATCTTCGTCGTGCCGCCCCACACGTTCTGGACCGAATTCATCAGGTCCTGCGTGCCGTCCAGCGACAGCCAGGTCGTCGTGGTGCTCTTGCCGACAAAGAAGAGGTCGGCACGGCCATCGCCATTGAGATCGGCTGAGTACTGCGCTCCGCCGGGGATGCCGACCGTCACCTTCTTGAAGTCCGAGGACTGGGACAGGAGCAACGTGCCGCCACTGTTCAAAGGAAGATAGACATCCGAACGCCCGTCGCCGTCGAAGTCGCCGATGGCGGCATCGTCCCAGCTATAGGGCATTTCGCCCGAGGCATCGGGAACAAACCCTTTGCCGGTGGAGCGCAGGGCATAGACAAGGGCGCCGCCGCCAGAAGTTCTTGCAAGCAGCACCAGATCGGTGCGCCCATCGCCGTTGATGTCGCCGGCCAGCAGCTCGCGCCGGGTGCGCCCTTCGTTGTCGTATCCTTCGGCCTCCTGAGGCAGCGCCGTGAACTCGCCCGCCGTGAACGCGATCTTGCCGTCGCTGGTAGGACTCGACAGCAGAACGCCGATGCCTCTCCCCCCGACGCCGACGAGATGGTCGCAGGCGAGGTCCGCCCGTCCGTCGCCGTTGTAGTCGCCTGCCTTGGCCGCCACCAATTTGGTGGTGATGGAGCCGCAGGAAGGCAATGTCACCACTTCACGGACAGGTTTGTTCTTGTCCTTGGAGAGATAGAACTTGCCGCTGATGAGCAGATCGGTCTTACCGTCGCCGTTGAAGTCGGCCACGATGGGAACGCTCCCCTGATCGACCTCCTCCTTTGTTAGAAGTGGGATAAAAGGCCCGGATGATACCGGCCCCCATCCCTCCTTCGAGTACTTCTTGGTACCGCTGTTGAACCGGAGGATATCGGCGTTCCAATAGAACTTCTCCTCCTCCTTATCGTCGCCGAGGGGGATGACCTCTCGCTTGATCCGAAGATGAAGCAGTTGCTGCAACCCGGAGCCGTCGAAGTCGCCGGAGAGCCAATATTGCTCCACAGTCCCCTCGGGCACCTCGCCCCGCGAACCTTCGTAGTTGACACCAGCAGTCAGGCCGTTATTGGACCCAAGAGACACCTCGATCGGGCATTTGCTCTCCGGGATGCACGGCGCCAAAGTCACCACGTCCGCGCGTGAATCGCCATCAATGTCGATCACCCGCGTGGTGCTTCGCAGGAAGCTGATGACCTTGTTAGTGACGTCCTTCTTGTCGAAGCGCGGGGCATAGCTGGAATAGGTGAACTTGATCGCCGGCAACGCGCTGCCGCCCTTGATCTTATTCGACGCATCGTACTTCACGTCACTGCCGTATCCCTTTACCGACGTGAGACGCGAGGAAGCGGTAGTAGGGCCGTTGTCGTACGACAGCTCGTACGCCCGCACCTCGCCCGATCCCGTCTTCACTCGGATGCGGTCGAGCCGCTGACCGACCTTCTCCAGCGACGCCCCCGTCGCCACCGTCATCACGCTCACATTCTTCTTGTCTTCGCGGTAGAGGATAATCGTGGTCTGGTTGTAGCTGATCTTGCTCGGGTAACAGACCGCCGCGGTCTTGCAGTCGTACTCGTACTTCACCTCGTTGCCGTGCGTGTCCTTGGCCGAGGTGAGCACATAATGATAGTGGTTGAGCAGCAGGTCGTTCGTCGGCGAGGGCTTGGTGTCGACACCTTGCGAACCGGAGGACTTGTAGGTGTAGACCGTGCCGTCGCGCGCCGTCACCGTCCAGGTGTTCTTCGTATATATGATCTTGCGGTAGCTCTCGACGCGCGTCGTGTGCGTGCCGCCGGTCTTGCAGCTCGCGCCGCCCATGCCGCTCTTGCACGGCTCCAGCTCCTCACCGTCGAGCAGCCAGCGGTCGGTGTCCTGATACAGAGGCGCCCCGCGCCGCGCCGAGACGCGCACGAGACTGGAAAAGCCTTCCAGAGACCAGCCTGTGCCGACCCAGCCTGCGAGCGCCCGGCCTGCACTCAAACCGCGGTTGGAATCATAGACCAGCCGCAGCTTGGGCTCGAGACCGCGATAACCCGGCACCGCAATCGGCACGGAGTAAGTGTAGCTGCCGTTGAACGGCGCATCCGGAGTGGCGGAGGCGCGCGGATCGACCTCGCCCTTGGCATCGGTCGATCCGGCATCGCCGTCAGCCAGGGTGTCGAGGGCAGCGGCCTTGGGATCGGTCGGATCGGTGAGGAACGGCTTGACTGCTGAGCCGGGTTTGGGCTCGGCGCCGGCTTCGCTGGCCGGATCGGGGCCTTGCGCCTTGTCCCAGTCGGCTTGCGAAACGCCGCCCTCAGCTGCCGATTCGGGGCTGTCGGCGGAGAGCTGGGGGGCGGCGAGCAAGGCTTCGAGACTGTCAGGAGCTTCCTGGGCCGGGAGGCTCGTGGGTAGAAGGAGTACGCTCGCCATGACGGATGCCGCCAGCACAATGAGCAGGGAGCCTCGTCCAGTCTCAAGACTCTTGGCGTTGAGACCCTTGGCCTTAAAACCCTTGCCCGTCATTGTCTTTCCCGTCGGCACGTGGCGACGGACCGAACCATCGCGCAAATTATAGTTGTAATATCGCTATAACGTAGCCTTAGGTTGCGGAGTCAAGTGACAATGGTCCTGGCTCGAAGTCGAGCCGGATTTCTCAACAGGACATGGCGATCAGACCAAGAAACCGCGCCCCGGCAAGCAGGGACAACGACAGGTCGGATAAGCGAGGTGGGGGCCGAGGAAGGTAAAATGGCGGAGACGGAGGGATTCGAACCCTCGATACCCTTTTGGGGTATGCTCATTTAGCAAACGAGTGCCTTCAGCCTCTCGGCCACGTCTCCGCAACGCGAAGATAATGGCTGGTAGCCACCGCTTCGCGCAGGTGGCGCAATAGACGCGAATGGGTGCTGTTCGTCAAGGTCAAAATCGGGCTTCTCGGCAGGAACGAACATGTGGCTTCGCGACGGCCCCTGCCCCGTGGTAACGGACCGGCGGATCGAGGGAATCGAGGAGATTGTCAGTGACGAACATCAACCGGGTCGGCGTGGCCGCCCGCTATAGCGATCTCGTGATTCATGGGAACACGGCCTATTTCTCCGGCTATGTACCCGAGACCAGCATCGGGCAATCCGTCACGGAGCAGACCCGCGACATCCTCGGCCAGATCGAGCAGTCGCTGACCGAGATCGGCAGCGACAAGTCCCGGCTTCTCCAGGCCACGATCTGGCTGAGGGATATGAACTTCTATGACGAGATGAACGCGGTCTGGGATGCCTGGGTCGTCAAAGGTGAAACCCCGGCACGCGCCTGCGTAGAATCGAAGCTGGCCAACCCGGATTACGCGCTCGAAATCCAGGTGATCGCCGCTCTTTAAGGTGGCTCGGGGCAATCAGGCCCTTTCGCCCCTGGCTTCTTTTGCCAAAGCGTTCAGGCGCTTCTTCTCGTAGTGCTTCGCCAGGCGCAGGTGGCGCCAGGTGGCGTAATTCATGGCGATCAGGAAACCGTAAGTGCCACGCAAAAAGTGCAGGCGGCCGAAATAGGCTTTGATGAAGGCTGCCGGAAACTCGAAATAAACCCGCCATGTGGGGATCGAGACTCTCCTCACCTCGAGATCTAGGGCGAGCTGGTCCGTGTAGAAATTGAGCTTCGCGATCTGATCCCCCAGGGAGCGGATCGACCGGTGGTGAACGAGCCCCCTGAGCTTCCGGACCTTCGTGCCCTGCTTCAATTCCACCCGATCATGGACCAGGGATGTCGAATAGCGGCCCGCATCCTTCCGGTAGAGCCGAACCGGAGCGATCCGATAAGCGAGGGGATGCGGTGAGACCTCCCCTGGATAGGTTTCCGCGATGCGGATGCCGTAGGCTTGGCACGAGGGCTCTCCGTGGGCGAAGAGGGTTTTGATCTCCTCCCGGAGCGTCGGCGACAATTCCTCGTCGGCATCGATGTTGAGAAGCCACTCGTGGCGGCACTGTTCCTCGCCGAAACGCTTCTGCAGGCCATAGCCGGGCCAAGCATTGAAGATCACTCGGGCGCCGAGTTCCTCGGCCACCGCCTGCGTGCCGTCCGTCGAGCCGGAATCGATCACGATCACGTCGTCCGTCAGATCGCGAACGGCGCGGATCGTCGCGCCGATCCTGTCGGCCTCGTTTTTGGCAATGATGAAGACGGATATCGGGAGCATGGCAACGGGTGCCTAGCTGCCCGAAGGGCGTTAGGCAAGTGCCTCCCGCCGGAAGCGTGGCCGAAGCCGTCATGTCGCTCCTCAAGAAGGCCTGACAAGCCCCTCCGCCTGCATGGCCCTTTGAACCATGGGCCTCTCCGCAACCGCACGCATGAATGTCTCGATAGCGGCATATTCCGACAGGTCGATCCGGTGGAACCGCGCCCAGTTCAGGACCGTGAAGCCGTAAGCGTCCGCGACCGTGAAATCCTTACCCATGAGGTATGAGCGCCCCGACAGGCAGGTGTCGAGATAGGACAGGTGCCGTTGAAGGTGCTGGACGGCGAGCTGACGGGCGGCATCCGGCATCGGGCCGTCCCATAGCGGGTCGAAGCCTTTATGCAGTTCGGTACTGATGAAGCCAAGCCATTCCCGCACCCGGTAGCGCTCCAAGGAGCCCAATTCCGGCAGCAGGCGCTGGTCCGGCACCCGATCGGCGAGATATTCGAGAACGACGGTGACCTCGGTCAGCACCTCGCCGCATTGAAGCGCTAGCGCCGGCACATAGCCCCTCGGGTTGATCTTGCTGAAATTCCGCCCGGACGCAGTGGTGCGCGTGTTCAGGTCAACACGGTCGAACTCAATCTCCAGGCCCGCCTCGTAGGCGATGATGTGCGGCGCAAGGGAGCTCGCACCGGGGCTGTAATACAGCTTCATTTCAAAAATCCCTTTTCCCTGCCCCCGCGGGAATCGAAGAGTAACGCAACGTAATCTCGTTATAATGCAGAAGCCCTGCATAATTTCAAGGCCAGGGCTATTATTATGTTACAGCATTATGTCTAATTCAGGACGTCGCGGCCGTTCAAAGCGTTACGCTTAACGGACTTCTCGCCTCACCGGCGTCAGAGGCCGGCGACAGGCTGCGGACGCGCAGCTCTGCCAGAAGGGGGAAATGGTCGGACGCTATACGCGTGAGCATGTTCCGAACCGGCGCCGCGTTGACCACCTCCACCGACTTGGTAACGAAGACGTGGTCCAGGCGAAGGATGGGAGCCCTCGTATGGAAGGTCGGCTGCGGCTGGCCGTGCGAATTCGAAAGCTGCGCATCGACCATGCGGTTGGCGATCATGCGGTATGAGCGCGAATAAGGCGGCGCGTTGAAATCGCCGAGCAGGATTGCAGGGTCCGCGCAATCGGGATGGCCGATCCAGTCAGGCCCGACCAGTGCCGAGGCCTGAGCCCGGCGCTCTCCCGATCGGAGAGACAGGTGGGCATTGATCACATTGATCCTATGGCCGTCGATCTCGGTGGCGACCCAGAGCGCGCTGCGCTTTTCGAAGGATGGCCGCGTGGATTGGGTAGGGAGCCGGCCCGACTTTACGACACCGGAGCTGTGACGGCTCAGGATGGCGATACCGTATTGCTCGCCCAGGATCTTGATGGTGGGCTGGAAATGCAGGTCCATGCCCAGGGCGTAGGCGAGGCTTGCCGCCTGATCCTTCTCCCCCTGGCGGGAGCGCCCGACGCGCACCTCCTGCAAGGCCACGATATCGGGCTCGCAGGAGGCGATTACCTCGGCAATCCGGGTCGGCGATATTTTCCTGTCGGTGCCGAGCCACCGGTGGACGTTATAGGTGAGGATCCGAAAGGTGCGTCCTGATTTATCGCTTTGCGTCAAGGTCGGTACCGGGTCGAACAAACATGAGATGAGACAGGCGTCAGCCTGATCGGTGAAGTCTGGATTCGCGACCTATGGCGCAAACATGTCGGATCAATGGCTCATCATCGCCCCGGTTCCCCTTCTGAGCAATTGGTTTAAGGCACTTGACCTTCCCATCATTGGAAGGATTACATGTGGACACCATATGATGAATCAGGAGATTCACGATGGCAGCGCCCAAGCTTTCACCCGACCTGCAAACCCTGGACATTCCCATCGAGGGCATGAGCTGTGCATCCTGCGTGGGGCGGGTCGAGAAGGCGATCCGATCCGTGAACGGCGTCGCCGCCGCCAATGTGAACCTCGCCACCGAGCGGGCGCATGTGTCGTTCGCCCCCGGTGCGGCGGATCCCAAGGCTGTGTCGGAGGCAATCAAGGCGGCGGGTTACGAGCCCACTGAAAGCCGGATCGACCTGAAGATCGAAGGCATGACCTGCGCCTCCTGCGTGGCGCGTGTGGAAAAGGCACTTGAGCGCGTGCCCGGCGTGCTCGATGCGAATGTCAATCTCGCGACTGAGCGTGCATCGGTTCGTTATCTCGGCGGCCACGACATGGTGGAGCTGATGCGCGAGGCGGTCGCTGCGACCGGCTATGCGGCCCGCGAGATCAGGCAGGATGCCGAGCAGACGGATCGTGAGCGCGATGCCCGAGAAGCGGAAGCCTTGAGCCTGTGGCGCTCGTTCCTCATCGCCGCCATTCTGACCCTGCCGGTTTTCTTGCTGGAAATGGGATCGCACACCATCGACGCGATTCATGATTGGGTGATGAATTCGCTTGGACACAGCACGAGCTGGTATCTGCAATTCGCGCTGACCACGCTCGTTCTCTTCGGCCCCGGCCTGCGCTTCTTCACGAAGGGCGTGCCTGCCCTCTTGCGCTTTTCGCCCGACATGAACTCGCTGGTCGTGCTCGGCACCAGCGCAGCCTATGCCTATTCTCTCGTCGCGACTTTCCTGCCCGGCCTCATGCCGGCGGGCATGGACAATGTCTATTACGAAGCGGCCGCCGTGATCGTGACGCTGATCCTGCTCGGGCGTTATCTGGAAGCCAAGGCCAAGGGCCGCACATCGGATGCGATCAAGCGTCTCGTGGGATTGAGCCCGAAGACCGCCCGCGTGATCCGCGATGGTAAGGCCATGGAAATCGTCCTCGATCAGGTGCTGATCGGCGATGCGGTGCAAGTGCGCCCCGGCGAGAAAATTCCCGTCGATGGCGAGGTAATCGAGGGCTCGTCATATGTCGATGAATCCATGATCACCGGCGAGCCTGTGCCCGTACAGAAAGAGGCAGGTTCCGAGGTTGTCGGCGGCACGATCAACAAGACCGGCGGCTTCACCTTCCGCGCCACGCGCATCGGCGCCGACACGGTGCTCGCGCAGATCGTCCGCATGGTCGAGCAGGCGCAAGGCTCGAAGCTGCCGATCCAGGCGCTCGTGGACAAGGTGACCGCATGGTTCGTCCCCGCCGTCATGGCGGCCGCCGCCCTTACCTTCATCATCTGGCTGATCCTCGGCCCTGAGCCTGCGCTGACCTTCGCCCTCGTCAATGCGGTCGCGGTGCTCATCATCGCCTGCCCCTGCGCCATGGGTCTCGCCACGCCGACATCGATCATGGTCGGCACGGGCCGCGCCGCTGAACTCGGCGTTCTCTTCCGCCAGGGCGAGGCCTTGCAGAGCCTGAAGGAAGTCGGCGTCGTCGCGCTCGACAAGACCGGCACACTCACGCAAGGCCGACCGGAGCTGACCGATTTCGTCACTGCGTCCGGAAATTCCGATACCGAGGTTCTTCGCCTCGTGGCCTCCGTCGAGGCTCGCTCGGAACACCCCATCGCACAAGCCATTGTTGTTGCGTCCGAACGCCAGGGCCTTTCGCTTGCTCCGACGGACAGCTTCGAGGCCATGCCCGGCTTCGGCGTGTCGGCCATGGTCGAAGGGCGCAAAGTGGAAGTGGGCGCAGATCGCTTCATGCAGAAGCTCGGTCTTGAGCCGGCGCATTTCCAGGATGTCGCAGCACGCCTCGGCATGGAAGGCAAAAGCCCGCTCTATGCAGCTGTCGATGGACAGCTCGCGGCGATCATCGCGGTCGCCGATCCGATCAAGCCCTCGACGCCGGAAGCCATTGCGGCGCTGCATGCACTCGGCTTGAAGGTCGCCATGATCACCGGCGACAATCGCCGGACTGCGGAGGCCATCGCGCGCCGCATCGGCATCGACGAGGTGGTGGCCGAAGTTCTGCCCGAGGGCAAGGTCGATGTGGTGAAGAATCTTCGCCAAGCGCACGGCCCCATCGCCTTCGTCGGCGACGGCATCAACGACGCGCCGGCTTTGGCGGAAGCTGATATCGGCATCGCCATCGGCACGGGCACGGATATCGCCATCGAGAGCGCGGATGTGGTGCTCATGTCCGGCGATGTGCGCGGCGTGGTGAATGCCATCGCTCTGTCGAAGGCGACCATTCGCAATATCGGACAGAACCTGTTCTGGGCTTTCGCCTATAACGTGGTGCTGATCCCGGTTGCTGCGGGCGTTCTCTATCCCTTCGACGGCACTCTGCTATCGCCCGTCGCAGCGGCTGCAGCCATGGCGCTCTCCAGTGTGTTCGTCGTCGGCAATGCCTTGCGGCTTCGCCGCTTCAAGGCGCCCATCGCGGGCAGACATGACAAAGCATCGGACCTGAAGACAATTGAAGGTGTGGCATGAATATCGGACAAGCAGCGACAGCCTCGGGCGTCTCGGCCAAGATGATCCGCTATTACGAGTCCACGGGCCTGATCCCGAAGACCGTTCGCACTGAAGCTGGCTATCGGGTCTATTCGGACCACGAGGTGCATACCCTACGCTTCATCCGCCGCGCGCGCGATCTCGGCTTCTCGGTCGAGCAGATCGCGGATCTGGTTTCGCTGTGGCACGACCGCGAGCGTGCCAGCAAGGACGTGAAGGCCATCGCGCTCGAACATGTGACCACGCTGGAGCGCAAGATCCGCGAGCTTCAGGAAATGGCGTCGACGCTCAAGCATCTCGCCAGGAATTGCCATGGCGATGCGCGTCCGCAATGCCCCATTATCGAAGAGCTTGCGAGCGACGATCCCCTGCCCGTTCATGCGAAGGCCGATGCGAAGTTCGGCACACTTGGCAAGACCTGACAAAGAATGATAGCGCCCGCCGACGAAGAGCAGCGGGCGCGACGGCACTTAAAGTCCGAAGGTCACGTGACCCTGCTCGTCGATGGACCAGGCGGGGTTCCAGGCGATCTCCCACGCATGATCGTCGGGATCGGCCACATAGCCGCGGAATCCGCCATGAACCGGCGCATCGGCAGATCGCAGGATCCTGCCGCCGAAGCGGGCAAGCTGCTCGATGATCGGCTGCACGTCATCACGCGAGGCGACATTATGAGCGAGCGAGAATGCACCCGGCGTGACAAGATCGTCCCGCTGCATGTCCTTCTCCAATTCCTGCCGCAGCCACGTGCCGAGCATGAGGCCGTTCATCTGGTAGAAGACGATCTCTTCATTCTCGAAGACAGGCTTCCAGCCGAAGCCTTCGATATAGAAGCGCCGCGAGCGCGCCAGATCGCGCACGCCCAGTGTGACGACGGAAATTTGATGTTTCATCAGGCAAGTCCCTACGCTGTCCTGGGGCACCATGCTCCAGGGCTTAACGTCACGGGACTCAGCGCATGAGCGCCAGCCAGAGCTTCCCGCAGGAAACGACCGGGCTAACCAAACCGGTCCGCATTTTTAGACAGTGGAAGGATAGCCGCCCGCCCCGCTTCCTTCAAGACAGCCCTCATTTTCAGACAGCCATCTCCACTTCACGGGCGCGGTCGAGATCGCGCATCAGCTGACCGTAATGCGGCAGGCGCTGAAGCTGGCGTCCGTAGTGCCGCCGCAGCGCATCCACGAGGCGTCCGTTGCGCGACAGCATGTCGTCTGCGAAAGCGATCATGCGGGAATTGGGCCAAGCCTGATTGCGGATCTCGGCAAGGCGCACGAACAGGCTTTCCTCATCCTCATTCGGGTTTTCCTGCGCCATCAGGGTCAGCATGGCCGCCGTCGATCGCGAGACGCCCATATGGCAATGGACGAGGAGATGGCCCTCCGTTCGCCCGTCACGCTCCTCATTCACATCGTCGCCGAAGCGCAGAACCGCTTCCACGTGCTCGGGCTGGGGAAGGAGCATGCCCTCCCTCGGGTTGATGATGTCGTGAAAGCGCAGGATCGTCCGGTGGTGGCGCTCATAGACCCCGAAAGCCTCAGGGTCCGGATGATCCGGGTCGAGGATGGAGAGAACGTGGGTCACCGCGCGCTCGCGCTGATCCGGCAGCTCGGAAATGCCGCAAATGGTCAGCAGGGAAATGGAACTGGATTGCATCGGAAACCTCGGCTGGACTTAGGGCGCTTGCCCTGGACTCGCGTGTGAAGGTTCTACTCGGCATGAGCGGATAGGTTCAACACAAACAAGTGATTGTGGCCTCGAAACCACAGCCGTTCTCTGCCACATTTTTGACACGAGACATCCACCTTGTCGTCACGGCTGAGTTTATCAACTCTCCTTCAGAGTACCGTCGGCGCCCAAGTGTCGGTGGATGAAGTAAAAATCAATAACTGTGAGCCTCCCCACTGATGTCCGCGATCTCGGTCCCTTGCCTGTCCCTGATGCAGAAGGTTTTGCGCCTTACCATCCTGCTTGTTCCCGTGGCGCTTGCCGCTTGCGTGTCGACCGCGCCGCAGCAGGCCACGCGCTACATCGATCCGACCTATATGGCGATGTACGGTGCGCGCCCGGACGAGACTCACCCCCTGCCGGCAACGGACATCTCCGAGGTCGATCCGCGCTTCCTGCGCCGCGAAGTGGCCTATTACGGCCGCGAGGAGCCGGGTACCATCGTCGTCGATACCACCGCCCGCTACCTCTACCTCGTACGCGAAGGCGGTCGGGCGATGCGCTACGGCATCGGCGTCGGCAAGGAAGGCCTTGCCTGGTCCGGCCGCGCCCGTATCGGCCGTAAGGCGAGCTGGCCCGGTTGGACGCCCACCGCCAACATGATCCGCCGCGAGCCGGAGCGTAATGCGAAATGGGCCAGCGGCATGCCGGGCGGTCTATCGAACCCGCTGGGCGCCCGCGCCCTCTATCTCTACGACAATGGCGTGGACACCATGTACCGCATCCACGGCACCACTGAGCCGTGGTCCATCGGCCAATCGGTGTCGAGCGGCTGCATTCGCCTATTCAACCAGGACATCATCGATCTCCACAGCCGCGTGCCCGTCGGCTCCCCGGTGGTGGTGCTGAATGGAAGCAGCCCCTTCTGGGATGTGGAAGACGACGAGATGCGGGTTTCCGTCCTCAGGTAATGCAAAAGGGCTGGCCGTTTGGCCGGCCCTTTTCTTTTGGACGCCGCGATGCGCTCTTTCCTTCCTGTGCGGAAGAGTTTGAACCCGCACCGGACCAAATAGCCTCAAAGTCTCCACCTTCTCCTCATGGAGCCACTGGCCCCCTCACCACGCAGTCCTATGAATCAATGTCCAAGGCTTTTGCGAAGGACGTTTCATGGACGAGTGGTTTCCGCAGGCGCTGAGGCTGATAACGCGCATGATCGAGGTGGGCGGCATCGCCGTCATCGTCCTCGGAATTCTTGGAGCATCGGTCGTCATCGTCCGGCAATTGCTGCAAGGCGGACCTCCCGCGGGCGCGTTCAATCTCTACCGGTCCAATATCGGACGGGCGATCCTGCTAGGGCTGGAATTCCTCGTGGCCGCCGACATCATCAACACGGTCGCCATCGAGCCTACCCTTGAAAGCCTGATGATTCTCGGCGGCATCGTGATCATCCGGACTTTCCTGAGCTTCTCGCTCGAAGTGGAAATCGAGGGCCGGTGGCCTTGGAAAAGGTACAAGGCGCAGGAGACGGGTTCACCCTCCTTTCCGACGCGAGCCGATTGACGAAGCGGCACTCATCTTCTAGGACATTAATCACGGCCCGCCAGCCGCCGCCGCTCTTCCAGCGTCCGCCGGCTCCACAATCTGCCTTGTATCTGCATGTCATCCCGGTGGATGACGTGTGATCGCGCACATCAGGCAGCGATCCTGTCCGGCAGGTTACTTTTCCAAAAACCGACGCAGCATCAATCAGGCCCGAAATGTGCATGCGCCATGGGCCCGCTGCATCAGCGACCGGCAATCGTCATGACGTACCAGACAGGTCTATTCCTGAGCAGGCTTCCCTTCGCGAAGATCGGCTCAGGCCCCAATCCCATCGTCGTCCTCAACGGAGGTCAGGCCTTCGTGCGGCGGCCCAGTCCGGCGCGTATGGAGCGGGACGCGAAACGCATCGCGCGCCTTCTGCCGAAGGGCCGCCCGATCTACATCATGGGCTACGATTCAGCACCGCCTCCGGGCTACAGCATCGACATGATCGTAAGCGACATGGCGACGATCCTGCGCGACGAGATCGGCGCTGCCAGCGTCACGGGTATTTCCTTCGGCGGGTTCGTCGCAACACGCCTCGCGGCGGATCATCCCGATCTCGTGAAGGACCTGATCGTGCTGGTAGGTGCTCATCGTTTCTCGCCCAATGGCCGCCGCAGCATCGACCGGCAGATCGATTGCGCATGGCGTGGCGATTTCGAGGGCTTTCTGGATGAGTTCGGCCTAGTCTTCCGCCGCCCCTGGCTCAACTGGCTGCTGCGCCTGCGCCTCCGGCAGGAGCGGATGAAGCTTCACGAAACGATGAACGATCCCGCCATCATCGTGCGCGGCCTTCACGCCGTCGCGGGCGAGGATTTCGGGCATGATCCCAGCTGGCTGCGCCGCATCCAGGCCCGCACGCTGATCATCGGCGGAACACGCGATCCGTTCTTCGACGTAGAGGCAATGGAAGAAACCGCCCGCCTGATCCCACAGACGCAGCTCAAACTGTTCGACGGCGAGACCCACATGCTGCCTGTCGAGCGAGCTAGGGGCGTGGCGAAGGTGGTGAAGGCGTTTCTTTAATCGGCGACCCTCTGTTACATTGTTTGCAAAGGGAGACGCAGATGCCAAAAGTGGAATTGCCAGATAGCTTTTCCTCCGTGCCGGGCGGCGGCGAGCTGCTGGCATGGTTTGGCTATGTCCCGAACTTCCATGATGCCGAGGTCATTTCACTGCATCTCAATCGCAGCGGAGCCAGCACGCTTAAAGTTCACATTTGGGATGTTACGAGGGACATTCACGATCCGGGACAATTCATCCATGACAAGGACGTCATTGTCACTTTCACGATCGAAGAAATACTCGCGTTAGACCTAGAAGGTTTCAGCCATCAGAATGTCATCTCCGGGCTGGGTTTCAGGAAGATTACGCCCGAAGTCGCCTCATTCAACATGCGATGGCTTCGGCCACTCCAGCCGCAGCCCGATATTTTCGAGATCACTCTTGAGCCCTGCTTTGGGATGTCCGGCATGATTCAAGCGCGCCGAGTCAGCATTACGCTGACACCCGGCAAGCCTGAGGACACGATCCACAACGCCTAGAAATACCGAGCCAGATTTCCGCGAATGCGGTCCAGCACCGGCACGTTCGCATCCGGCAGCGCGAAGGGCTGCCCGGTAATGCGCTCATAGGCGTCGATATAGACCTTCGAGGTCTCCAGGATCACATCGGCCGGGATCGGCGGGATATCGTCATTGTAGGGATCGCAGCGGGCGATGACCCAGCTGCGCACGAAATCCTTGTCGAAGCTGTCGGGCCTCTCGCCCGCCTCGAAGCGTTTTCCGTAGCTCTCGGCAAACCAGTAGCGGCTGCTGTCCGGCGTGTGTATCTCGTCGGCGATCATGATGCGGCCGCTCTCATCGATACCGAACTCGTATTTCGTATCGACGAGAATGAGTCCCCTCGCCGCTGCCATCTCGCGGCCCTTGGCGAAGAGCGCGAGCGCATAATCCGTGACAATCTTCCACTGCTCTGCGCTGAGCAGGCCCTGCGAGACGATCTCGGCGGATGTCAGCGGCTCGTCATGGCCGCCGTCGAAGGCTTTCGAGGTCGGCGTGATGATGGTGTGCGGAAGCTTCTGGTTGTCGCGCAGGCCGTCCGGCAGCGTAATGCCGTACATTTCGCGTTGCCCTGCCTTGTAGAGCGACAGGATCGAGGTGCTGGTCGTGCCGGCAAGATAGTCGCGCACCACCACCTCGACCGGCAGGATCGTCAGCTTCTTGCACACAGCCACATTAGGGTCGGGATATTCGACGATGTGGTTGGGGCAGATATCGGCGGTCGCCTCGAACCAGAAACGCGCCGTCTGGGTCAGCACCTGACCTTTAAGCGGAATGGCCGCGAGGTTGCGGTCGAAGGCGCTGATGCGGTCGGAGGCGATGATGATCCGCCGTCCATCCGGCAGATCGTAATTGTCGCGCACCTTGCCCCGGTAATGGTTGGGCAGCTCGGGGATCGTCGCGTCCTCGAGCACGTAACCGGCGTAACGGTTTAGGGCTGCCTGATCCACCATGCTCACCTGCCACGGATGTTCGTTGCCGCCTCTCCAGGGAGGCATGCCGGACTTCTAGACGGAATTCAGAGGCAGGCCAGAGGTTTTTTCGCGCAGTCCTCAGTTGGAGGCGGCGCTGGCGTTCCGCTTCTGCACCACATTGAGGCCGGACAGGGTGACTGAGGTCTCGTAGCCCTGGCTGTCCACGATGATCCATTGGCGCAGGGCATTCGCCCGGCTGTCGAAGCGCAAGGTTATCTTCGAGGTGCCGCCCAAGGTCGCGCTATCGTCGAAACGCACGGTCACCATGCCATCGCGACCGACCTGAACATCCTGCACCTTGGTATCGCGGGCAAGGTCCACATTCTCCTGAAGCAGGAACTTCAGGGGCGTCTGACCGACGGGATAGACGTCATTCGTGCCGAGCTTCTTGTCGCGGATCGCCACGTTGCGGCCGTCGGACACGATCTCGAGCGTGCTCGGCGGCGCATAGGCGAAATGTAGCTGTCCCGGACGGCGCACGGAGAGCGTGCCCTCCACCTGCTGGCCGTTGGGGTTCTTCTGCACGAAATAGGCCGACAGCTGATCGATGGCGTTGAAATAGGAGTTCACCCGGTCGAGCGCTGCCGCGGGCGAAGTCGGGTTGGGCGGAGAAGTCGGCGTCGGCGGGGCGGAGGGTGCTGCGACCGAGGTCACGGCGGGAGCGGCCTGAGCGGGAGTTGCGCGAGCGGGCTTCGGCGCCTCGACAGCCTTGGACTTCTCGATTGCCGGAGCGGCTGCGGGCTCGCTCACGGCACGTGCGGGAGTGGGAGCAGTGGGAGCAGGAGCGGCGGGCTTGGCCTGTTGGGTTGCCGGAGCTGCCGGTTTGGGAGCGGCCACAGGCTTCGGCGCGGGCTGCTGAACTGTCTGGGGCTTCGGAGCAGCGGCAGGCTTGGGCGTCGGCTGGGCTGTCGTACGTGGCTGCGGCGCTGCCGGTGCAGGCTGCGGCTCGGGCGCGGCCTGCGGGGCCGGCTCCGACGTCGGCTGGGCCTGGTTGGACTTGAAGATGCCGTCCAGAAAGCGCGTCACGGGGTCAGTGTTCCGCTGCTGAGCTGCGGCGGGAGCGGCGCAGGCAAGAGCGACGGAAAGACCGAGGATGCAACGCAATGACAATTTGAGCATGGCTCGACTGCAAACCTGAGAAACACACGGGCCTGCCCCGGGCAGAGCATGGCCGGTGCGCCTTATGGCTTCGATAAGAGGCTTAATGAAGGCAGGACCTTGCAGGCGAAAGCGAGTCGTGTCCAGGCACTTAGCCGAAGCCTTTCACGGGTTTAGCGAGCTAACCCGTTCAGGCGGCATCCCTGAATTCGTCCTCGTCATCCATGTCGCGCACCGGAGCAGGCTTGGGCTTCGGAGCACGCGGCTTCGACTGGCGCTTCTTCTTGGCGGGCTTCGCGGGCGCCGCCATGCCGCGCCACCAGGCCTGCCAGCTCCAGGCGCCGGGACCGGTAAGCGCATAGAACAAGAGCCCGGCGAGAACACCGAGATTGGCGAGGAACAGGGCCTGCTCGGTGGCCCTGGTAAGCCCGCCGTAATCCCAGAACCGATGCAGGGCGCCGGTGGTGATCGTCAGCGAGGCGATGAGGGCGACAGCGCTCAGGCGCGGCGCGAGGCCGAGGATCAGCGCGAGGGGGCCGAAGATCTCGGCGAGCACGATGATTGTTGCCACAACATCCCCGTAAGGAATGCCCTTCATGGTCAACGCCGCCGCAAAGCCCGAGATGTTGGAAAGCCGCATGATCGCGGCAGGCAGGAAGCAGGCCGCCAGCAGAAGCCGGTTCAGCAGCAGAATTCCATTGGTTGCCCCCATGCCCATGCGTCAGCCCCTCTTTCTTGTCAGCACTTGCAGGGAATCACCCCTGCCCCTCGCGTATTTGACGGAGAGGTTCTTAATCATCCCTCAAAGCTTCAGATTTCTCTCCCGCAGCATGCTCTCCCAGCGCAGCGTATGCTCGACGATGGTGGCGAGATCGTCGTATCGGGGCTCCCATTGGAGCTTTGAGCGGATCCGCGTCGAATCCGCCACGATGGTCGAGGGATCACCTTCGCGACGGGAGGCATGGCGGGCTTGGAGAGGACGGCCCGACACCTTGCGCACCGTATCGATGACCTCCGACACGGAATAGCCGTGGCCATAGCCGCAATTCACCACCAGGCTCTCGCCGCCGCTTTGAAGATGTTCGAGGGCCTGCATATGCGCGGCGATCAGGTCGGTGACATGGATGTAGTCCCGGATACAGGTGCCGTCGGGCGTGGGGTAATCCGCGCCGTAGACCTCCATGTGAGGGCGCATGCCGAGCGCCGTCTGCACGGCGACCTTGATGAGATGGGTCGCATTCGCTGTGGACTGCCCATGGCGCATGGCGGGATCGGCACCGGCCACGTTGAAGTAGCGCAATGTCACGAAGCGCATGCCATGGGCCTTCGCCACGTCGCGCAGCATGACTTCGGTGAGCTGCTTCGAGCTGCCATATGGCGAGAGAGGCGCAAGGGGTGCATCCTCCGCGAGCGGCTTGTCGGATGCATCGCCATAAACGGCTGCTGTCGAGGAAAAGACGAAGGTCTTGATGCCCGCAGCTACGGCAGCGGCCAGGAGCGAACGGCTCTTCACCGTATTGTTGAGGTAATAGCCCAGCGGATCGCGCATCGATTCCGGCACCACGAGTTTGGCCGCGAAATGCACGATGGCGTCGATCCTGTGGGCTTGAAGCGTCTGGAGGACGAGTTCGTAATCGCCCACATCGCCCACCACGAGCGGCACGCCATCCGGCACGGACCAGCGGAATCCCGTAGAGAGATTGTCGAAGACCACGGGCTTGTCCCCCGCATCGAGCAGCGCCAGCACCATGTGGCCGCCGATATAACCAGCCCCACCCGTTACGAGCACATTCATGGCATCCCTCAATAAGTTGGCGCATCGTTGCGCCGAAAAACCGGTGGCCACTTTTTCGCACGATACGCTGGGGCCATTCTTATTTATCCATGCATACGGGATCAGCTCTGGATTTCCAGTCCAACCTGCTGCCAATACCGTTAGAGTACCCGGTCAAGAATGAGAGGATGCCCGATGAGCGAACGCACGGAATATTGGTGGGTCCGCCATGAATCCGAAATTCAGCCGGCCGAGGTCGGTTTCGTCGGCGGCATTCCCGTGCGCTTTAAATTCATCGGGATGGCAGGAAGCATTCCGGCGGAATCGGCGGAGCTGATCGAGCGCCTGCCCATACCCCCAGCCTCCCTCTTCCAAGCCCGTCCGGTACCGACCGCGGCGGCACCGCAAACTGACAAGAAAAAGGGCTCCTGGCTCTGGCTGATCGGCATCCTGCTGCTGATCCTCGTGGCCCAATGCTCAGGCCAGATCTTCGACATGATCAAGTGACCGACTTTTTTGCTTACTTGGCTCAGCACGACGATGCGCTAAAGCTGCGGAAAGATCGTTCAAGCGTGCCAGGTGGCAAAGATCAGGATAGCAGGAAAGAATGAAAAAGGTGAGAATTAGGTAAACCTAGATCGAAGCACGAATGGATCGAAAGCGCTCCGAAAATTTTAATTGTTTGTGCAGCTCTCTCCTGCTGCCTCCCTCGTTGCATTGAGCAGTTGCCGCGCAAGCATTTGCTCAAGCATCTCCTCAAGAGCAGACACATCCACCTTTCGTGCATCCAACCATGCGTCATCCGCCTTCTCCAAAGCGTTGTAGTATGGATCTTTATCGCCTGCGATCTGGTCTGGAATAGTTGGAGTTCCTGGGAGAATGCTATCTAGTTTGATGCTGGTGACGACGTAGGAGATAGCCCGAGAGGTGCGACCATTCCCGTCTGCAAAGGGATGGATCCAATTCAGCTTCCAAAGCACATACGCTCCCAGATGGGTTGCGCTTCTAGAATTCCAATTTTCATTCACATAGCTGCAGAGGTCTTGAACCTCATCTGAAACCATGAAGGCTTCGGGCGGATTGTGTCGGCTACCACCAATCGCCACCGGTGTGTTTCGGAATGTACCAGCGAAGCTGTGAATTCCTTTAAGAGCCGCTTCATTAAGCTGAAGTATAACGCCACTACGGAGACGGAACGGGCGCTCAGGATCCTTCACATGGACTCGGATGATTTCCAAGGCCATGTTGAATTGCCTAATTCCGTTCTCTGCCTCTCTACGAGCTCTCTCTTCTTCATCTGTGATGAGTTCAGGGATCTGCGCGTGGCTATGCCGATCAGTCATCAGTTCTTCTGCTCAGCTTCCAGCTTCTGATCAATCTCGGCAACCATCTCGCGGGTGATACGCTCGTTCTCAATATGGGTATTACCATAGACGAAGCTGCGGCGCTGCTCACGAACCTCACTCGGGCTCATCTCAACCTTGCGGGCCTTTTCAATCAACATTTGGAGTTCTTCACTCATCTGCCTCTCCCAAGACTCATTTTCAATACGGTATCGGACAACGGACAAGCTAGCTAGCTGTTCCTAAATGACTCGTCACTAAGCTTGGCCTTATATGACGAATTTTTCCTCTGCCTAATCGGAGAACGGCTATTGACCGGCGTGGTAAAACGTCTGGCAAAATCCGAAGCGGCACTGATAAGCCATCAAGCTTCAAATTCTTCACATGTGAGGAGAAAAAATGGTGCCCAGGGACGGAATCGAACCGCCGACACTGCGATTTTCAGTCGCATGCTCTACCAACTGAGCTACCTGGGCATCCGACGCGCGGCGAAGCCTTGCGCGTCGTGGAGGGGTGTATAGTCAGACCTGAGCCGCCTGTCTAGCGGTTTGGGGGACAAAAATTTGAGGAAAGTTTCCGGGTTTGCTTTTATGTCCCCTGGAAGCGGCTCAGGCTGTTAGCACGCCGCCCTTCGATGGCCGTGGTATATGCCACGGATGAGCTAACGATCTTCCTGATCGCCCTCGTCCCTGTCCTCGGCGCCCTCGACGGCCGGGATGGCGTAGTTGCCGGAAAGCCAGCGATTCAGGTCCACGTCGGCGCAGCGCTTGGAGCAGAAGGGCTTGAACTCCTCCTTCACCGGCTTGCCGCAGATCGGGCATTTGCCCAAGGATGCCAGGGGATTGTTCTCGTTGGCGGGATCCATCATGCCCTCTTCTCTCTGGAATCAGGCAGCATCGAGCCAGCTGGAGCGCACGGGGAAGCCTTCCCCGTCGAGCAGGGCCACACTCTCGTAAAGCGGCAGACCGACCACGTTGGTGTAGGAACCCACGAGCTTGACCACGAAGGTGCCGGCGAGGCCTTGGATTGCGTAGCCGCCCGCCTTGCCGCGCCATTCGCCGGAGGCAAGATAGCGCTCGAATTCATCGCGGGAGAGACGCTTGAAGCGCACCCGGGTTTCCACGAACTTCTCGCGGAACGCATCCTTGGGGGTGACCAGGCAGATCGAGGTGTAGACCCGGTGAGCGCGCCCGGAAAGGAGCCGCAGGCAGCCGGCAGCCTCGTCCACTACTTCGGCCTTGGGCAGGATGCGCCCGCCCGCCACCACCACGGTGTCGGCGGAGAGGATATAGGAATCCTTCAAATCGTCCCGGTTGCGAGCGGTCTTGCGGGCCACCTCGGCCTTGGCGCGGGAGAGGCGCTTGGCCAGATCCTTCGGACTCTCGTTCTTCAGAGGCGTCTCGTCCATATCGGCCGGCAGCAGGGCATCGGGCTCGATCCCAGCCTGTTGCAGCAGCGCCAGCCTGCGGGGCGATGCGGAAGCCAGAATGAGCTTCGGACGCGGGCTGGAATTCGACACCTCGGAAGACGACGCCACTTTGTTCTCCACGCTCAAGGGCCTTGAGGCCCTGCACGAATTTTATTCTTGGTTTTATTCTTGGGCCGCTTAAGCCCGGTCACAACATGGCACGGAGGCTGCGTGAATCAAGCGGTCGGCGGCTCGTCACCCAAAGGCGGCTGAGGCTGGACGCCTGCTATCGCCTGATCCGCCCGTTCGAGCTTGCGATAGCGCATCACGCCGACAGGGATTGTCGCCAGGAAGATCACGGTGCCCAGCGCCAGCATCTCGAAGGGGAAGCTGAGCAGCAGGCCGAACGCCGCCACCGAGATCACGAAGATCGGCAGCACCCAGTGGCGCGGTACATATTTGCCCATAGTCTTGCCCGAATAGGTCGGGACGGTGGAAACCATCAGGAGCGCGATGCCGACCACGTAGATCAGGATGACCGGAGCCACCGAGGAATCCTGGATCGAGACGCCCAGGAAGGACAGGTAGAGCGGCAGCAGGGCACACATGGCGCCCATGGGGGCCGCCATGCCCACGAAGTAGTTCTTCTTCCACTCCGCGCGGTTCGGATCGTCGATCATCACGTTGAAGCGGGCGAGCCTCAGCGCCGCCGCGATGGCGAGCACAAGGGCGCCGATCCAGCCGACAGAACGCAGCTCGTGCAGGACGAAGCTGTAAAGGATGAGGGCTGGCGTCACGCCGAAATTCAGGAAGTCGGCCAGGGAATCGAGCTCCGCGCCGAAGCGCGAGGTTCCCTTCAGGAGCCGCGCGATGCGCCCGTCCACCCCGTCGAGCATCGCCGCCACGATCACCGCCAGCACTGCATGCTCGTAGCGGCCTTCGAAGGCGAGACGGATCGCCCAGAGCCCCAGGCACAGGGCGATCAGGGTGATGATATTGGGGGCGATCATGCGGAACGGAACCGGCTTGAAGATCCGCTTGCGCGACTCGTCCGGGTCCGGGGCGAAGGGTGGGAAAAGATCACTCATGGCGCAAATCTAGGGGGAGCCTTCTTGGCGGGCAAGCAGAGCTGGGCGGTTTGCCCACTGATGAGAAGAGCAAACCGCTGTGGACAGTTCCACGAATGGCCGGAAAAGAACCCCTAGCCTACCCGATACTGCCGGGCCGGCTCGTTGGCGGTCAGGTCAGCCAGCACCGTCTCGCCTGCTACCGCCGTCTGGCCGAGGCCCACGAGGAGCTGAGCGTTCATGGGCACATAGATGTCGAGGCGGGAGCCGAAGCGGATGAGGCCGAAGCGCTCGCCGGTGCTCAGCTGCTCGCCCACCTTCACGAAGGACACGATACGGCGCGCCACGAGTCCCGCGATCTGCACGACACCGATCTTGGTGCCTGCCGTCTCGATGACGAGGGCATTGCGCTCGTTGTCCTCGCTCGCCTTGTCCAGCTCAGCATTGAGGAACAGGCCCGGCGTATAGAGGATCTGGAGAATGCGGCCGGCGACCGGCGAGCGGTTCACGTGGCAGTCGAACACGTTCATGAACACCGAGATGCGGGTCATCGGCTCTGGCGGCAGGTCGAGCTCCGCCGGGGGCACGGCGGTGGTGATGAGGTTCACGCGTCCGTCGGCAGGCGAAATCACGAGGCCCTCGCGGACCGGGGTCACGCGCGGCGGATCGCGGAAGAAGTAGCAGACCCAGACGGTCAGGATGGCGCCGATCCAGCCCAGCGGGGACCACAGCCACGCCAGGACGACGGTCGCAAACAGCGCGATCAGGATGAAGGGATACCCCTCCTTGTGGATCGGGACGAGGATGCGGCGCATCGATGCCAGGATGTCGTTCATGCTTTTTGAAACCTTAACGAATGTTAGGCAACCGGATGGCAGGAGAGAGCGCTCGCGTCAACCTGCCACGCCTTCCTTGGTCCGTTCTGCCTCCTCGGTCCGCTTGAGGGTCTCTCGCGCCTCATCGGCCTCGCGCTGGCGGTTCCACATGGCGGCATAGACCCCGTTCTGGTCCAGAAGCGAGTTGTGGTTGCCCCGCTCGACCACCCTGCCCTGATCGAGCACGATGATCTCGTCGGCTCCGATCACGGTGGAGAGCCTGTGAGCAATCACGAGCGTGGTGCGGCCACGGCTGACCCGGTCGAGGGCGTCCTGGATCTCCTTTTCCGTGAAGGTGTCCAGCGCCGAGGTCGCCTCGTCGAGCACCAGGATCGGCGGCGCTTTCAGGATCGTGCGGGCAATCGCCACCCGCTGCTTCTCGCCGCCAGAGAGCTTCAAACCACGCTCGCCCACGGGCGTGTCGTAGCCTTCCGGCAGGAGGGCGATGAAGCGGTCGATCTGCGCGAGGGTTGCCGCCTCCCGCACCTCTTCGGGCGTCGCATCCCAGCGGCCGTACTGGACGTTGTAGCCAATGGTATCGTTGAACAGCACCGTATCCTGCGGGACCATGCCGATGACCTTGCGCAAGGATGCCTGCTGCACATCTGAGATGTTCTGCCCGTCGATGAGGATGCGGCCGCTGGTGGGCTCGTAGAACCGGAACAGCAGGCGCGAGATGGTGGACTTGCCCGCACCCGACGGCCCGACGATCGCGACCGTGTGGCCTGCCGGCACCTCAAAGGTCACGCCTTTCAGAATCGGGCGCTCGGGGACGTAGGAGAAATGCACATTCTCGAAGCGCACGACCGCTTGGCTGACGTCGAGAGGCTGCGCCCCCGGCTTGTCCTCGATCTCCGGATTGCGCTCGATGATCTCGAACATGTCGTCGATGTCGATGAGCGCCTGTTTGATCTCGCGATAGAGCATGCCCATGAAGTTCAGCGGAATGTAGAGCTGCACCAGCATCGCGTTTACCAGCACGAAGCTGCCGATGGAGGCGCGCCCGGCCATGATGTCCGTTGCGGCGAGCACCATCACCACGGCCATGCCAATGGAGAAGATGACCGCCTGACCGGCATTGAGCACGGCGAGCGACGTATAGGTCTGGGTGGATGCTTTTTCGTAGCGCTCCATGGAGCGGTCGTAGCGCGATGTCTCGCGGCGCTCGGCGCCGAAATACTTCACGGTCTCGTAGTTCAGCAGCGAGTCGACAGCCTTGGTGTTGGCCTCCGTGTCGGAATCGTTCATCTGCTTGCGGATCGAGATCCGCCACTGCGTCGCCTTGTAGGTATAGGTGAGGTAGACGACCACCATCGCGAAGACGACGGCGGAATAGAGCCAGTTGAACTCCCAGGCGAGAAGCCCGAGCACCAGCACGAATTCGAAAATGGTGGGGAGGAGCGTCAGCACCACGAGGCGCGACAATTCCTCGATGCCTTCACGCCCACGCTCGAGCACGCGGGTGAGGCCGCCGGTCTTGCGCTCGAGATGGAAGCGCAGGGAAAGGCGGTGCATGTGCTCGAAGGTCTGGAGCGCGAGGTTGCGCACCGCGTGCATGGCGACCTTGGCGAAAAGGCCGTCGCGCACCTGGGTGAGCACCGCCATGAGAATGCGCGTGATGCCATAGATGATCGTCAGCAGGATCGGCGCGCGCCAGATCCATGAGCCGTCTGTGGCCGCGGCCTCGGTGGCCTGGCTTGCTCCGCCCGTCGCGGCCACCAGCGCGTCCGTCGCCCATTTGAAGGCGAACGGCGTCACCATGGTCACGCCCTTGGCCACGAGCAGTAGGCCGAACGCCAGGAAGACCCGTCGTTGCAGGTCCTTCCGGCCATGGGGCCACAGATAGGGCCAGAGCTTCGACCAGGTATCGGCCAAGCCGCCCGGCTTGCGCGGGGCTGCGCTCTTTGCGGGAACGGCAGTTTTGGGGGGCATCGTCACAGAATCCGAATGTAGCGTCGGACCTCGATATAAGCGATGCCGGCGCCGAATTCACCCTGCCAAGAGACGGATCAGTTCGTCTTTTGGTCCTGATTCGCGGGCAGAACGAACACCTGACCCGGATAAATCAGGTTAGGATTGCGAATCTGGTCCTGGTTGGCGCCATAGATCACCGTGTAGCGCAGGCCCTGGCCGTAGATGCGCTGGCTGATGCGCCAGAGGTTGTCGCCGCGGGACACGATGGCCGTGTTGATATTCGGGATCACGACTGTGCCGGCTGCCGCGACTTGGGCCTCGGGCACCGGCTTGGCTGCATCCTGAGGCGCAGATGCAGGGGCCTCGGGCTCGGCGGAGGCCACCTGCGCCGGCACGTTAAAGCCGACCTCGGCGCGGGATTTCACCTGGCCGGAAACCGGGTCCACATCGTCGAGGCGAATACGGTAGTCGCCCGGTCGCACGCCGCTGCCGATGGAGAAGGACAGTTTGCCGTCCCCGCCCGCGCTGCCGGGGGCGATCATGCTCTCGTTGAGGTACAGGCGAACCGTCGCGCCCGGAGCCGCCTGGCCGGAGACGAAGAGTTTCCCGTCTTCCGATTCGACGGTCACGATCTTGATTTCGGCCCGGGGGGCGGGCTGCGCAGGTGCGGGCGCGGGAGGCGTTGCACCTGCCTGTTGCTGCGGTGCGGGCTGGGCCGCGGGCTCGCTCGGCTTCGGTTCGGCCACCTTATCAGCCCCTTGGGGCTCTGGCGCCTTGGGCTGCTCCGCGACCTTGGGCTCGGGAGGCTCCGGGTTGGAGAGGAGCACGGTGGGCTGGTCCGGCGAGGCCAGGGTCACGAGGGGGCGCGTTCCGCCCGTGTCGATCACCACCGTCACGGTCTGGGGCGAGCGCTGGCGGACGCCATCGGGTGCGATGGATTGCAGCATCACTTGATGCGAGCCCGGCGGCAGGGCCGGCGGGACGATGGCGAACAGGCCCGAAGCATCGGCCACGGCGCGCGCATGGACCTGATCGCCCCGCAGAAGCTCGATCGTCGCACCCGGAGCTGCGCGCCCGGCGATGACGCTCTCGCCGTTGGGCTCCACGCGGACCAGATCGAAGGACGGCGCGATGGGCCCATCCTTGGGCTTCGCCTCGGCCTTCGGCGCGAGCGGCTTCTCCGCAGCAGTGGATTTCTGTTCGGCCTGCGCGGGCTGCTGCACCGCCAAGGGGGGAGAATTGCTTGCTTTCGTGGGCTCGGAAGGGCTGGGCCAAGCCCAATACAGGGTCCCGACAAGCACGGCCACGACACCGGCCGCGACGGCGCCGATGATGGCAATGGTTCCCCTGTTTTCAATCGGCTGCGCCATAATGCTTTTTCTCAACCGGGCACTTTCGTCCATTTAAGCCGTTTATCTTTCAAATGGCTACGGCCATAAAGGAAGAATAAATGTTGTATGATTCAGCGCGGGAGGCACCCCGCCTCCCCGAAATGAAAATGTCAGCGACCAAGCCTATCAAATCCATTTGCGTCTATTGCGGCTCCGGCTTCGGAGACGATCCCGTTTTCGCTGAAAATGCGGCGTCATTGGGCCGGTCCATGGCGGAACAGGGAATCAACCTCGTCTATGGTGGCGGCAATGTGGGCCTCATGGGCACCGTTGCCCAGTCCGTTCTCGACCATGGCGGTTATGTCACAGGCATTATCCCGGACTTTCTGAAATCCCGCGAGCGCCTGCTCGACGAGGTGCAGGAAACCATCGTCGTGCCAGACATGCACACCCGCAAACGCCTGATGTTCGAGAAGGCCGACGCCTTCGTGGCCATGCCAGGCGGCATCGGCACACTGGAAGAGCTCGTGGAGCAGATGACCTGGTCGCAGCTTGGCCGCCACACCAAGCCGATCCTGATGCTGAGCACCAAAGGTTTCTGGAAGCCGCTTCTGACGCTGATCGCCCATATGCGGGACCAGGGGTTCATCCGCCCGGGGCTCGAGCTGAACTATCTCGTAGCCGAGCGGGTCGAGGACGTTATTCCGATGGTCGAAGCCGCCGCGCGGCGGGTCGGCATCGTCGAGAACGCAGACCTGATCGAGACGAAGTTCTGAGGACTTATCCTGCGCGGGAGAGAACCAACCCGCCCAGGATCATGCCCGCCGCCACGAGCCGTTGCCATGTGATTGGCTGCACCGGCAGACCGAAAGCACCGATGGCATCGAGGATGAGCGCTGCGGCGACCTGGCCGAAGATCAGCGCCGCGACCGTGCTCACCACACCGAGCTGCGGCACGCCCCAGATCACCACCGCCACGTAAAACGCACCCAGCAATCCACCGAGCCAGGACCACCAGGGCGCCGCGGCAACCGCGCCGCCCGACGGCCATCCTCCGCGATAAACGCTGACCACGGCGAGCACCAGAAAGCCGATGCCGAACGAGATGCAGGCAGCGAGGGTGGGATCGCCGAGGGAGCGCGCGAGCGCAGCGTTGATGGGCGCTTGAGAGGCGAGGAAAACGCCGCCTAGAAAAATTCCGGCGAGGGGCAGGAGGAGCGAGGGGTTCATGGGTTGTCCAGTAAGCGAATGATCTTGGGCCGGCGCCAATCATAGCCCTCATCCTGAGCGTCTAGCCGATGAAGCGCCGGCAGCCCTCCTCCCCCTTGTGGGAGGAGTTGGAGGTGGGGGTGGCGGCGATAGTTTATCAAAGTTTGCGCTAACACCCCCACCCTGGCCCTCCCCACAAGGGGGGAGGGAAACTCGCGCTACACTTTGATATCTCAGACTCTCAGGATGAGATCAGAGTACTTTGGCTCGGAATCTACAGTGTCGCCCCACCCTTCAACAACTTGTAGAGCATCGAATCCGTCAGCGCCTGGAAGGAAGCATCGATGATATTGGGCGAGACGCCGATGGTGGTCCAGCGCTCTCCCGATCCGTCGGTGAACTCTATCAGAACGCGCGTCACGGCGTCCGAACCGCCCTGGTAGATGCGCACCTTATAATCCACCAGCTCCAGGTCCTGGATCAGGTTCTGGTACTTGCCGAGATCCTTGCGAAGGGCCACGTCGAGCGCGTTCACCGGGCCGTTGCCTTCGGCGGCGGAGATGAGGATCTCGTCGCCGACGCGCACCTTCACGATGGCTTCCGATGCGGTGACGAGTTCACCCACCGCGTTGAAGCGGCGCTCCACATTGACCGAGAAACGCTCCACGTCGAAGAAGGCCGGCACCTCGCCGAGCATGCGCTTGACGAGCACGTAGAACGAAGCGTCCGCGCCCTCGAAAGCGAAGCCTTCCGATTCCTTGCGCTTCACTTCGTCGAGCACGCGCGCGATGCGCGGGTCGCCCTTTTCGAGTGCGAGTCCGCAGCGCTTCAGTTCCGCGAGGATGTTCGACTGACCGCCCTGGTCGGAGACCAGAACCTTGCGCGCATTGCCGACGATTTCCGGCTCCACATGCTCGTAGGTACGCGGGTCTTTCAGAACGGCGGAGGCATGAATGCCCGCTTTCGTCGCAAACGCGCTCGCGCCGACGAACGGCGCATGGCGGTTCGGCTGACGGTTGAGGATTTCATCGACCTGGCGCGACACATGCGTGAGATCGCCCAACGCTTCATCGGAAACACCGACCTCGAAGCGTGAGGCAAACGTATCCTTCAGCTTCAGCGCGCCGATGATCGTGACGAGATTGGCATTGCCGCAGCGCTCGCCGAGGCCGTTGAGCGTGCCCTGGATATGGCGGGCACCTGCCTCGACAGCAGCGAGCGAATTCGCGACCGCGCAACCGCAATCGTCATGGGTATGAACGCCCAGATGATCGCCTGGCACCACCTTCGTGACGATCCTGACAATCTCGGCGACCTCGTGAGGCAGAGTGCCGCCATTGGTGTCGCACATCACCACCCAGCGCGCGCCGGCCTCATAGGCGGTGCGGGTACAAGCGAGCGCGAAATCGGGATTGGCCTTGTAGCCGTCGAAGAAATGCTCGCAATCGACGATCACCTCACGCCCCTTGGCGCGGGCGGCCTCCACGCTGTCGCGGATGCCGACGAGGTTTTGCTCCAGCGTCGTCTCAAGGGCCACATGGACATGGTAGTCCCAGGCCTTCGCGACGAAGCAGATGGCATCGGCCTCAGCCTCGAGAAGCGCGGAGACGCCGGGATCGTTCGACACGGAGCGCCCTGCCCGCTTCGTCATGCCGAAAGCGGTGAACTTGGCGTTCTTCGTGCGCTTTTCGGAGAAGAAGGTGGTGTCGAGCGGGTTGGCGCCGGGATAGCCACCTTCCACATAATCGATACCGAGCCGGTCGAGCAGCACGGCAATGGCCCGCTTGTCCTCAAGCGAAAAGTCCACGCCCGTGGTCTGCGCGCCGTCGCGCAGGGTCGTGTCGAACAGATAGACGCGCTCGCGGCTCATGATGAGAACTTCCTATCTTCCTCTGCCGTGAGGCGCTTTTCCATCGTGGTGTTGGCAAGCCATTCGTCGCCAAGGGAAATCGTGTTCCTGCGCTGAGCCTGGAAGCCGCGCTGCTCGAAGAATGGCCGCGCGGTGTCGCTCGCATCGGTGGTCAGGCGCGTGGCGCCGCGTGCAGCAGCCAGCTTCTCGACGGCGTCATAGAGCATTGCGCCGATCCCCTGTCCTGCCACGCCGGGATGGACATACAGAAAGTCCACGTGCTCGTTGTCTTTAAGCGTGATGAAGCCAATCGGCACGCCCTCCATCGTCGCGAGCAGGGTCAGGCCCTCGGCGACACGCTTTGCGAAGCTCTCGTCATCGGCCTTTGCGGCCCAGGCTTCCCGTTGCGCCCCGCTGTAATCGTCCTCCGCCAGCTCCATGACGCTGGCCTGATAGATCTCGACGAGCGTTTGGAGATCATCGGGAAGGAAGGGACGCAGCCCCGGTTTCGGCAATGACTGTCCCATCAGCGTGCAACTTCCCATGTGGTCGTGCCGTCCTTGTTGTCCTTCACGACGACTTTCAGCGCCGCAAGCTCATCACGGATGCGGTCGGATTCGGACCAGTTCTTGGCGGCTCGCGCCTCCTTGCGGGCGGCGATCAGGGCCTCGACATGTGCGGGATCGACGCAGAGCGAGGCTCGCTTGCGCGCCTTCCATGCATCGACGCCCTCAAGCAGAAAGCCGAGCGCGCGCAGGTTCGCGCCGAGCTCATCGTGAGCGCCGTGACTGTCCAGGGCATGAAGCTCCGCTAGCATCTTCGGCGTGTTGAGATCGTCTGCGAGCGCCTCGACGACCTGAGCGGAGAAAGCCGCGTGCGTACCGTGTCCGGCATAATCGTACCAGCGGTCGAGTATCCTCGTGCTTTCCTCCAGGCCAGCCGCCGTCCAGTCGATGGGCTGGCGATAATGCGTGCGCAGCATGTTGAAGCGCAGCACCTCGCCCGGCCAATCCTTGAGCAGGTCATGGATGGTGAAGAAGTTGCCGAGGGACTTCGACATCTTCTCGCTTTCCACCTGCAGGAAGCCGTTATGCATCCAGACATTGGCCATGCGCGGCGCATTGAACGCGCAGCAGCTCTGCGCAATCTCGTTTTCATGGTGCGGGAACACGAGGTCGATGCCGCCGCCATGAATGTCGAAAATCTCGCGTTCTTTCGGATTGTCGCAGCTGAGCCGCGTTTCGAATGCCTGGATCAGGTGCTTCCACGACATGGCCGAGCACTCGATATGCCAGCCGGGACGGCCCGGTGTCTTGATGCCCGCAGGCGATTCCCAGGAAGGGTCCTTTGGCCCGGACGGTTTCCAGAGCACGAAATCCATCGCATCGCGCTTGTAGGGCGCCACGTCCACCCGTGCGCCTGACAACAACTCGTCGAGCGACCGCTTGGAAAAGGCGCCGTATTTCGGCACGCCGGACAGCTTCTGCATCTCGGAGACGCTGAAGAGCACATGCTCCTCGGCCACATAGGCGATGCCGCGCGCGATCAGCCGCTCGATGATCATCCGCATCTCGGCGATATGCTCGGTGGCTCTCGGCTCGACGAAGCTCGGAGGCATTCCGGGCCGGTTCACGTCCTCGGGCATCAGCACGCCGAGTGCGCGGATATCCGCGTGGAACTGGTCCTCGGTCTTGCGGGTCACCTCGCGGATCGCCTCGTTATGCGGCAGGCCCGGATAATCCCTTGCGGCGCGGGCGTTAATCTTGTCGTCGACATCCGTAATATTGCGCACATACGTAACGGCAGCTTCGCCGTAGATTGCTCTCAACAGACGGAAAAGAAGATCGAAGACGATGATGGGGCGGGCGTTGCCGATATGGGCGTAGTCGTAAACCGTGGGTCCGCAGACGTAGAGGCGCACGTTTGCAGAATCGATCGGGACGAAGACGTCCTTCGACCGGGTCAACGTGTTGTAGAGTTTCAACTGAGGCGCCATGAAACCAAGTCCTTGTCTGGCCACGAGGCCGGAGGTTGGTTTCATTCCTGAAATGAGAACGAGACGGCTCCAGCCAGCGTGTGCGCTAGCCGCAAATAATCCCGGAAATGAGGATCGTTGCCGTGTTCATGAAAGCATCAATGCCCTGTCAGCCAAAGGACGTCAAGGTTCCCATGCTGGAGAGCATAGTTTCTTTGCACGAACGCAAGCAACGGGATTTAAGCATACTCGTTAGAGCTTTATTCACAGGCAATCGTGACAATACATCACGAGTTCAATCGATGAGGTCTTCCATGCGCCGCGCATATACCATGCTCGGGTTGGGTACAGCCGTGTTCTTCACTGCCGCTTCCCTGACGCTCCTTCCCAACGGCACCCAGGCCTCGTCGTCCCAGGCCACCTTCATGGTCCCCGCCGCCGACGGCTACGGCGTCGCGGAATGCCTGATTTCAAGCCACGCCTGTGGCCAAGTTGTGGCAAATACCTGGTGTGAAGCGCAGGGCTACGTGAAGGCCGTCTCGTTCCGCCAGATCGAGGCCGACGAGGTGACAGGCTCCATCCAGAAAGCTTCGATGACGACCGGCGAGCATCGCCCGGTTTCGATCACCTGCTCGAACTGAGCATTTATCCCTCTTCCGTCATGGCCGGGCTTGTCCCGGCCATCCCGATCCGAAAAGCGCTGTGCTTCAACCCATCGGGATCACCGGCACAAGGCCGGTGATGACGTGCAGACTATCTGCACCCCTCACTTGTTCAGCCATTCCCCACATTTCGGCGGAACCTCGGTACCCCAGGGCATCAGCGGCACGGTCGACGTCGAGTTCTTGGGCGAGCCTTCGATGGGCCGGTCGGAATAGACCATGTAGACCAGGGTGTTGCGCTTTGCGTCGCAGCCTCGGACGATCTGCATCTTCTTGAAGATGAGCGACCGGCGCTCGCTGAACACCACGTCTCCCTGCCCGAACCGCTGCTTGATCTTTACCGGCCCCACCTGGCGGCAGGATAGCGAGATGTCCGAGACCTCCTCGGCCACGCCGAAGGTACCCGAAATGCCGCCGCGCTCAGGGGTAGTGTAATGGCAGGCCACGCCCTCGACGAGCGGGTCGTCGATGCCGTAGACCGCGAGCTTGTCGTCCGGTGTCAGGGCGCGCCAGACGGTGGATTTCTTGAAGATCAGATCCGGCTCCTGCGCAGCGGCGCCGGAGGCCGCGCCCAGCACGAGGGCCAGAGCCAGAGCGATACGAGCAAGCATGTCGTTTAAATCTCCCACTGTTACGCTGTCATGTGGGGACGCTCAGCCGTTTTGGCGAGATCTATTCCGCATGGTGGCTGCAGATGCAGATCTTATTGCCGTCGAGATCGCGAAAATAGGCTCCGTAATAATTCCGGTGGTAATAGGGCCTTAGGCCCGGCCCGCCCTCATCCGCCCCGCCCTGCTCCAGAGCCGCCGCATGGCAGGCATCCACAAGCGCGCGGCGCGAGGCCAGGAGGGCAACCATCGATCCGTTGCCAACGGAAGGCTCGCCTCCGTCGAAGGGCTGCACCACGAGGAATTGCGGCCGCCCTCCAGGCAGGCCATACCCGACCATCCCGTCGCCCTCGAAACGGACTTCGAGGCCAAGGGGCGAAAGCACCACGTCGTAGAAGGCCTTGGCCCTGGCGAGGTCATTTGCCCCGATGGTCGTATGGGAGTACATGCAGAATCTCGATCCGGAATCGCTTCTAACGGGAAAGCTATTGGGCTTCCTTAAGGGCGGGCAAGGCATTAATCACAATAGGGTCAAATTCCGACGGCACATGACCAACCTGGCAATGACGCCTTCTGACGATCCGGTTCTGCGATACGCTTGATGACAAAGACATCTCTCCTCCGCTCCCTCGTCGCCGTGATGGCCTTTATGGTCGCCGGCGAAGCCGCCTTGGCCCAGTCGCCGGAATGCCAGCGCTTCCGCGCGGAGCTGGCGAGCCTCGACCGCAGCCGGGGTGGAGCGCCGACCGGCCAGATGCAGGCCCAGCGGGCTGAGATTTCCCGCCTTGCCCGGTATTATTCCTCCATCGGCTGCGAGCGTGGCCCCTTGGGCTTCTTCTCGGGCCCGGCTCCGGCCGAGTGCCCCGCCATCGCGCAGCAGATCCGCCAGCTGGAAGCCGGCTATGCCCGCCTCGCCGCCCAATCTGTCGACCAAGGGGATGTCGAGCTCCGCCGCCGCCAGCTTCAGGCCGCCGTCCAGCAGACCTGCTCCACCGACCAGCCGCGCGGCTTCTTCGAGTCGCTTTTCGGACCGCCGCGCAATCAGCAGCCCCAGCAGCAGATCATGCCGGAAGGCCAGCCCATCATTGCCGATGAGGGCCACCGTTCCATGGGCGGCGGCCGCCTGATCTGCGTGAAATCCTGCGACGGCTCGTTCTTCCCGCTCACCACACCTCCGGGCGGCGGGCAGAGCGCGGACGAGATGTGCCAGGCCCTCTGCCCCGGCACGGAAACTACCGCCTTCGCCTATCCCGGCGGCGACGACGGCCTTTCCCGCGCAGCATCGCTGGCAACCGATAAGCCCTACACCTCGCTCGCCAACGCCTTCAAATTCCGCAAGAACTTCGACGAGAGCTGCGCCTGCAAGAAGCAGGACGAGAGCTGGGCCGTGGTTCTGCGGAAGGCGGAAAGCATGCTCGATCAGCGCAAGGGCGACGTGATCGTAAGTGCCGAGAAGGCGGAGGAGCTGTCCCGTCCGAAGGCCGTCCAGGCCCGCAAGGCCGCCGAGAAGAAGGCGGACGAGGAAGAGAAGGCCGCCGCCGAGATCGCCGCCGCCGCCCCGACCGCGAGCAAGGAATCCGCCGGCATCGGCCCGCAATCCATCGAGAACACCACCGTCGTGGGCCAGAACGAGGGCGCACAGCGCGAGATGGAATCCACGACCGGCAAGAAGACGGTGCGCGTGATCGCACCCGACGTGATCCCGGTGCCGACGACGCAGAATTGAAGCACGCAGTTCTCGCTGTAATCGCAATATGGCCGGGCTCGTCCCGGCCATTTCTTTTTCGCCGGCAATCCACCTTCAAGCTGAGTGCCTTCCTCGTAAAGCACCGACCAACTCTCCTCCCCCACAAGCCTCGGGCTTGCCCGAGACTTGTCTTTGCTTGCCGCAAGTCGGGAACACCCGACTTGCGGTGGGGAGGAGTTGGAGGTGGGGGTGGCGGCGAAACCTCTGAAGGTCCGGCGCCGCCACCCCCACCCTGGCCCTCCCCACAAGGGGGAGGGAAACTCGCGCATAGCCTTTTCAGGCTAGACACTGAAGAGGTCGCGCAGCGCTGTATTAGTATGACGAGTTAGGAAGCCGCGAGAAGGAGATGCCTATAACCCGGAGGTACTCAGTCACGTTTTGTGCTATCAGGCGCGCATGAAACCTCTCGATTCTCAGAGACTTCCCCTGTCTCCCGCCATGTCCGACCCGATCATCAAAGTGTCTGGCGTGAGCAAGACCTATGCGACGGGCTTCCAGGCTCTTCGGCAAGTCGATCTGGACATCCGGCGCGGCGAGATCTTCGCGCTGCTCGGCCCCAACGGCGCCGGCAAGACGACGCTGATCAGCATCATCTGCGGCATCGTCAATCCGAGCACCGGAACGGTGATCGCGGACGGGCACGACATCGTGCGCGACTACCACCCTGCCCGCACCAAGATCGGCCTCGTTCCGCAGGAACTCACCACGGATGCCTTCGAGAGCGTATGGGCGACGGTGAGCTTCAGTCGGGGCCTGTTCGGCAAGCCCGCGAACCCGGCCTATATCGAGAAGATCCTGAAGGACCTTTCTCTCTGGGAGAAGAGGGACTCGAAGATCATGGCGCTTTCCGGCGGCATGAAGCGCCGCGTGATGATCGCCAAAGCCCTCTCGCACGAGCCGAACATTCTCTTCCTCGACGAGCCCACCGCCGGCGTCGACGTGGAGCTGCGCCGTGACATGTGGAACATGGTGCGCCAACTTCGCGAGAACGGCGTCACCATCATCCTCACCACGCATTACATCGAGGAAGCCGAGGAGATGGCGGACCGCATCGGCGTGATCCGCAAGGGTGAAATCATCCTGGTCGAGGACAAGGACGTGCTGATGCAGAAGCTCGGCAAGAAGCAGCTGACCCTGCATCTGCAAAGCCCGCTCGCCGCCCTGCCCGCCGCTCTGCAATCGGAACATCTGCAGCTTTCCGAGGATGGGCAGGACCTCACTTTCACTTTCGATACGCAGACCGAAGAGACCGGCATCGCCACGCTCCTGCGTAGGCTCAACGAGCACGGCATCGATTTCAAGGATCTGCACACCTCCGAGTCCTCGCTGGAGGACATCTTCGTCAGCCTGGTGAGGGAACGCGCGTGAATATCTACGGCATCAAGGCCATCTACCTCTTCGAGATGGCGCGCACCTGGCGCACGCTGATGCAGAGCATCGCTTCGCCGGTCATCTCAACATCGCTGTATTTCATCGTCTTCGGCTCGGCCATCGGCTCACGCATGGCCAGCATCGACGGCGTGAGCTACGGCGCCTTCATCGTGCCGGGCCTCATCATGCTCTCGCTCCTCACGGAGAGCATTTCCAATGCGTCCTTCGGCATCTACATGCCGAAATTCTCAGGCACGATCTATGAAATCCTCTCCGCGCCGATTTCGGCCATGGAGACGGTGATCGGCTATGTGGGCGCGGCCGCCACGAAGTCGGTGATCATCGGCGCGATCATTCTCGTCACCGCGCGCCTGTTCGTGGATTTCTCCATCCAGCATCCCGTGTGGATGATAGCCTTCCTGGTGCTGACCTCCGTCACCTTCAGCCTCTTCGGCTTCATCATCGGCATCTGGGCCGACAGCTTCCAGAAGCTTCAGGTCATCCCGCTGATGATCGTGACGCCGCTCGCCTTTCTCGGCGGCAGCTTCTACTCCATCAACATGCTTCCGCCCTTCTGGCAGAAAATCGCCCTGTTCAATCCGGTGGTTTATCTCGTCAGCGGCTTCCGCTGGAGCTTCTACGGCGTCGCGGACGTGGATGTGGGCCTGAGCCTCGGCATGACGTTCCTGTTCATGCTGATCTGCCTCACCGCCGTCTGGTGGATCTTCAGGACGGGCTACAAGATCAAGGCGTAGCGAAACCACTTAGGACGGGATGCCGCCGAGTTCCTTCTTCAGGAAGACTCGGCGAAACCCGTCCTGCTCGGAACGGTCGTATTCTGACCAGCCGAGCTTGGCGTAGACCGCTAGGTTTTCGTGCATCAGCTCGTTCGTATAGAGCCGCATTTCCCCAAACCCGCGCTGCCGGGCCTGCGTCTCGGCATGGGCGAGAAGCTTCGTTCCTAAGCCGCGGCCCTGATGGGCTGGCGAGACGGCAACGTTGCTGACAAGCAGATGATCAGCCTCTAATTTGAGGATCATCAGACCGACTACATCGCCATCGAGTTCGAGAACCCAGACATCGCCCTCATCGACAAGCTGCCTGTAATCCGCATTCATCGGAGCAGGCGGCTTGCCGATCCGCTCGATGTATTTGCTGTAGGCGTTTCGGACCAATGTCTCGATTGCCGGAACGTCCTCGTGGAGAGCGGCTCGCAGATTTGGGTCGGACATATGCGATTTCCATCCCTCCGACCGTCATCACCGGCCTTGTGCCGGTGATCCCGTTTGATTTAAACGGCGCACTTTTCCAATCGGGATGGCCGGGACAAGCCCGGCCATGACGGAAGAGCCTGAAGCTTAACCCGCCTGCCCCGCGAGCCGCATCTTCGCACGATCCGGCCCGATCAGCGGCAGAAGCGCGCCGAGTTCAGGACCATGGTCGAGGCCGGTAAGCGCGAGGCGCAGCGGCATGAACAAAGCCTTGCCCTTCACACCGGTTTTTGTCTTCACCGCTTCCGTCCAGGCTTTCCAGGTGGCCGTATCCCAGGGCGCTGCAGGCAACACTTCGGTCGCAGCGTCGATGAAGGCGCGATCCTCGATGACGGGCGTCACCGGACCGCGCACGACCTTTGCCCATTCCACCGCATCCTGAACCTTGGTGAGGTTCCCGCGCACGGCGTTCCAGAAAGCCTCGCCCGCATCCGCATCGAGGGCGCCCAGCCGCTCGCGAGCGACCGCATAGGGCATCTCATGGATGAGGCGCGCGTTCAGGTGCTCCAGCTCGCTCTCGTCGAATTTCGCGGGCGCGCGGGAGATGTGGGAGAAGTCGATAAGCCCCGCGAGTTCGTTCAGATCCGCAATCGGCCGAACCGATTCCGCCGAACCGACGAGCACCGCCAGCGATGCCACCGCCTGAGGTTCCAACCCCGCATCGCGCAGGCCCTTCACCGAGAGATGGCCAAGACGCTTCGACAGCCCCTCGCCGCTCGCGGTGATCAGCAGGCTATGGTGCGCAAAGGTCGGGATAGCCGCGCCGAGCGCCTCGAAAATCTGGATCTGCACCGCCGTGTTGGTGACGTGGTCCTCGCCGCGGATCACATGGGTAATCTTGAGCTCGATATCGTCCACCACGGAGGGCAGCGTGTAGAGGTACGTTCCGTCCTCGCGCACCAGCACCGGATCGGAGAGCGAGCTGCAATCCACGTGGCAATCGCCGCGTACGAGGTCCTTCCACGCCACGTTCACCGGGTTGAGACGGAAGCGCCAATGGGGCTTGCGCCCCTCGGCTTCGAGCTTTGCCTTGTCCTCGTCGGTGAGTTTCAAGGCCGCGCGGTCGTAGATCGGCGGCATGCCGCGCGCGAGCTGGCGCTTGCGGCGGAATTCCAGCTCCTCCGACGTCTCGTAGCAGGCATAAAGCCGCCCAAGGGTTTTCAGACGCTCGGCCGCCGCATCGTAGAGCGCGAACCGCTCCGACTGCCTGACGATCACATCCGGCGCGATGCCGAGCCATTGGAGATCGGTCTCGATGGAATCCGCATATTCCTGCTTCGAGCGCGCGAGATCGGTATCGTCGAAGCGCAGGATGAAGGTGCCCCCTTCCCGACGTGCGAAGAGCGCGTTGAGCAGGGCCACGCGGGTATTGCCGATATGGATGTTCCCGGTCGGAGACGGGGCGAAGCGTACGATTGGCTTGGACATGTGAATGCTATGGCGAAGGGAGCGCGGCGGCGCAAGGGGCCGCCCGCAGGGAAAGGTCAAACATCCAGCGAGCCGACACGCGGCTTGCCGATGGCGCGCTCCAGGGCTTCGTCCTTTTTGTGAGCCACCAGCCCCTGGTCGCGGAAGCGGTTGACAATGGGGTAACGACGGTCGCGGCCGAAATTCTTGCGGGTGACCTTCACGCCGGGCGCCGATTGGCGGCGCTTGTATTCGGCGATGTAGAGCAGCCGCTCGACTTTCTTCACCACCTCCAGGTCGTAGCCCTTAGCCACGATCTCCGATACGCGCAGTTCCTGCTCCACGAGGCCGCGCAGGATCTCGTCGAGATCCTCGTAAGGCGGTAGGGAATCCTGGTCTTTCTGGTTCTCGCGCAGCTCGGCGGTGGGCGCCTTGGTGAGGATGTTCTCGGGGATCACGATGCCGTCCGGCCCCTTAGCACCGTTGGGCTTCCAGCGATTGCGGAGCGCGGACAGGGAAAAGACCTCCATCTTGTAGAGGTCCTTGATCGGATTGAAGCCGCCGTTCATATCGCCGTAGATCGTGGCATAGCCCACCGACATTTCGGACTTGTTGCCGGTGGTCAGAACCATGGCGCCGAACTTGTTCGAGATCGCCATGAGGATGGTGCCGCGCGCTCGGCTCTGGAGGTTCTCCTCCGTGATGTCGCGCTCTCTCCCCTGGAAGATGGGCTGGAGCGCCGCCTCGAAGCCCTCCACGGGCTCGGCAATAGGCAGGATGTCGTAGCGCACGCCGAGCGCCTTGGCGCAATCCTCCGCATCCTTCAGGGACTCGCCCGAGGTGTAACGGTAAGGCAGCATCACGCAATGGACCCGACCGGCGCCCAGCGCATCCACCGCCATGGCGGCGCAGATTGCGGAATCGATGCCGCCGGAGAGGCCGAGCACCACACCGGGGAAACGGTTCTTCTCCACGTAGTCGCGAAGGCCGAGCACACAGGCCGCGTAATCGGCCTCCCTGCCCTCCTCGACTTCCACGAGCGGAGCTTCGCGACAGGCCCAACCGTTCTCGTCTTTTTCCCAGACGGTGAGGACGATGGCCTCCTCGAAGGCCGGGAGCTGGCCGGCCAGCGAGCAATCGGCATTGAGGATGAAGGACGCGCCGTCGAAGACCAGCTCGTCCTGGCCGCCGACCTGGTTGAGATAAACCAGCGGCAGGCCGCTCTCGGTCACGCGGGCGGTGGCGATGTTGAAGCGCTCATCGGTCTTGCCGCGATGATAGGGCGAGCCGTTGGGGACGAGGAGGATTTCCGCGCCGGTCTCGGCCAAGCACTCCACCACATCCCCGCCCCAGATATCCTCGCAGATCGGCACGCCGATGCGGATGCCGCGGAAGTTCACGGGGCCAGGCAAAGGACCGGCATCGAAATTACGCTTCTCATCGAACACGTCGTAATTCGGCAGATCGACCTTGTAGCGCACGGTGATCGTGCCCTGATCGAGCAGTGCATAGGCGTTGTAGAGTTCGTCGCCGTCGCGCCATGGCAGGCCGATCAGCATGCCGGGGCCGCCATCCGCCGTCTCGCGCGCCAGGCGTTCGAGAGCGGCGCGGCAGACATCCTGGAAGGCGGGCTTGAGCACAAGGTCCTCGGCGGGATAAGCCGCGAGGAACTGCTCCGGAAACATAATGATATCGGCACCGAGGCGGGCAGCCTCCGCGCGGGCGTCGCGAGCCTTCTGCTCGTTGCCGGCCACGTCGCCGACGATGGGGTTGAGCTGCGCGAGAGCGATCTTGAGCGTGTTCTGAACCATGACACCTGCGGATTTAGCGCGCCACGCGTTGCGCAGCAATGAGTCCGGCACGCTTTCCCCTATCCCTTCGGCGCAGAGAATCACCGATTTTTACAAGCTCAAGCTTTGTTGGAACCCGCAATAGTTCAGTTCGTTATCAGAACACGAAATATACGGGAGACTGACATGTTTAAAGGTGGCCTGCTTTGGCTTATCGGCATTCCGCTGCCGATCATTCTCATTCTCTTCTTCATGGGCTGGCTGAGCTAAGCCCGAACACGAGTAGAGTTGCGTATGCGTAAAGAAAAGGGGCGCCTGGGGGCGCCCCTTTTCTTTAATTTGCTATTTTTTATTCAGCGGCGAGTGCAGCGGGACGTTCCCTTGACTGGCGCTCGCGCTTGATCAGCTCCGAGGTCAGGAAGGCGATTTCCAGCGCCTGCTCCGCGTTGAGGCGCGGGTCGCAATAGGTGTGGTAGCGGTCCGAGAGGTCGGCATCGGTGAGCGCGCGGGCACCGCCGGTGCATTCCGTCACGTTCTTGCCGGTCATCTCCAGGTGGATGCCGCCCGCATGCGTGCCTTCCGCCTGATGGATCGCGAAGAAGTCCCGCACCTCACCCATCACGCGCTCGAACGGACGGGTCTTGTAGCCCGATGCCGCCTTGATCGTGTTGCCGTGCATGGGATCGCAGGACCACACCACAGTGCGGCCTTCCTTCTGCACCGCGCGGATCAGGCCCGGCAGGTGATCGGCCACCTTGTCCGCGCCGAAGCGGCAGATCAGGGTGAGGCGGCCGGCCTCGTCCTCGGGGTTGAGGGTGTCGATGAGCTTCAGGAGCCCACCGGCCGAGAGCGACGGGCCGCATTTGAGGCCGATCGGGTTCTTGATGCCGCGCATGTATTCCACATGGGCATGGTCCGTCTGGCGGGTACGGTCGCCGATCCAGACCATGTGTCCGGAAGTGGCGTACCAGTCGCCGGTCGTGGAATCGACGCGGGTCAGGGCCTCTTCGTAGCCAAGCAGCAGGGCCTCGTGGCTCGTGTAGAAATCCGTCGAGCGCATCTCGGGATGCGTCTCGGGATCGATGCCGATAGCCCGCATGAAGTTCAGGCTCTCGGTGATGCGCTCGGCAAGCTCGGTGTAGCGCGAGGATTGCGGCGAATCCTTCACGAAGCCCAGCATCCAGCGATGCGCGTTCTCAAGGTTCGCGTAGCCGCCGGTGGCGAAGGCGCGGATCAGGTTGAGCGTCGCGGCAGACTGGCGATAGGCCATGAGCTGACGGCGCGGATCCGGCATGCGTGCTTCAGGCGTGAAGGCGATGTCGCTGATGATGTCGCCGCGGTAGCTCGGAAGCTCCACGCCGTCGATAATCTCGGTGCTCGACGAGCGCGGCTTGGCGAATTGGCCGGCCACGCGGCCGATTTTCACCACGGGCGAGCCGCCCGCATAGGTGAGGACCACGGCCATCTGCAGGAACAGGCGGAAAAAATCGCGGATGTTGTCGGCGGAATGCTCGGCGAAGCTCTCGGCGCAATCGCCGCCCTGGAGCAGGAAAGCCTCGCCCTTGGCCACTTTCGCCAGATCGCGCTTAAGCTTCCTCGCCTCGCCTGCAAAAACGAGCGGAGGAAAGCCTGCGAGCTGCTGCTCCACGCCTTCAAGTGCCTCAACGTCCGGATAGGCTGGAACCTGCTGGATCGGCTTATCTCTCCAGCTATTGGGCGTCCACCGCTCACTCATGACACTTACCCCCGTGTCCTTCCTTGAATCTTCGTCGATCCCCGCAATAAGCGGCACGAACGGGCACCTATACACGACATAATCAAAAAGGCGAGTGCGGAGAGGCCGCGACTCATAGGCAGCCTTCTCGTCGGGCACTCATAGATATACCTTAAAAGGTATACGTGTCCTCGGTTTCACCGACATCAAATAATCCTGCAGCCTGCTCGAACAGCTCCTTCGGCAGCATCCGCAGTTCAGCGCTGTCGTACGGCAGATGGATCAGATACCGCGCAACCATCTGAGCAACGACCTCCGCCTGCGCGGCATCGCGACACCGTTTCGTAGGCTCCCGGTCAGGGTTTCGCGACAGCCACAGCTTGTGAGCGGCAAAGACCCGTGGATCGCTCGCGACAATCCGTAATGGCCCGCCTTTCTCATCAATCGCGACAGTCTCAAACGGCGGGGCGCTTTCATGCCATGACAATCCATGGATCGGCACGGCAGAAAGCTCATCCTCAGCCTCGCCGATCTGCTCCCGTTCATTGAGCCAGGGGGGATCGCGCTGTGGCCTGATCAGGTCCACGAGATAGCCCTCGTCATTGACCGCACGAAAAGTCTGACTTGTCCTTGCGAAGGATTTGTCAACCTTGCGGAGCAGGTTGATCAAAGTGGGCTCAGAGGCCTCATCCCTCAACACCATGCGCAGCGACATCCTGGCATCGAGCAGCAAGTCGATGTCGAGGGTGGCCGTAATATCTGGGTTCACCATCACCCCTGCCGCAGCCTCATAGGCATAGATGGCATTTGTGCCGACGATGCGGATGCCGTTTCCCAGAAGACCGGCGTCATCGATAGCCCGAATGATCCGCGCCCCGGTCATCGGGACACGCCCAAGCTTAACCGCGCGATTGATGGCGGCCTGCCGCGCCATAACCTCCCGCAGGGACTTGAAGCGCTCCGTCGCTTCCTGGCGTGCTTTATCCCAAGAGGCCTTCAGCTTTTCCGTCTCAGTATTGCGCCGACCTTCGGACCTTTGGCGGCGATTTCCGGAAGCGTCATAATAGCTTCGAACCAAGTATCGTTCGCCCTTGACTTCCTGCCAGACGAGTGAACCGCGGTAACTCTCGGTCCGCTCTTTAGCATCGCACCAGGACAAGTAGCGCTGAATGGAATTAACCTTTTCGCGCCGCTGATCGCCGTTAAACTCCTGAAACAGCATCGTTTCAACACTTTCGTTCTTAGCTAATAGAAACTGTTGAAACAAACCATAGGCATTAAACGAGACTATTTCAACACTTCAAAGTCAATTGCCGTCAAAGTGTTGAAACAATCTAGATTCTCTACTTAGGCGAGTGTACCGCTATCCCACCGCCACCGGCTTCTTGACCACGACCGGCGAGCGCATGGTCACCAGCTCCTCCGCCGCCGTCGGATGGACGGCCACGGTTCGGTCGAAATCGGCCTTGGTGGCGCCCATGGTGACGGCGATGCCGGCGAGCTGGATCATCTCGCCCGCGTCATGGCCCATGATGTGGACGCCGCGGACCTTGTCGGTGGCCTTTTCCACGATGAGCTTCATGAGAACCCGCTCGGACCCGCCGGAGATCGTGGCCTTCATGGGACGGAAGGCGGTGCGATAGACGTCGATCTCGCCATAGATCGTCCGAGCCGCATCCTCACCGTAGCCGATGACGCCGATCTCAGGGGTCGAGAATACCGCCGTCGGGATCAGCTCGTGATCAACGATAGTGGGCTTGCCCCCGAAGACCGTGTCGGCGAAGGCATGGCCTTCGCGGATGGCGATGGGGGTGAGGTTCGCCCGGTTCGTCACATCGCCGACGGCATAGATCGAGGGCGTGAGGGTTTGGGAATAGGCATCCACGGGAATGGCGCCTACCTCGTCCACGGCAATGCCGGCCTTATCGAGCCCAAGGCCTTTCGTATTCGGCCGCCGTCCGGTCGCGACAAGCACCTGATCCACATGCACCACGGAGCCGTCCGACAGGGTGGCCGCGATGCCGTCAGCCGTTTTGTCGAGGCGGGTCAGGGTCCGCGACAGGGCGAGATCGATGCCGCGCTGAGCATAGGCTTCGCCGAGCGCCACGCGGATGTCGTCGTCGAAACCGCGCAGGAGCTTGTCGCCCCTGTGGACCAGGGTGACCTTGCTGCCGAGGCCTGCGAAGACACCTGCGAATTCCACTGCGATGTAGCCGCCGCCGACCACCATGATGCGCTCGGGCAGTTTCTCCAGATGGAACACCTCGTTCGAGGTGATGCCGAGTTCGCCGCCGGAAATCGGCGGGTCCATGGTGGGGTGAGCACCCACGGCCACGAGGATGGTGCGCGCCCGGATGCGGGCGCCGGTCTTCAGCAGATGAACCGTATGCGGATCCTCGATCACCGCGCGGCTGTCGACGATCTCGACACCGGCCTTTTCGAGGTTGGTCCGGTAGATGCCCTCCAGCCGGTCGATTTCCTTGTCCTTGTTGCGGATCAGGGTCGCCCAGTCGAACTTGACCTCACCCAGGGTCCAGCCGAAGCCTGCCGCATCGTGGAAATCATCAGTGAAGCGGCTGGCATAGACCATCAGCTTCTTGGGCACGCAACCTCGGATGACGCAGGTGCCGCCGACACGGTATTCCTCAGCGATCATGACCTTCGCGCCGTATCCGGCCGCGATGCGGGCCGCGCGCACGCCGCCCGAGCCGCCGCCAATGACGAAAAGGTCTACATCGAACTGGGACATCATCGGCTCTCCGTTTGGAATCTGGCTGCGGCGAGCGTCCAGATCATGGCCGCGCCGAGGGATGCCGCCCACCATCCCTGCCAGGCCCCGTGTCCGACGAGAGCGACCGGCGCCGCCCCGGCGATGATCCCCAGCGATGCACTGCGGACCAGGTGAGGATGACGGGCAACTGCCCGTAATGTGAGGAAAACGACGGCCAGCGCAAGGACCGCACCCACGGCGCCAAGCTCAACCCAGATCTGCAAAGCGGCATTATGCGGATGCCCGATGGCGAGCATTTTCCGCTCCTTGCGCGGGACTTTCGAGGCCACTGTCGTTTCCGCCATCTTCGGGCTGACGCCAAATCCGCCGCCCAGGATCGGGTCTTCCCGGACGGCAGAGCCGAAGCTGCTCCACAGGGCCACCCGCTCCTTGGAATGCCCGGTCGCGATCTTCTTGTGCATTTCGGGCGTGATCACCTGGCTTGAGATCTGCCCGATCAGCGGGGAGACCGCCATGGCGATCATGAAGGCAAGAGCGGCCAGAATGCAGGTCATACGCGGAAAAAACCAAGCAAGCGGGAAGGCAAGGCAGACGATGATAAGCCCCAGCGCCGCCGCATCGCTTTCCGAGCGCATCGCCGTGAAACCCAAGAGCGCTGTCAGACCCAGCGCGTAGAGCAAGCCCCGGCGGCTGGAGCCGAGAAGCCAGGCGACCAGGGGCGGCGTCATCATCAGCAAGGTCAGGATGGGACGGTTGAAGATGAAGGGATCTGAGCGCGCGCCGGCCCAGGCTCGAAGGGAGCGATGGGTCGCGAGTTCCAGGGCAATGTCGAGGCAGGACACCACGTAAACGGCCGTGAGAACCAGGAACATGCGCCGCGTCAGACGTGGCGCGAGGGTGAGGCCCAGGACAAGAGTGGCCCCAATGGGCACCCAGAACTCGCCGAACGAGCGCAGTGAGACGAGCTTGAATTCACTCCAGGAGATCGAAACGGCGCACCAGAGGAAGAAGATGAGCGCGGCGAGCCCGATGGGGGATGTCATGGCCGAAACGATATCCCGCCAGAGGGGACGCGCTCTCCCCTCGATGCCCGTGGCCGCTAACGCGAAGATCGCGCTCAGCACGATAAGGGTCGCGCTGGAGCGGTTAGCGATCACCATCCCCGCCGGAATCAGAGCCAGCGTAACCATGGATGCATGCCACAACCCTTCGGCATAACGGGCGTGCCGGCCGGTCACGATTGAGGCAGAGGAGGACATGTAAGAATACACTCGCCGTTAGAATCTAACATTGGCTCTTACGCGAAGGTTGAACAGGGATAAACAATCCATATGCTTGCCCCTGGAGAAATCCCCCATTACGGTTTTTCGCCCGACGCTCCGACGTAACGGAAGTGTCCATGGAGGAAATAGACTATGAGGCAATATCGGAAAAGCCTTTGGCGCGGCGCCCTCGCAGCGGCAGCCGTGGCAGGCTTTGTGACGTCTGCCGCCGCTCAGATGGAACTGAAGATCATGGCCCCCGCCGCCCCCGGCGGCGGCTGGGACCAGACGGCGCGCTCGATGCAGCAGGCGCTGACCCAGTCCGGCCTCGCGAAAGGCATCCAGGTCGTCAACGTTCCCGGCGCGGGCGGTTCCATCGGCATCACCCAGCTCGTCAACAATTCCAAGGGCGACGGCAATCAGCTCATGGTCATGGGCTACGTGATGGTGGGCGCTCTGCTGACCAACAAATCGCCCATCACCCTGGACCAGACGACCCCCATCGCCCGCCTGACTGCGGAATATGAGGCCATCGTCGTGCCTGCCGATTCCCCGATCAAGACCGCCAAGGACCTTGCCGCGGCTATCAAGGCCGACCCGGCCAAGGTGACCTGGGCAGGCGGCTCGGCCGGTGGCGTGGACCACATCGCGGCCGCTCTCTTCGCCAAGGCGGCAGGCGCCGACCCGACGAAGATCAACTACATCCCGTTCTCGGGCGGCGGCGAAGCCCTCGCGGCCATCCTCGGCGGCAAGGTGACGGCCGGCATTTCCGGCTACGGCGAATTCGAAAGCCAGATCAAGGCCGGCAAGCTTCGCCTCATCGGCCTGACGACCCCTGCCGACAAGGCTACCGCCGACCAGCCCTCCATCAAGGCACAGGGCGTCGATCTCGAAATTGCCAACTGGCGCGCGGTCGTAGCCCCTCCGGGCATCTCCGCCGACCAGAAGAAGGCGCTCACCGACGTCATGGACAAGATGGCGAAGTCGAAGGAATGGCAGGAAATTCTGAAGGCCAAGGGCTGGGAGGATTCTTACGTCTCCGGCGATGCCTTCGCGAAGATTCTCGCCGACGAGCAGGTCCGTACGAAGGACGTTCTCACCGCCGTGGGTCTGGTGAAGTCTTAATTTTCCAGATAAATGCGATCGGAAGCGCCGCGTTCTCGGAGCGCGGCGCTTCTTTTTTGGGATCATTCATGAGCACATCTCAACAGCGGCGCGTCGACGTAGCTGGCCTCGTCATCGCCCTTATTCTTCTCGTCCTGGCAGGTCTGGTTTGGTGGGACATGACCTCACTTCAGATCCTCTCCCCCTACGATCTCGGCCCGAAGGTCATGCCAATCATCGTCTCGATCTGCCTAGGCCTCCTCGCCATCGGCAACGGCATCGGTGCGCTTCGCGGCGATCTGCCGGCTCGTGACCGGCTGGACTGGGCTCCTATCGTCCTGATCCTCGGCGGTCTCGCCGCGCTGATCGCCCTCATCGTGCTAGGCGGCGGCTTCATGATCGGCACTGCCATCCTGTTCGCCACGACCTCGGCCGCCTTCGGCCGCAAGGCCTTCCTGACGGACCTCCTCATCGGAGCCGTGCTCGCCGTCCTGATCTACCTGCTTTTCGCGAAGCTCCTGACCCTGTCCCTGCCGGCAGGGCCGCTCGAAAAACTGCTCTGAGGCCGACTGACATGGAAGCTTTCGTATCGCTGGCCCACGGTTTGACCGTCGCCATCCAGCCGATGAACCTGCTCTTCGCCCTCATCGGCGTTCTTCTCGGCACAGCCGTCGGCGTGCTTCCAGGCATCGGCCCCGCGCTGACCGTGGCGCTGCTCCTTCCGATCACCTTCAAGCTCGATCCCGCCGGATCGATCATCATGTTCGCAGGCATCTATTACGGCGGCATGTATGGCGGATCGACCACCGCGATCCTCATCAACACGCCCGGCGAAAGCGCTTCCATGGCGACCGCGCTCGAAGGCAACAAGATGGCCAAGGCCGGACGCGGCGGCCCGGCGCTGGCCACATCGGCCATCGGCTCCTTCGTGGCGGGCACCTTCGCGACCCTGGGCCTGACTTTCCTCGCGCCCTATCTCGTGGACATCGCCGTCAGCTTTGGCCCCGAGGACTACTTCGCCCTCATGTGCGTTGCCTTCGTGACCGTCTCGGCCACCTTCGGCGACTCGCCCGTGCGCGGGCTCACCAGCCTCCTCATAGGCCTGCTGCTCGGCCTTGTGGGCATCGACATCCTGTCCGGACAGTCGCGCCTGAGCTTCGGCGTTCCGGAATTCTACGACGGCGTCGAGGTCACGACCCTCGCGGTCGGTCTCTTCGCGGTGGGCGAAGCGCTCTATGTCGCCTCACGCCGCCATGTACATGAGGAAAAGCTCGAGGCCGTCCGGGGCTCGCTCTGGATGACCAAGGAAGACTGGAAGCGCTCCTGGAAGCCATGGCTGCGCGGCACGCTCTTCGGCTTCCCCATCGGCGCCCTGCCCGCGGGCGGCGCGGAAATCCCGACCTTCTTGTCCTACTCGACCGAGAAGCGCCTGACCAAGTATCCGGAAGAGTTCGGCCATGGCGCGATCGAAGGAGTCGCGGGTCCTGAAGCGGCGAACAATGCATCGGCAGCAGGCACTCTCGTGCCCCTGTTGACGCTGGGGCTTCCGACTTCAGCCACAGCGGCGATGATGCTGGCCGGTTTCCAGCAATACGGCCTGAACCCCGGCCCTCTGCTCTTCGCGGAGAAGCCGGATCTGGTGTGGGGTCTCATCGCCAGCCTGTTTATCGCCAACACCATGCTGCTGGTGCTGAACCTGCCTCTGGTCGGCCTGTGGGTGCGGCTGCTGTCGATTCCGCAGCCCTGGCTCTATGCGGGCATCATGGTCTTCGCGACCATGGGCACCATCGCGGCGAACCCCTCGCCGGTGGAACTCATGATGCTCGCCGGCTTCGGCGTGCTCGGGTTCCTGATGCGGCGTTTCGACTTCCCGATCGCGCCTGTGGTCGTGGGGCTCATCCTGGGTCCGGTGGCGGAAAGCCAGCTGCGCCGGGCACTGGCGATCAGCCTCGGCGATCCGATGGTGCTGCTGCAGAGCCCGATCTCGGCCACGCTCCTCACCATCGCCCTCATCGCCCTCGTCCTTCCCTTCGTGATGAAGGGGATGGGCAAGTTCAAGGCGACCGAGGATTAAGGCGCTCCACGGTAATGAATGAGAAGGGCCGGCTCCATTTTGAGCCGGCCCTTTTCCATATGTCAGCACAGTTCTGAAAGGCGAAGATCGGGGTGACACCCTCTCCGTCATGGCCGGGCTTATCCCGGCCATCCCGATCCGGAGTGTGCGCCGCCTCAATGAAGCGAGATCACCGGCGCAAGGCCGGTGATGACGTGGGAGGTTCGTAAGTGCTTGCTCAACCGAGCTCGCACTACCCAAAAGCCGACAGTTTCCCGAACTGCTCGGCGAGCAGGTAGTAAACGGTGACCCGGTTCTTGGTCCGGTCGCTCTTCAGCCTCTCTCCGACGGCGGCGATCGCCTTGTCCAACTCGGCGTCGGAGACCGTTAGGCCGAGCTTCTTTTTCAGGAAATTGTCGCGCACCGTGACCAGCTCGCCCCGGTCGGAGAAGGAGACCAGCGCCGAATCCCGGTTATGAAGCGCGATCCCTAAATATCGCACGATGCCCGCGATGGCTTTGTCGTCGGCATTCGGGGCATATTTCTTGACGTCAACAGCCCAGTCCTCGCTCATAGCCTCCTCCTTGAAGATCCTCTCGGCAAGGGTATCAAGGGAAAGGCTAAGGCCGCGCCTTATCGCGACAAGAGCGATACTCCCAAAGAAAAAGCCCGGCGAACCGGGCTTGATCCTTCAGGCGATGCTTGAAGCCGATCAGTTAAGCTGATGACCGAGCTTGCTCATTTCCTCGCGGGCGCGGGTCATGATGAACTCCGAGGTGCGCTGCGACCAGATGGAGAGGTCGCGGACCACGTCGTCCAGAACGCCCGGCTGGATCTGCACGTATTTCTGACCGACAGCGGACTTGTAGAAGGCAGCAACCTCCTTCAGCTCGGCTTCGGTCATGCGGGTCGCGAAGATGCGCGCCGTGCTGTCGATCATTTCCTGCTTTTTAGCCTCCACCTCGGGGCGGATGATGTCCGCGACCTTGGCGAGATCGGAGGTGATCTCGGGGCGGGTCACATTCATCTGCTGCAGGCGGTTGAGCAGCGGGCCGGTCATAGCATCGAACGCACCGGTCATGCCGGAGCTGACGGCGACCTCGCGGGCGACGGCCAGATGGCTGGCGCTCGGCTGAGCCGGCTGCTGGGCGAAGACGGGGCTTGCAAGCATGAACAGCGCAACGGAGGTCACGGCCATGCGGGAAACGGAACGGATCATAGAAGTAGCTCCAATCGTGAAGGCTTTAGAGCATCGTACAGAAAAGTAGAATCCGGTTTTCCGGCCATACGATGCTCCCGTTTTTACAAGGAAGCAGCAGATTTATCCCAAAAGTGCAGGTCCACTTTTGGGTCTGATGCTTTCGGTCTTAAAGATGACCGAGTTCGACAAGCCCCTCCCCGGTCGCGAGGATCGCGCCGGAGGCGAGGCCGATAAAGAGACCATGCTCAACGACACCGGGGATGTTGTTGAGCGTCGAGGCGAGCACGTTCGGCTTCTCGATGCGGTCCAGATGGGCATCGAGGATGAAGTGACCGCCATCGGTGACGTAGGGAGCGCCATCCCCAGCCATGCGCAGGCGCAGCTCGCCGGTCATGCTGAGGCTGTCCAGAAGCTTGACGATGGCACGCTCCGTAGCGGTGAGGCCGAAGGGCACGACCTCGATGGGCAGCGGGAATTTGCCGAGCTTCGAGACCCGCTTGGACCCATCCACAATGACCACCATGCGGGCGCTGGCAGACGCGACGATCTTCTCGCGCAGCAGCGCCCCGCCGCCGCCCTTGATCAGGCGCAGATCGTCGTCGAGCTCATCGGCGCCGTCCACGGTCAGGTCGAGTTCCGGCATCTCGTCCAGGGTCGCCAGGGGAATGCCCTCGCGCTGAGCCTGCACCCGCGTCGCCTCCGATGTCGGCACGCCGACAACCTTCAGCCCGCTCCGCACGCGCTCGCCGATGACGGTCACGAAATGGGCCGCCGTCGAGCCAGTGCCGAGCCCCAGCCGCATGCCGTCGGTAACGAGTTCGGCGGCCCGCTCAGCCGCCGCGCGCTTGAGATTGTCGCTCACTGAGGACCTCTGCAATGTCGCCCCGCTGCCGGGACCAGACGGCCCGCCTCTAGCACGCGAGACTGTTGAAAAGAAAGATGATTTCATCACTGCCAGGGCAATGACGTAACGGCAATAAGACTTAGGGACGCTGCGGCGAGGCACCCGTGCCGGGGCTGACGCTGGGCGTGGAGGCCGAGGGAGCCATGCTGTTGGCCGCTGGGGAAGGTCTCGTCTGAGGGGTACAGACCACACGCTCGTCGAAAACGTAGCAGATGCTCATTTCGCCTGTGCGGAAATTGACCCGGAAGACGCCGCCTTCCCGTTCGTGCCGGGAGGCCACCAAGCCATATTCTCCGGGGATTTGCGCGCCTGCGCCTTCGCCGGCGCTGAAGCAGAGCGTCACCCCAATTGTGCCTTCCTGTAGTCCATACTGACAGGAACTGACCTCGCCTGTGATCCGATCGATCCTATAAATCCTATTAAGATCGGTCTGGGGTGCGGGCACGAAATCATAGGAAGCCGCCAGGGCGCCCCCCGGCAGGCCCAAACTCAGGACCATCGACACGAACGCCGCGGAACCAAAGAACCGCATTCATCACTCCATACGGTAAGAACGAATCAACTAACCGCACCATATCATCCCCGCGATTGATTCCCTTGCTTCAGCAGGTAACCGACCTTCATGGCCATTCACACAAAGCAAATCGCCTCGCCCATCGCCGTCTTCGATCTCGATGGCACCCTGGCCGACACGGCGGGCGACCTCGTGGGGACCCTGAACGCCATTCTTCGTCAGGAAGGCCTCGCGCCCCTGCCCCTTGCCCAGGCCCGCGACATGATCGGCGCAGGAGCCAAGGCGCTGCTCCAGCGCGGCTTCGAAGCTGCCGGCAAAGAACTGACTCCGGCCCATCTCGACGAGCTGTTCAAGCAATTCATGGTGCATTACGGGGAGAATATCTGTGTCGAGACGTCTCTGTTTCCCGGCGTCGTGGCGGCCCTCGACCGCCTGGAGGCCGCGGGCTTCGTCCTCGCCGTATGCACAAATAAGATGGAGGAGCACTCCATCAAGGTGCTCGATGAACTCGGCATCGGCCATCGTTTCGCGGCCAATTGCGGACGCGATACCTTCCCCTATTTCAAGCCCGACCCGCGCCATCTGATGCTGACCATCGAGCGCGCCGGCGGCGATCCGCGCCGGGCCATCATGGTGGGCGATTCCCGGACCGATATCGTGACCGCGCAGAATGCAGGCATTCCGGCCATCGCGGTGCCGTTCGGCTACACGGACGTGCCGGTGCAGGAACTCGGGCCTGATGTGGTGATCGACCATTTCGACAAGCTGTTCGGCGCGGTCGAAGCGCTCATGAAGCCGCTCGCGGCATAAGCCGCACAGAACGGCTCACGCATTCGCCGATCGCGAACACGATATTGTGAAGCTTGTCTGTCAGGAAGGAATGGTGGGCGCGACAGGGATTGAACCTGTGACCCTTCGCGTGTGAAGCGAATGCTCTCCCGCTGAGCTACGCGCCCTGACAAGGGCCTTCTAAAGGCCTCTCGCCCTCTCCGTCAAGCGGAAGAAACCGGTTCGGCCTCAAGATTTTCATAAAACCGAGATGTGGCGCCTTGGCTTTAACCTCTCAGTTACGAAGCGGCGAAAACGTGGCATGTCTGCACTAGGATAATGGTGCAAAACCCTGATAAGCACTGGATCCGAAACGCAGCAATAAGCGTTTAGCACTCGCACACCCTCTCATCAAACGTGTTCATTTCGAGGCCATTATGGGACGCACGCGCGCTACCCTCACAGGACTTGCCTGTGCCTTCGTCGCTCTTGCGACTCCGGCTGCGGCATTTACCGCAATCGATCCCCTCACCCGCCAGCCCCTTTACAGCGCTGAAGAGCAGTTGAAGGCGCAGGCTTCCCCTGTCCAGCGCCAAGTCGTCACCTATACGGGCCGACATGCTCCCGGCACCATCGTCGTGTCCACGAGCGAGCGTCGCCTGTGGCTCGTGCTCGGCAACGGCCAGGCCGTCCAGTACGGCGTCGGCGTGGGCCGTCCCGGCTTTACGTGGGGTGGTTCGCACTCCGTCACCATGAAACGCGAGTGGCCGGATTGGCGTCCGCCGGCAGAGATGCTCAAGCGCCGCCCCGACCTGCCGCGTTACATGAAGGGCGGCCCCGACAACCCGCTCGGCGCCCGCGCTCTTTACATCGGCAGTACCATCTACCGCATCCACGGTTCCAACGAACCGGAGACCATCGGCGAGGCCGTCTCATCCGGCTGCATCCGCATGACCAACGAGGACGTGACCGACCTCTACAGCCGCGCCAAGGTCGGCGCGCGCGTGATCGTCCAGCGCTGAATCAGAAGCGCATTCATACCTGCAATACGTCATGGCCGGGCTTGTCCCGGCCATTGTCGTTTGAGATGCACGCATCCACACCACAGCCGTCATCACCGGCCTTGTGCCGGTGATCCCGACATTGTTGAGCGCCGCGCTTTTCGCATCGGGATGGCCGGGACAAGCCCGGCCATGGCGGAAAGGGAAGCGCTTTGTCCGGCAATCGTTAAGTCTGAATACAGGACGCCCCTACCTCAACCGCTCCCGCGACAATCCCTTCGCGGCCAGCTCATCGAGATAGGCCTGCCACTTCTCCTCGTATCCGGCTCCGAGTTCATAGAGATATTTCCATCCATAGATCCCGGTGTCGTGCAGGTCGTCGAAGACGAGCTTCACGGCATAATTGCCGACCGGCTCCACGCCGACGATCTCGACATCCCGCTTTCCGGCAATCGTCTTGCGCTCAGCCGGACTGTGTCCCTGGACTTCCGCCGAAGGGCTCGTCACGCGCAGATATTCTGCCGCTAAGTCGAAAGCGGCCCCATCATCGAAGGCGATCCGCAGGCTGCGCCTGTCTTTCGCCAGTCGGATTTCGGTGGGCCAGCGCTCGTCTGTCTGGGAACTGGAGGTCATGAATTTGGATATCTCACACGGCTTGTGGTTTAACTCGAACCATCGGCTCCTAGGTTAAAGCAAACCTTGGCCCACAGCACCCACGGGGACAGATATTTCATGCGGGGATCGACAACCCAGATCGACCAGCCCTTTTCCGGCAAGGCTCTTCTGGACCCTTTCGCCCGCGCGATCACCTATCTTCGCGTCTCGGTGACAGATCGCTGCGATTTCCGCTGCGTCTACTGCATGTCGGAGAACATGGCCTTCCTGCCCAAGCGCGATCTGTTGAGCCTGGAAGAGCTGGACCGCATCTGCTCGGCCTTCGTCGGCATGGGCGTGCGCAAGCTGCGCATCACCGGCGGCGAGCCCCTGGTGCGACGGGACATCATGACCCTGTTCCGCTCCCTCTCCCGCCATCTCGATTCCGGCGCCCTCGACGAACTGACCGTCACCACCAACGGGTCGCAGCTCGCAAAGCATGCGGCCGACCTCGCGGCCTGCGGCGTGAAGCGGGTGAATGTGTCCATCGATACGCTCGACCCGGACAAGTTCCGCCAAATCACCCGCTGGGGCGATCTGTCCAAGGTGATGCAGGGGCTCGATGCGGCACAAAACGCGGGCCTCAAGATCAAACTCAATGCGGTCGCCCTCAAAGGCGTGAACAAGGATGAGATCGAGCACCTGATGACATGGTCTCACGGGCGCGGCATGGATCTCACCTTGATCGAGGTGATGCCCCTCGGCGAGATCGAGGAGCAGCGCATTGACCAGTATCTGCCGCTCTCGCTGGTACGGGCACGGCTCGGCGCGCGCTATACGCTGGAAGATCTGGATGAGCGCACCGGCGGCCCCGCCCGCTATGTGCGCGTGAAGGAGACCGGAGGGCGGCTCGGCTTCATCACGCCGATGACGCACAATTTCTGCGAAAGCTGCAACCGAGTTCGCCTCACATGCACGGGGCAGCTCTACATGTGCCTGGGGCAGGAGGACGCCGCCGATCTGCGCGCGCCCGTTCGCGCCTCCGCCGACAATGCTCTTCTGGAGCAGGCCATCGTGGATGCCATCGCACGAAAGCCCAAAGGCCACGACTTCATCATCGACCGTCGGCATGCCCGTCCGGCAGTCGCCCGGCACATGAGCATGACCGGCGGCTGAAGGCTGCGGCGCTGTCGCCGCAACGGCATCCAAGACTTTCAATTGACTATAAAAATCGTTCGATGAATATCAGCCTGATCACTCAGGCTGAAGAACAGTGAACGCGTTTCAATCGGGCCGAAAGCTCGCACTCCTCGCAGGTCTTGCCATCGCCCTCGGGCTCGGTGGGGCGTCGGCCCAGAATGCGGAGCCTGTCGCCAAGCCCACGATCCGCATCGCCATGGAAGGCGCCTACCCGCCTTTCAATTTCACCGACCCGTCGAGCAATGAATTACAGGGCTTCGAGGTCGATCTCCTGAAGAGCGTATGCGAGGCGATGGAAGCCGAATGCTTGCTGGTGCAGCATGAATGGGACGGCATCATCCGGGGCCTGATCAACCGTGAATACGATGCGGTCATGTCCTCGCTCGAGATCACGGAGAAGCGGCAGAAGCGCATCGCCTTTTCCCACCCGTATTACCGCATCCCCGCCGTGTTCATCGCCTCCAAGGAGACACCCGCCGGAGAGGTGACGCCCAAGGCTCTTGCGGGCAAGCGGATCGGCACCACCGAGCGCAGCGATCACGAGGCCTATCTCAAGGAGCATTACAAGGAATCCGAGATCGTGCTCTACGCCAAGGCGGACGAAGCCAATCTCGATCTGCTTGTCGGGCGCATCGATGCGGTGTTCGGCGACGAACTCTTCCTCTCGAAATTCCTGCTGACCCGCGAGGGCGATTGCTGCCACGTGATGGGCGATGCGCCAATTGAACCCGCCTATCGCCGAGAATCCTACGGCATCGGCCTTCGGAAAGAGGACGAGAACCTGCGCGAGCGCTTCAACCGCGCCATCGCCCAGGTGAAGGCCGACGGCACCTATGACCAGCTGCGCGCCAAATATTTTTCCTTCGACATCAAATAGAGTCGTTTGACCCCCGCCCGCCCTGTTTCTAGAAACGGATAGAGCAAACGGGAGCAATCGATGGCGAAGGTAGCATTCTTGGGTTTGGGCGTGATGGGCTATCCCATGGCGCGGCATCTGGCGGCCAAGGGCCATGAGGTCACGGTCTACAACCGCACCGCCGCCAAGGCCGAACGCTGGGTCTCGGAGAAAGGCGGCAAGGTCGCCAAGACGCCGCGCGAGGCGGCTGAAGGTCAGGAGATCGTGTTTGCCTGCGTTGGCAATGACGACGACCTGCGCCAGGTCACCATCGGTGAGGACGGCGCCTTCCACGGCATGGCTAAGGACACCATCTTCGTCGATCACACCACTGCTTCCGCCGAGGTCGCCCGCGAGCTCTATGCCGCCGCAAAGGACAAGGGCTTTGCCTTCATCGACGCCCCCGTATCGGGCGGTCAGGCAGGGGCAGAGAACGGCGTGCTCACCGTCATGTGCGGCGGCGATGCCGAGCCCTATGCCAAGGCCGAGCCCGTCATCATGAGCTTTGCCCGCGCCTGCCGGCTGATGGGCGGCACGGGTGCGGGCCAGCTGACCAAGATGATCAACCAGATCTGCATTGCGGGCGTGGTGCAGGGCCTGGCGGAGGGCATCCATTTCGGCCAGAAGGCGGGGCTCGACATCGAGGCGGTGCTGGACGTGATCTCGAAGGGGGCTGCCGGCTCGTGGCAGATGGAGAACCGGGGCAAGACCATGAACCAGGGCAAGTTCGATTTCGGCTTTGCGGTGGACTGGATGCGCAAGGACCTGGCGATCGTGCTGGCGGAAGCGCGCAAGAGCGGGGCAAGCCTGCCAGTGACGGCATTGATCGATCAGTTTTATGCGGACGTGCAGAAGATGGGCGGCCGCCGCTGGGATACGTCGAGCCTCATCGCAAGACTCGAGAAGTAAGACTCGGCACCCTTTGAGCCAACCTACAATCCCCAAAAGACAAAAGCGCCGGAGTTTCACACTCCGGCGCTTTCGTTTTGGTTATCGCTGCTCGTTGGCGCAGGGGCGGCCCGGGCGGCAATCGGGGCGCTGACCCTCACGGCTCGGCCTGGGCGCTTGCGGCCTTATGGCCGGCGCGGGAGCAGGCGCAGGGCGAGCCGCCGGAGGTGCGGGCTGGCGCATCATGGGCGGAGGTGCGGGCCTCTCCATCCGGGGTGCGGGACGGGCGTCGAACTCGCGCCCGGGGCGCGGTGCGATCTCGCGCTGCTGCGGCGCCTGCCTTATCTGAGGCGCAGGCTGAGCCGGACGAGGCGCCTCGAAGCGGGGAGCCGCACGACCCTCATCGACACCGGGCCGCATCGGACGCGGAGCGGGCCGATTCTCGTCAGCCGAGGGACGCCCGGGACGTGGTGCAGGGCGGCTTTCCTCCACGGATGGGCGCATGGGACGCGGCGAGGGACGGCTCTCGTCCATCGAAGGACGACCGGGACGCGGCATGGGCTGCCCTTCATCCACGCCCGGACGCTGCGGTCGGGGTGCGGGGCGGTTCTCGTCGGCGGAAGGGCGAGGACGGGCGACCGGCGCCTCATTGCCCTGCGGCTGGATGGCGGACGGCCGAGCAGGCTGCGGAAGGCCCGGCGCGACGCCTGGAGCGGGCGCGACGGGGCTCGGACGGGCAGGCGCTGCGGGCTGGATGTCGCTGCGACCCGGACGCGCTGCACCGCCATCGGCCGCGAGCGGGATCGGGCGCGGCAGGCGCGGCTGGGTCGGAGCCTGCGGCACGGGCGCACCGGGACGAACGCCTGGGCGCGCTTCCGGTGGACGGGCCACGACCGGGATCGGCTGCGGCGTCCCCACGAGGCCCGGCTGACGCGGAATCCGCGGCTCGGGACGCTCGCCACGCGGAGGACGCGGAGCGCCGGGACGATCCATCAGAACCGGAGGACGCGCGACCGGGATGGCCACCATGCCGCGCGGCGTGATGGGCGCGATTGGCTGGTAATACTCACGCGGCGGACGGGCGTAGCGTGGCACTGGGAACGGCGCCGGAATCGGCAGCACGCCCACCAGGATCGGCGGCGGAGGCGGCTCGCGGATGATCTCGACGAATTCCACGTCCTCCTCGTAATCCGGCAGCAGATAGACCGGGGGACGTGGCGGAGGCGGAGCATCGCGGATGATCGTCACCACCTCGACGACCTCGATTCTCTCCACCATCGGGAGCGGAGGCGGAAGGTCGTCGTAAACCACTTCCTCGAAGACCTGCGGCGGCGCGATCGGCGCCGAGAGCCGCGCGAGACGGCGGCGGCTGTCGGCTGCATGTGGGCCTTTGGGATAGCTGCGCAAATAGGTCCAGTAGGCCTCGCTGGTGTTGCGGTTCAATGTGCGGCGCCAGACGATGGCCTCGCGGCGGGCGGCCAGAAGCGCCGAGACGCGCTTGGCGAGCGGATGATCCGGATAGCGGCGCAGGAAGGCCTGATAATCCTGGATCGTGTCGCGCTCAACAGCGATGCTGTAGGCCTCTTCCGCCGGCACGTCCTCGATGCGGCGCACCTCGCGCACCAGGGGCGCTGCGGCGGATTCGTTGGGCTCGAAGAAAACGAAGGTCGTGTTGCCGAGGTTCAAAGCGTCCCAGGGCGTCTGCACGCCCTTGGTGGCCTCATGGGTGCGCAGGCGGACGCGGTTGAAGACCTCATCCACCGGCACGCCGGGCTGGCGCATCATCTCGGCGAGAGCGGTGACATAGGCGCCGTAAGGCCCCTGCCCGTCCGGCGCGGTAATGTTCGGCGCGGAGGAGAACGCCATCAGGAAGCCGGCAGGCGGCTCCATCAACGCAAGACCGCGGGCGATGGGCTCGCCGCCGGGCGGGAACGGATAATCGCGCCCCATATCGCCGATGATGATGCGGGTCTGAGCGGGCGCCTGCTGGAGCGAGCGGACCAGATCGGAGAGCCGGAAGCCCTCTATCGGCACATCGGCATCGCGCTGGATTCGGGCATCGACCGGCAGCAGGTAATTCTCGCCTTCGAGCTGCACGCCGTAGCCCGACAGATAGACTACGATTGCGGAGTCCTTCTCGAGCTCCTGTGCCTTGTCGAGGAAGTCGCGCACCACGCGGCGCAGATCCGTCGCATTGAGGTCGCGGCCCTGGATCACCTCGAAGCCTGCGCTGGTGAGCGTCTGCGCGATCAGGCCCGCATCGTTGGCGGCAGTCGCAAGAGGGTTTCGCTCATAAGCGCTCTGCCCCACCACGAGGGCAAGACGCTGCTGTTGAGCGGAAGCAAAAGACGTCGATCCGGCAATCGTTGCCAGAACGAAAGCCGCAAAAACGATAGCACGTTTCACTTGGTACACGATCAGCGAACCTGTTTTGGCCCTGAATGCGGGCATTGAAGAACAAGGCTTAAGTTGAACGACTTGAACGCCCCGTGAACAAAGCGGAACCTTCCGCTTTCCTCAGCGCCGTGTCACGGCGAGATAGACGACGAAAGCGCCGATCCCCAGCGCCAGCAGCATGATCACCATCTCGCGGGTTTCGCCCGTGAAGGCCACGCTTCGGGACACGTCCGACATCCGCGCCGCGTATTCGGGATTGCTGGACATGATCAACCCGATCACGACGGCCAGGGTGACGAGGATGAGAATCCCGTAACGTCCCATAGGTGCTCTCCTCAGTGGCCTTCGAAGCGCGGGGCGCGCTTCTCGCGGAAGGCGGTGACGCCCTCCATGAAATCATGACTGAACCCAGCCTCTCGCTGATATTGCGCCTCCAGGTCAAGCTGCGCTTCGAGACTGTTGGACAGGCTCTGCGCCACGGCCTGCTTCGTCAGGCGGTGAGCCAGGCCGGGGCCTTGAGCGATTCTCGCGGCAAAAGCTGCGACGTCGACGGGGAAGGATTCGTCGTCGAAAACCCTGTAGATAAGCCCCATCCCTTGAGCCTCCTCCGCCGGGATCGGATCGGCGGTGAGCATGAGCGCGAGCGCCTGCTTCGGGCCGACGAGGCGCGGCAGGATCCATGTGCCGCCGGCATCGGGCACCAGCGCGATCTTGGAGAATGCCTCCTGCAGATAAGCCGAGCGGGCCGCGAGCACGATATCGCAGGCAAGCGCAATGTTCATGGACGCGCCGACGGCGGGCCCGTTCAGCGCCGCGACCGTGATCTTGGAATAATTGGCGAGCTTGAGGATGAGAGGATTGTAGTCCCGGGCCAGAGGCGGGCCGAGATCGATTCGGCCTTGGTCGTCACGCGGCAGGTTCTCGGTAAGGTCCTGACCGGAGGAGAAGGCGCGCCCCTCTCCTGTCAGCACCACCATGCGCACCGCCTCGTCCCGCTCGCAGGCATCGAGCGTTTCGCGCAATTCGGCATGCATGGTGGCGTTGAGCGCGTTCAGCTTGTCGGGGCGCGCTAGGGTGATCGTCGCAACCGGACCGTCGATGGTGCAGCGCAGGGTCGTCAGGCTCATGCCTCAAGCTCCTTATCGTCGAGCTTGAACATAGGGCGGACTCGTCCCGCAAGCACGGGCAAAAGTCTCATCCGGCCTCGTGAAAAAGGAGAATGCTGCCTTGGGCCGCTGACCTTAAGGACCTGGTGCTCGGACTATCTCGAAGTCAGCGCTCAACTCGTTCTCGAACGCGGCTCGACTATAGACCTCTCCTTTGCCCCTGATCTCGTATCGCGGCTCTTCGCCGCCTGAAGGCAGCAGCCTGGTAATGGTGAACGTCCCGGTCCAGCTGGGGCTGAGAAAGCGCTTGCCTGTGAATGTCACGTTTTGTCCGCACGCATAGAGATGATAAGTCAAGTCTTGGTCCTTTCGTGCCGAATAACGGCGCAGGTGCATATTTAGAGAACGGCGACACAGAGCATCCCAAAGCCGAAAACGGCGAACATAGCTGCGTAGGACAAAATGGTCCTTTGGCTATCAGTCAGCACGGGCCTGCTATGGGTCATGCCGCTAATGCCTTGCTAGACGAGGCTTCTCGTTCTTGTGCCGTGTTCTGCGAGGCAGGCTGTCCCAAGGAACCAGATTGAAGTTCGCCGCTTCGTTCATGAGATTGCAGTCCAGAAAACTTGGAAAATCTGGCTGCTGGGAAACGTTCATGGGCAAGCCGTCTCGGCTGAGTTCGTCCTCGCCGGCGACGCAATCAAACGGTCGGGAAGCGGAACGGATTTGATACTGCGGATTGGAACGCCTTGAATCCAGGCACTGAATGACCGTGTAGGGCTGCCTGCAGATCAGATGAGGAAATCGCTGCTCCGTATAAAGAACACGCTCTCCAACAGCATAATGATGGGCTCTCATAAGAGGCCTCCTTCATTCACGGAGTTCGTGCAGGCCGCCATGCACGAACGGGAGCTCGCACCGATGCGGTCTATCAAAGGGCCGTTCGATCAGAAGCGCCGATCCAAACTCCATATCTCGACATCCTTGGCTGCAACCTCGTGAGACAATACGTAACGCTCTTGCACGACGCCGATCAGCTGAGCCTTTGTCTTGATATGCTCGAGGTCCGCTGTAGTGAGCCGATCCCACTTGGCTTGGGCATCGCGCATATGGAGCTTTAAAAAAGGGCTCTCATCTTGAGAATATGAAATATGCGACATGTAATTTTCCTGAATTATATTGATATAAGCATCCCTTAACCTTGATAGTTCCAAATTATCGTAAATATTTTAGCCCTAGTTTATTTTTTGAATATCTCAGTTTTATCTTATTTTCCATTTCATGACTACTTTCTCATTAGAAAAGTTCACGAATATTCTCCCGCAAGACAGGCAACAATTCGTGCTCGAACCAGGAATTAGTCTTAAGCCAGCCGTTGTTGCGCCAGGAGGGATGCGGCAGCGGCAGGATGCGCGGCTTTTGCGGATTGCTTAGGAGCTCCCGCCAGCGTCGGACGGTCTGGGTCAGGCCGTCGCGGAAATCGTCGCCGAGATGCCAGGCTTGCGCGTATTGGCCGATCAGCAGAACGAGTTCGAGATTGGGCAACGCCTCGAACAGGGGCTGTCGCCAAGTCTGCGCGCATTCACGCCGAGGCCCGAGATCGCCGCCTTTGGAATCCTGCCCCGGAAAGCAGGAGCCCATGGGCACGATGGCAACCTTCGAGGCGTCGTAGAAGGCCGCTTCATCGAGCCTCAGCCAATCACGCAGACGAGCGCCGGAGCGGTCCGAGAACGGAATGCCGCTGACATGGGCGCGGGTGCCCGGCGCCTGGCTCGCGATGCACAGCCGAGCGCTCGCGCTACCCTGGATGATGGGTCGCGGCTCATGGGGCAAGGCCCCGCCGAAAAATGGCGCATCGCGACAGATGCGGCAGGCCCGAAGCTTGCCTGCGAGTTCATCGAAATCGGGAGGATTCATTTCCCTGAAATGGGGATTCAGGCGCGCTTTATCGAGCGCTCGCCTCTGCGAGAATACGTCTCAGAAAGAGCGTGCCGCCCACGGGCGTCTCGTAATAGGCCTCCATTGGCTCGAAACCGAATTTTCGGTAGAGCCCTATGGCGCGCAAGTCAGCCTGACTGCCTGCGCCGCCAGTCCTGAGGACGCTCGAACTCGCCGGACCAGAGGCCCGCGGAGCGGCTTTGCGCGCGGAATTCCTGCATGTCGTAATCGCGCCCATAGGAGACGGCCCAGCCCTGCTCGACCATCCGCGCGCCGATATCCACGCCGCCGATCGTACAGCGGGCGAGGATGCGACGATAACGGTCGCGGCCTGATGCGCGGCACTGGATGGGCTCACCCGAAATCATGTCGATCAGAGCGCGGCGAGCTACATCCCCGCAGCGATAGGAGCGCCTGTCCCGCGAGCAGGTCTGCTGCATTTCGGGTGCATCGATTCCCTTCAGGCGAATGCGTGTGTCGCCGATGCGGATCGTGTCGCCATCGGTTACCTGGGCCCGGCCATCGAGGTTGCGGTCATTGGGTTTAAGCGCAATGCCGGCCCCACCAGCGAGCGCCAGCGCGATGATGAGAGATTGGATGCCGCTTTTTCCGAAGCGGCGGCGTCGACGTCTCACGATATGCGCTCGGACACTCCAGCCTGCCCGAAGGTCGCCATGTCGCGATGGACCTGGGCCGCTGCCTTGATCAGCCCTGCCGCCAAAGCCGCGCCGGAGCCTTCGCCGAGACGCATGCCGAGCGCCAGCAGCGGGATCTTGCCGAGGCGGGTCAGCACATCCTGGTGCGCGCCCTCAGCGCTCAGATGCCCAGCGACGCAATGATCGATGGTGGAGGGATGGATCGCATGCAGGATCGCGGCTGCGGCGGTGGCCACATAGCCGTCGAGCACGACGGGAATCTTCTGAAGCCGCGCGGCCAGGATCGCGCCCACGATGGCCGCGATCTCACGCCCGCCAAGCCGGCGAAGAACCTCAAGCGGATCCTTCAGGTGCTCGCCGTGATGGGCTATGGCGGCATCGACGGCAGCGATCTTGCGCTTCAGGCCTTCATCGTCCACGCCCGTGCCGCGCCCCACCCAATGCGCGGCGGGGCCACCATAAAGGGCGGTGTAGATGGCGGCGGCCACCGTGGTGTTGCCGATGCCCATTTCGCCGACCGCCAAAAGGTCCGTGCCGCCGGCAATAGCCTCCATCCCAAAGGCCATGGTAGCGACGCAGGCCTTCTCGTCCATGGCGTCGGCCTCGGTGATGTCGCCGGTAGGCATGCCGAGGGCAAGGTCGAACACCTTGAAGCCCAGGCCATAAGCCGCGCAGATCTGGTTGATGGCAGCCCCGCCCGCTGCGAAATTCTCGAGCATCTGGCGGTTCACGTCGGACGGGAAGGCTGAGACGCCCTTCGCCGTCACGCCATGGCTGCCTGCGAAGACACAGACCAGCGGGCGGTCCACTGTGGGTTTCGGCTTGCCCTGCCATGCGGCGAGCCATTCATTGATATGTTCGAGGCGGCCCAGGCTGCCCGCAGGCTTGGTGAGCTGCCGGTCGCGCATCCGCACCGCCTCAACGGCAGCCTCGTCCGGACCGGCCATGGTCGTAATGAGGCGGCGGATATCGTCGAAAGGTGAGGATACGGGATCAGTCATGGAGGGCTCCAGCCCATCGGGCATTGCAGAACGCGAAGAGGCGTGACCTATAAGCATTTTCCGGCGAAGTGGACACCGGTTCACCGCAAGAAAATGCGGTAAGCCACAATCTGCAAATTGCGTGGGGTGAAGCATGTCCGAGCAAATAGACAAGGCCGAAATGCCGCCGATGAGCTTATGGCAGGCCATTGCCGTAGACTTAGCCCATTGCCTGCGCTTCTATTCCCGGCTTCCGGTGCCAGTCCTTCCTTTCGAGCATAACGCCCATGCGCTGCCGGATTTTCAGCGCCTCGTGCGGGTGCTGCCCATCGCGGGGCTGATCCTGGGGCTGCTGCCTGCCCTCGCCTTCGCATGGGCCCTGTTCCTCAATCTCGGCCCTTTCCTGGCAGCGGCCCTGGCCGTCGCGGTGGCGGTGATCACTACGGGTGCCTTCCATGAGGACGGCTTGGCAGATACGGCCGACAGCTTCGGCGGCTCGACCCAGGAGCGGCGCTTGGAGATCATGCGGGACAGCAGAATCGGCTCCTTCGGGGCTGCGGCCCTGTTCCTAGGTCTCGCCCTGCGCATCGGAGCCCTGGCGATGGTGGCGACACGAACGGATTGGCTTATCGGCGCTACGGCGATCCTCGCGGCTGCCTCGCTCTCCCGCACGGCCGGCCTCATGCCCCTCACCTTTCTGCCGCCCGCCCGCGCGGATGGCGCGGCCCAGGCCGTGGGGCAACCCTCCCGCGACAGCTTCTGGTTTGCGGCGGGACTGGCCGGAATCGTCACGCTCGTGCCTGGGCTCCTTGCGGGAATCCCCTTTGGCGGCATCGTTCTGATGCTCCTGCTCTCTGTCCTTTCCGGGTGGGCGATGATGCGGCTGTCCCTGCGCCATCTGGGCGGCCAGACCGGCGACATCGCGGGCGCCACGCAGCAGGTGGCCGAGATTGCCGCGCTGATCGGCCTCTTGACGGTCCTGCAACCGTAACGCCATGTGAGAGGTCATGACCCGCGTCTCCAGCCCCTGCATACGCGTCTGCATCCTCGACCCCGAAACGGGGCTTTGCGAGGGCTGCGGCCGCACGCGGGACGAGATTGCGAGCTGGTATCGGATTCCGGAAGAAGAGCGCCAGCACATCATGACGGAACTCCCTGAGCGCATGCGGCAGGCCTTCATGCCCGACAAGGACAAGAAGGTTTCCTGATGCCAGGGATTCGCGGCGCAGGCGGCCTTCTCCTCATCGCGGCCCTGGCCTTGGGACTGTTCGCCGAGCGGAACATCGCCGACCTCTCGCCTTTTGAAGCAGCTGCCCTGCTGGGATTGGGCGGCGCATGCCTCATCATGGCGGCCTCCATCGTGGAGGGTTTCGGGCGCCACTGGACCTATGGCGTGCAGGCGATTGCCGTCAGCGGCGGAATTCTCGTTGCGCTTCTCGTCACCCATGCCTCGCGGGGTGAGTTGCATGCGGTGCTCGACCGCGCCATCGGCGACATCGCGTTGGGCCGCACCGTCGTCACGCCGGAGGGAGAAGTGGTCGCCGCCCGCAAGACCGATGGCAGCTTCCTGGTCCAGGGTAAGGTCAACGGTCACGACGCGAGCTTCATCTTCGACACGGGCGCAAGCACCGTGGTCTTACGCGCCGAACACGCCAAGGCCCTCGGCTTCAAGCCGGATCAGCTGGACTATTCCATCCCCGTCTCGACCGCCAATGGCAGTGCGCTGGCCGCCTCCGTGGTGATCGACAGCCTGTCCGTCGGTCCCATCACGGAGCGCAATGTCCGCGCGCTCATCGCCCGCGAGGGCGTTCTGCACGCCAACCTTCTAGGCATGACGTTTCTGGAACGATTGGGATCGTATGAGGTGCGAGGGAACAGGCTGATCTTGCGGTCGAAAGAAAGCATCTGACACATAGGGTCATCCCGGACGAAGCGCAGCGCAGATCCGGGATCGTTGGCAGAATGAAGCGGCGAACGATGCACCTTCTTCGGCGACGTTGGTGCTTATGGGTTCCGGGCTCTCGCTATCGCTCGACCCGGAATGACAGTGATTAATACTGCACCCGATCCCGGATCGGCTTTGCCGTCCGGGATGTCAGCTTGATTATTCCGCTGCCGCCTCGAGCGCCGCGACTCTCGACACCTGCGCCACCGCATCCCGCAGAGTCTGCAAGTTCGCGCCGGGCTTCACGGCCTCGGTCGCCAGATGCCGGCGATAGGCCCGTGCACCTGGGCGGCCGGTGAAGAGGCCCAGCATGTGGCGGGTGATGTTGCTCAGGCGCTCGCCCTTGGCGAGCTGCTCTGCGATATAGGGCTCATAGGCCTCCACTGCCTCGAAGCCGTCCGCAACCGGCGGCTCCTCGCCGTAAAGCTCGGCATCGACCGCGAGCAGGATTTCCGGCTCGTGATAGGCCACGCGGCCCAGCATGACACCGTCCATGTGCTTCAGGTGTTCGCGGATCTCGTCCCAGGTCTTGATGCCGCCATTGATGGCCATAGGCAGTCCGGGCCGCTCCGCCTTCAGCCGATAGACGCGAGGGTAGTCGAGGGGCGGAATATCCCGGTTTTCCTTCGGCGAGAGACCCTTGAGCCACGCCTTGCGGGCATGGACCGTCAGCTCGTCGCAGCCGGCGGCCACTACGTTGTCGGTCAGGCGGTTCAACGCCTCTTCCGTATCCTGATCGTCCACCCCGATCCGGCACTTCACCGTCACCGGCAGGGAGACGGCGGCCTTCATGGCGGCCACGCACTCGCCCACCAGAACCGGCTCCTGCATGAGGCAGGCCCCGAAGCGGCCATTCTGCACCCGGTCCGAGGGGCAGCCCACATTCAGGTTGATCTCGTCATAGCCGAACTCGGCGCAGATCCGGGCAGCCTGGGCCAGCTCTTTCGGATCGGACCCGCCCAGCTGCACCGCCACCACATGCTCGGCCTCGCTGAAGCCGAGCAGCCGCTCGCGCGGCCCATGAATGACTGCGCCCGTCGTGACCATCTCCGTATAAAGCCGCGCCCGGCGCGACATGACGCGATGGAACGCGCGGCAATGCCGATCGGTCCAGTCCATCATGGGGGCAACGGAAATCTTGCTAATATCAGTCACTTATCAGCCCCAGTCGGTCCAATCACTTTTCATACACATTACTTTCTCTCCCCAGAAAAGCTTCATGGTTTCAATAGGGTCGAGTGCGGAAATGCTGATTTAGGATTATTTCAGATTACTCCGTACAACAGATGGCGGCACAAAAATACAGGGGCAAGGCTAGATGTTTGACGAGCAGAAAATCAAACGACTGCTGGATCATCGGATGCAATCGGTAGCGACGTTGAACTGGGCTTTGGGCCTGAAATCGCGCTGGGACGAAGTGCCGACGATTGCGGTCTACATCGACGGCAGTTTGCAGATCGAAGGAAATCTTCATGCGATCACCAACCCAATGCTTGAGGTTGGACTGGTGCACTGTCGTGCACTGCTCGAATTCTTAGGACTGTGTGACGAGAGAGGGAAGCTCGGTCAGATCAAGAAACGGCACAACACTGACGTTGGTGTTGAGCATTTTCGCAACGCTGATGGCCTCCTGAAGAAGGTGCAGCCAGCGGTTGCTTTAGGCCGATATGACGGGGGCCAGGGCGAGGCCGAGCAGGCGCTAGTGAAGATCTTGCACGTCACCAATAAGGGGCTGGCTCACAATACGATGAGCCTTATCGAAGACCCGGGCGACTCAAAGCTTATCGAAATAGCCAGCCGTGGCGTGCCAGCTCTAATGATCAGCTACTTCTACACGCCACTCGGTTTGCTGCCCCCAGAATCCAGAATCACGAGCCGTCCGCGGGAGGCGTAGGACCACTTCCAGCTTCTGGCTGTTACGATCTTACCCAATCACTGCCGCAACCTTGGCCTCCAGCACCGCTGCTGCGTCTTTCGGCTTGAGCTTCACCTGAAGCCCGCGCTGGCCGCCATTCATGAAAACCTCCGCGTGCGTGAGGGCCGTTTCTTCGATCACGGTCGGCACGCGCTTTTTCTGGCCGAAGGGGCTGATGCCGCCGACGTGGTAGCCGGTGATGCGCTCCGCCTCCGCCGGATTCATCATCTGCGCCGTCTTGCCGCTTAAGGCGGCGGCGAGCTTCTTCAGGTTCACTTCCATATCCGAGGGAACGACGACGCAGGCGGGCTTGCCGTCTACCTGGACCATGAGCGTCTTGAGCACGGAATTGGGATCGGCGCCCATGGCTTCCGCAGCCTGGAGGCCGATGCGTTCCGCGTTCGGATCGTACTCATAGGTATGGACTGTGAAGGCGACGCGGGCCTGCTGGAGCACCTGCGTCGCGCGGGTGGTCTTGGACATGGGAGGCCGTCAGCGATCAGTGATCGTGCTTGTGCCCGTGATGGTGACCGCATCCGCAGCCGGGGCCATGCTCGTGGTGATGATCATGATCGTGGGAATGCGCATGATCATGATGATCATGGCCATGGTGGTGATCGTGACCGTGATGGTCGTGAGAGCAGACATGGGTGCTGCGCTCCGGCTTGAAGGGACGCTCAACGAGCGTCACAGTGCAGCCCTGCCCGCGCGCGAGCTCAGCCAGCGCCGGATCGTTCTCGATGTAAAGGGCATCGTTCGCGATCTCGGCGAGGCCGTGATTGCTGCCGAGGTGCCATGCGAGGCGCATGAGGCGGAGCGGGTTTTCCGCCTTCACTTCCAGCAGGCCTTCGGACTTGGCCTTGACCTGCACGAGACGGCCATCCTCGAGACGCAGCGCGTCGCCGTCGTTGATGGTGGTTTCCATGTCGAGATCGAGATGGATCTCGGTTCCGCCATCGCCCTTCAGATGGTCATGACGGCGGTTGCGGGCCTCATGGTCGAGCGTCACTGTATCGATGACACGGTCGGCCTTCACGGCGGGCTTGCGGACGATGGTGGTAACGCGGGGCATGGTTCTGTCTCGTGAAAATCGGATGTCTTGAAGATAGGAAGCGTCGCCGGAATTTAGTACTCGACCTTGTCAGTCTTGCTCGCCCAGGCATCGAAAACCGACTTGGCCTCCAGGCTCGGCTGGTGATCCATGGGGATGATGCGCTCCGGAATCGGCTTGGGGATCTCGTCGTAGATCAGGCTGTCGTCGAATCCGATATCAGCCGCATCCTGCCGCGTATTGGCGAAGACGATGCGCGATACGCGGGCCCAGTAGGCCGAGGCAAGGCACATGGGGCACGGCTCGCAGCTCGTATAAAGGGTCGCGCCCTCCAGCGAGAAATCGCCGATCTCCTGGCAGGCCCGGCGGATCGCCGTGACCTCCGCATGGGCGGTAGGGTCGTTCGCCGAGGTCACCTGGTTCCAGCCTTCGGCCAGCACCTTGCCGTCGCGCACGATCACGGCGCCGAACGGGCCGCCGGCTCCGTCGTCCATATGATGGCGGGAGAGGTCGATGGCGCGGGCCAGATAAAGCCGATCTTGGTTCTTTGTTTCGCTCATAGGAGCTATTTATCGTTTGAAGCGACGGGAAGCGAGAGATTTCGGCCGAGCTCGGCCCGCTCCCGCGCCTGCAAAAGCTGGGCCGTGACCGACGCGGCGATGACCGCCGGGTCCTTATCCGCAATGCCGGGCAGGCCGATGGGGCAGACCAGGGAGGCGATGCGGTCCCTCTCCAGCCCAAGTTCCCGGAAGCGCTTTTCGAATCGCGCCCGCTTGGTCGCGCTGCCAATGAGGCCCACATAGGGAAAGCCCCGTTTCAGGGCCGCCGCTGTGATCGCCATGTCGAGGGGGTGGTCATGGGTCATGACCAGGATGAGGGAATCCGGCCTTGCCCCGGCGATCTCGGCCTCGGGGTCGCGCATGCGGATGGCGGAAGCGTTGCCGGGAAGATGGGCGGGAAAGGCCTCCTCGCGGTCGTCGAGCCAACGCACGGAGAACGGTAGAGGCGCCAGGGCCAGCACGAGCGCGCGACCCACATGGCCTGCCCCGAAAATCAGCACGGGGGTGCGATTCTCGCCATGGGTCTCGTGCCAGCCGGTTCCGACATCGTCGCCCACCGCCGAACCCACCTCACGCCGGACACGGTCATTCTCCATCCGGCATTCCACATCGAACAGGCCGCCCTTGTCCTCGGCAGCGTTCAGAGGTGCGATATCGGGCAGATCGCGCTTATCGAAGGTCTCGATGAGAATTTTCACGCGCCCGCCGCAGCATTGGCCGAGATCGGGACCAAGAGCCTGATCGATGATGCGTGCCGGGCCACGTCCGCGAGCCAGCATCTCACGAGCGATGTCGAGCATGAGGAATTCGAGCTGCCCGCCGCCGATGGTGCCGTGGAACGCCCCATCCGGCCGCACGACCATGCGCGCGCCCGCTTCACGCGGAGCGGAGCCCTTGACGTCATGTACGGTGATGAGAGCGGCAGCGCCGTGCCGCGTGATGAGGTCGGTGAGCTGTCGCCAGGCTCTCACCCCATCGGCCTCCCTCGCAGCGCCTCGCAGGCGCGCAGGATCGCCTCGGGCGTCGCGGGCGCATCGAGCGGCACGGGCTTGATTGGGTCGAGCGCATGCACCGCGTCCGCCAGCGCGCAGAACACGCTGTTCGCCAACATGATCGGCGGCTCGCCTACGGCCTTGGAGCGATAGATCGTGTCCTCGCGGTTGCTGTTGGGATAAAGCGCGACGCGGAAATCGGCGGGCACGTCGGATGCCACAGGGATCTTGTAAGTGGAGGGCGCGTGCGTGAGGAGACGCCCCTCCTTGCTGAACACCAGTTCTTCGGTCGTGAGCCAGCCCATGCCCTGCACGAAGCCGCCCTCGATCTGGCCGACATCGATGGCTGGATTCAGTGAGCGTCCCACATCGTGCAGGATGTCGGCACGCAGCACGCGGTTCTCGCCGGTGAGCGTGTCGACGATGACCTCGGAACAGGCCGCGCCATAGGCGAAGTAGAAGAACGGGCGGCCCGTGGCCTTGGCGCGATCCCAGGTGATCTTCGGCGTCTTGTAATGTCCGGCTTCCGAGAGGGCGACGCGGGCGAGAATGCACTTCTTCACCAGCTCGTCGAAGGGGACACTCTCATTGCCGATGAACACGCGGTCGTCGCGAAATTCGATCTGGTCCTCGGGGATGCCATAAGACTCGGCGGCATAAGCGATCATGCGCGTCTTGATCGCGCCCGCCGCGACCTTCGCCGCCATGCCGTTGAGATCGGAACCGGAGGATGCTGCCGTCGGCGAGGTGTTGGGAACCTTCGCGGTCGTGGTCGCGGTGATGCGCACGCGCTCCATGGCGATGCCGAATTCCTCGGCGACCACCTGCGCCACCTTGATATAGAGCCCCTGCCCCATCTCGGTGCCGCCGTGATTGAGATGCACGGAGCCGTCCTGATAGACGTGTACCAACGCGCCCGCTTGGTTCATGTGGGTCAGCGTGAAGCTGATGCCGAACTTCACCGGCGTGAGCGCGATGCCCTTTTTCATGATCGGCGAAGATGCGTTGAAGGCTTTGATCTCCTCGCGGCGCATGCGGTAATTCGAGGTATTCTCCAGCGTGCGCACAAGATTGTGGAGCGTGTCGGTCTCCTCCACCTCCATGCCGTAGGGCGTGTGGTTTTCGCCAGGCTTGTAGAAATTGGCATAGCGCACATCTAGCGGGTCGCGCCCTGTCGCCCAGGCGATCTGGTCCATCACATGCTCGATGGCGAGCATGCCCTGCGGACCGCCGAAGCCACGGAAAGCCGTGTTCGATACGGTGTTGGTCTTCAGGCGCTTGGAGGCGATATGGACGGCGGGCATCCAATAGGCGTTATCCGCATGGAACATGGCGCGGTCCACGACCCCGCTCGACAGGTCCGCCGAATAGCCGCAGCGGGCCAGCAGATCGACCGTATAGCCCTGAATGCGTCCCTCTTCATCGAACCCCACCTGCCAGTCGCACCGGAAATCGTGGCGCTTGCCGGTGAGGATGAAATCGTCGTCGCGGTCGAGGCGGATCTTGCACGGCCTGCCCGTAATCTGCGCGGCAAGCGCCGCCGTCACGGCCCATTGTGTCGCCTGGCTCTCCTTGCCGCCGAAACCGCCGCCCATACGGCGCGTCTCGCAGGTGACATAGGCATCGGGAATGTCGAGCACGCGTGCCACCACATGCTGCACTTCAGTGGGGTGCTGCGTGGAGGAATAGACATGCACGTCGCCGTCCTCGCCCGGAAGCGCGAAAGCGACCTGCCCTTCGAGGTAGAAATGCTCCTGCCCGCCGACGCGGAAATGGCCATTGCACTTTTGAGGCGACGAGGCGATGACAGCGTTCGGATCGCCGCGACCGTAAGCGTAATCAGGCAGCACCGTCTCGCCGCGTTCCAGCGCATCCTCGACCGTGATGCTGGGTGCCTCGGATTCGATTTCCATCACCGCCTTCTTGACCGCACGCCGAGCGACATCGCGGGTGGTTGCAACCACGGCGAAGACGGCTTGGCCGAGGAAGCTGATTTCGGAATCGACGAAGAGCGGATCGTCACCGAAAGCGGGCGACACATCGTTCTTTCCGGGAATGTCGGCAACGGTCAGAACCGCGACGACACCGGGAACCGCGCGGACGGCGGAAACATCGAGGGAGACCAAGCGCCCGCGCGCTTTCGGAGCCTGCCCAATCGCAACATGCAACGTGCCCTCGGGCTCGCGAATGTCGTCGATATATTGCGCGACGCCCTGCACGTGCTTGGGACCGGAATCGTGCGGAAGAGATTTTCTGATGTGGCGCAGCGCTTCCACGGTTCCACCCTCCCCTTGAGGGGGAGGGTCGGAGCGCGTCTGCGCTCCGGGGTGGGGTGGCAGCGCGACGCTGTCTAATGTGGTGTTTTCCACCCCCTCCCGCGCCTGAGGCGCGACCGCCCCCCTCGAGGGGGAGGTGTTGGCGGCGGTGAGTTTTGGTTGCTCGTTCATCGCCCTACTCCGCCGCTTCCAGCGGCTCGCGCTGGCCGATGATCCGGGTGGCGAGGGTCTGGCCTGAAGCGGTTTCGCTCAGGGCCTTGAACACGAGATTGCGCGCGACCGTCATGCGATAGGCGGCTGAAGCGCGGTGATCGTCGAGGGGCTGGTAATCGCGCGTGACCGCGGCCATCGCTGCGCCCCAGGCGAATGAATCGTCGAGGGAGACGCCGACGATCGCCGCTTCGGTTTCCATCGCTCGCTTCGGAATGCCCGCAAGGCCACCAAAGGCAATGCGCGCTTCGGCAATGCGCCTTCCTTTGAACGTGAAGCGGAAAGCACCCATCACGGCTGAGATGTCCTCGTCGAACCGTTTCGAGACCTTATAGGCACGGAAGGCCTGATGCCGCGTCAGCTTCGGCACGATGACCTGCCGCACGAACTCGCCGGGCTGCCGGTCCTGCTTGCGATAAGCGATGAAGAATTGGTCGAGAGGAATTCGGCGAAGGCTTTCGCCCTTCCGCAGTTCAAGCTCCGCGCCAAGAGCAATCAGTGCGGGCGGAAGATCGCCGATGGGTGAGCCATTCGCGATGTTGCCCCCGACCGTACCGGAGGCGCGCACCTGCGCCGAGCCGAAGCGGCGCATGAGCTCTCCGAGATCGGGATCGATATGAGCGAGGCTCCCGTAAGCCTCTGCGTGGGTAGCGGTCGCTCCGATGGAGAGTTGGGAATGAGAATCCTCAATCACATCGAGGCCTGCGACCCGTCCGAGCCAGATGATTTTTTCGAGTTCCGCCATGCCCTTCGTGACCCACAGGCCGACATCGGTGCAGCCGGCGACAAGCGTGGCGTCGGGATGCTGTGCATAAAGGTCCGCAAGCGATTTCTCGGTAGCAGGTGCCGCAAAGAAGCTTATCTGACTTCCGATGAACGCATCCCGTCCATCGGCGAGACCGGAGAGGTCCTGAGCCGTCTGCGCTTTGGCATGCCGGAAAGCATCGTCAGGCTGATGAGAACAGGCCTCGATGGCTGCATCGGCAATCGGCCGGTAGCCCGTACAACGGCAGAGATTGCCCGCGAGCGCGTCGTTCACTGCATCGCGACTTAAGGGACGCTCGCCCTTATGGTACAGCGTGAACAGACTCATCACGATTCCGGGCGTGCAGAAGCCGCATTGAGAGCCATGATGCGACACCATGGCCGCCTGAACCGGGTGAAGCTCCCCACCGGATGCGAGATCCTCGACTGTGACGATCTCCGCGCCGTCCACCTGCCCAAGCAGTAGGATGCAGGCATTGACGGGTTCGTAATGGACCTCGCCGCCCCGCACCCGTCCGATGGCGATGGTGCAGGCGCCGCAATCGCCTTCCGCACAGCCCTCCTTCGTGCCGACCCGGCGCTCCTGAAGTCTCAGGTAGTCCAGGAGCGTGGTGCGTGGGTGAAAGCCGGAAGCTTCGATGAGCTGTCCATTCCGCCAGAAGCGGATCGCGTCTCGTACCAAGGTAATCCTCCGCCGGGTTCAAGCCCGGACTGTTATGGTGATCCGGGTAGAATGACGGAGCAAGGTCTTTTCGCCAAGAGGCGACTTACGCTGCGTTATCCAACGTGAGCCGCCCCATGTGCCGAAGCTTACCAGTTGCCGGTATTCGGCATGGAGGCCCAGGGTTCCTGAATCGGCCTGGGCTCGCCGCGCTGAAGCAGCTCGATCGAAATGTTGTCGGGGGATTTGACGAAGGCCATGTAGCCGTCGCGGGGCGGACGGTTGATGGTGACGCCTGCCTCCATGAGCTTCCGGCAGGTCTCGTAGATATCGTCGACCCGATAGGCCAGATGGCCGAAGTTACGGCCGCCGACATATTCTTTCTCGTCCCAGTTGTGGGTCAGCTCGAGAAGCGGAGCCTTTGATTCCTTCGCCTTCTCCACATCGCCGGGAGCCGCCAGGAAGACGAGGGTGTAGCGGCCCTTCTCGTTGTCCGTACGGCGGACTTCCACGAGGCCGAACTTGTTGCAGAAGAAATCAAGGGATGCCTCGATATCCGAGACCCTGACCATGGTGTGGAGGTATTCCATTACGCTCTCCCGAATGTGTCGCGGGTACGTGATGGCGCTTTTGGCGGGGAGATCAAGTAAGATGGACTACTACCCTCTGAAAAACCCTTGGATTTGTTCACCGGGATAAACAGAAGCGATTTCGGACAGGCTTGCGCCCGCCCGCGGATGCCGTCACGCTTCGACGCAATCATATTTCGAGAAAGAATTGCCGATGCGCACCGATACTGCCCAGGTCGTCCGTCTTGCGGATTATCGCCCCAGCGACTTCCTGATCGACCGCGTCGAGCTGGACCTGCGGCTGCATCCCACGGCAACGAAGGTGACGGCCACGCTTCATATGCAGCCGAACCCGGCGGGACGCGCTGATGCGCCCCTCGTGCTCGACGGCGACGAAGTCAGCCTGAAAGGCCTCTCCCTCGATGGACGCGTTCTCGATACGGCCGAGTATGAGGCCTCACCCCAGGTCCTGACGATCAGCCAGCCGCCTCGCCAGCCTTTTACCCTGACCATCGAAACCGAGATCGATCCGACGGCGAACACCAAGCTGATGGGGCTTTACCGTTCGAGCGGCAATTACTGCACGCAATGCGAGGCGGAAGGCTTCCGCCGCATCACCTATTTCCTCGACCGTCCCGATGTGCTGGCCGTCTACACCACGCGGATCGAAGCGGAGCTCGAGGAAGCGCCGGTTCTGCTCGGCAACGGCAACCCGGTTGAGAGCGGGCCTATCGAGGGGATCAATCGGCATTATGCCGTGTGGCACGATCCGCACCCCAAGCCCTCCTATCTCTTCGCCCTCGTCGGCGGACGCTTGGGCCGGGTCGGCAAGAGCTTCACGACCATGAGCGGCCGCAAGGTCGAGCTCGCCATCTATGTTGAGCCTGGAAAAGAGACCCGCGCCGATTACGCACTCGACGCGCTGGAGCGCTCGATGGTCTGGGACGAGCGGGTCTATGGCCGCGAATACGACCTCGACGTGTTCAACATCGTCGCCGTGTCGGACTTCAACATGGGCGCCATGGAGAACAAGGGCCTCAACATCTTCAATGACAAATACGTGCTGGCCTCGCCCGAAACAGCCACCGACGTCGATTACGCGAATATCGAAGCGATCATCGCCCACGAGTATTTCCATAACTGGTCCGGCAACCGGGTCACCTGCCGCGACTGGTTCCAGCTTTGCCTGAAGGAGGGACTGACGGTCTTCCGCGACCAGGAGTTCTCCTCCGACGAGCGCTCGCGCCCCGTGCATCGCATCTCCGAAGTGAAGACCTTGCGGGCGCGACAGTTCCTGGAGGATGGAAGCCCCCTCTCCCATCCCGTGCGCCCGACCCAATACCGCGAGATCAACAACTTCTATACCGCCACGGTCTATGAGAAAGGCGCCGAGATCGTGCGCATGCTCAAGACGATCATCGGCGACGAGGATTTCCGGCGCGGCATGGACCTCTATTACGACCGCTGCGACGGCACCGCCGCCACGGTCGAGGATTTCCTGAAGGCCTTCTCCGATGTGACAGGCCGCGACCTCTCCCACTTCGCCCGCTGGTACGCCCAATCGGGAACGCCGCGCGTGAGCGTGCAGGGGTATTATGACGAGACGGCCAAGTCCTACCGCCTCGACTTCAAGCAGGAGACGCCGCCAACACCGGGCCAAGCCACCAAGGAACCTATGGTGATCCCGGTCGTGCTCGGCCTCGTAAGCGAAAACGGGCAACCGCTAAGCGCCACATGCGAGCGCGTGAACCAGCGCGGCGTGTTCGTGCTCGACAAGGGTGAAGACAGCGTCATGTTCACAGGCGTGGCCTCACGCCCGGTGCCCTCCCTGTTCCGTGGCTTTTCTGCGCCCGTGAAAGTCTCGCTCGATTTTTCGAACGAAGACCTGCTCGTTCTGTTGCGGCACGACATGGATGCGTTCAATCGCTGGCAGGCGGCGCAGAGCGTAGCCATGCGAACCCTCGTCGCCCTTTCGACCGGCAAGACCGTGACGGGTGACGAGCTGAGCGCCCTCGCCTCAGCCTTCCGCTCCTTCATGGAAACGGATGCACTGAACGATCCGGCCTTTGCCGCGCTCGTGCTGACCCTCCCGAGCGAAGCCGACATCGCGCAGGAGATCGGCAGGGATGTGGATCCCGATGCGATCCATCGCGCACGCAAAACGCTGCGCCGTCACATCGGAAAGACCTGCTTCGATATTCTGCAACATTTCTATAGTTCCTTAAGCACCTTGGAAGCCTACAGCCCCGATGCGGCAAGCGCGGGCCGTCGTTCCTTGCGCAATGCCACTCTCGACCTCATTGCGGCGGCTGATCCCGCAGACGGCGAAGCCTTGGCGAGCAAGCAGTTCGAAAATGCCGGCAACATGACGGACCGTCTTGCTGCGCTCGGTGTGTTGATGACGTTGCCCGGAGACGTGCGGGAGAAAGCCATCGCACGCTTCGAGGACTTGTATCGCGATGAATCGCTCGTGCTCGACAAATGGTTCACGCTGCAGGCGGCCATTCCAGAAGATGGCACTCTTGATCGCGTGAAGCACCTGATGACTCATCCTGCCTTCTCTCTCAACAACCCGAACCGGGTGCGTTCACTCATCGGCAGTTTCGCGATGTTGAATCAGGTTCAGTTCAATCGAATCGATGGAGCCGGTTACGCGCTGCTTGCAGCCATCGTGCTGCGCGCCGACGAACTCAACCCGCAACTCGCCGCGCGACTCCTTACAGCCTTCAGTTCATGGCGGATGATGGAACCGACTCGCCGCGCTCATGCGAAGCAGGCTCTGCTCTCGATTTCGCAAAAACCCAACCTTTCTCGCGATGTAGGAGACATCGTAAACCGATCGCTCGAAGAGAGTGAGGCGGCTTAGGAATCCAGGATGTTTGTCACCTGTCGCTGCGGGATTATCCAAGGAATCCCCAGCGTCGGGAGGCAATGAACATTTTTTATTAACCTCAACGTTCACATAGCTAGACAAATCACCCGCCCGTGATTCTATTGTCAGTGATTCGGAGAGATGCGGCACGTCCTTCCGAACAAGGACAGTAATGGTTCCGAAGGGAGCATCGCATGGCGGGGGCGGTGACCGCATGCGTACCCGCGCGTGCGGGTACGATTCTAGGGGTAGCGCGTTCAGACGCGAACCCGGCCTATCGCAGGCTTGAGCAATATGAATCCCTGCTCAGGCTTGCTGTTCCGGCCGTACTCATTCTTTTTCTTGTAACGCTTGCAGGCAGCGCGTGGGTGCAGATCCGCGACGGTCGCAAGGAAACGCTTCGCGACGCCATCCACGATATCGACATCATCGCTTCCCTCTCGGCTGCGAAGCTTGGCGCCTATCGGGCTCCCGAGGGCAAGGCTCAGGCCGTTGCACTCGTGAACGCTCTGGCCAAGGACATGCCGGCGAGCGCCCTGTCGCATAACCGCAGCCTCCTCCTCATCGATCAGGCCGGCACCGTTCTCGCCGTTTATCCGGCAGGCGAGGGCGCACCTCAGACTCTCAGCGAAGTGCTGGGCGACGCGCAGCCTCTCGCGCTCTTTGCCGACCGCGCCGGCGTCATGACCATCAAGCTGAAGGACGGCAACGAAGGCATCGCGACCGTTCGTTCGCTCGCCGCCTCCTCCGGTCAGGTCGCCGTGGTCCAGCCGCTGCCTCATGTGCTGGCCGGCTGGTGGACCCGCACGATCGGCCACGTCTCCTTGCTCGGCGCGACCATCGTCGTGCTGCTCGGCATCGGCATTGCCTACATGATGCAATCGAACCGCGCCCGCGCCGCCGACGAGGTCTGCGAGAAGGTACGGGACAGGATCGACTCCGCCCTCAACCGCGGCCGCTGCGGCCTGTGGGATTGGGATATCGGACGCGGACGCATCTACTGGTCCGACTCTATGTACGAGCTTCTCGGTTACGAACGTCAGGACGAGTTCCTCTCCTTCGGCGAAGTGAACACCATGATCCATCCCGAGGATCAGGATCTCTATACGCTCGCCGAGCAGCTCGCCTCCGCCACCACTTCGCTCGTCGATTATGAGTTCCGCATCCGCAGCATCAGCGGCGATTGGGTGTGGCTGCGCGCACGCGCCGAGTTGATGAACGATCCCGACGACGCGGCGAGCCACCTTGTCGGCATCGCGGTGGACGTGACCGAGCAGCGTGGCCTCGAAGAGAAGACCGCCCGCGCCGACGCCCGCCTGCACGATGCCATCGAAGCGATCTCCGAGGCCTTCGTGCTGTGGGACGCCAACAACAACCTCGTGCTTTGCAATTCGAAGTTCCAGAAGCTTCACGAGCTACCGGCTGGCGCTGATCTTCAGGGCAAGTCCTACGCCGAAGTCATGGCGCTTGGCCGTCCGCCGGAAGTGCAGCACCAGTTCCTGCGCCGCGAGCAGCAGGATGTGGGCGCCCGCACCTTCGAGGCGCGCCTTCAGGATGGCCGCTGGCTGCAGATCAACGAGCGCCGCACGAAGGATGGCGGCTATGTGTCGGTGGGTACGGACATTACGGCGCTCAAGCGCCACGAGCATCGCCTCGTCGAGTCCGAGAAGGAACTCATCGCGACCGTTCTCGATCTCAAGCAGTCGCGCCAGAAGCTGGAAGCGCAGACGCATCAGCTCGCCGATCTCGCGGAGCGCTATCTCGACCAGAAGGCACAGGCCGAAAGCGCCAACCGCGCCAAGTCCGAATTCCTGGCCAATATGAGCCATGAGCTGCGCACGCCGCTCAACGCCATCATCGGCTTTGCGGAAGTTATGCAGAGCGGGATCTTCGGAAACCTCGGCTCGGACAAGTACGAGGAATATTGCACGGACATCCGCTCCAGCGGCGAATATCTCCTGTCGGTGATCAACGACATCCTCGACATGTCGCGCATCGAGGCTGGCCGCACCACGCTCACGAAACAGCCCATCGAGGTCCATGCCTCGATCCAGCGCGCGCTCAAGCTGGTGAGCGAGCAGACGAAGGCCAAGGACCTTTCCGTCACCGTGGACGTGAGCCCCGAGGACATTATCGTGCCCGCCGACGAACGGGCCCTGCACCAGATCCTCGTCAACCTGCTCCAGAACGCCACGAAGTTCACGAGCGAAGGCGGCTGCATCACGGTGCGTACCCGTCAGGCGGGCGACGCCATCAATATCTACGTGGAAGACAACGGCATCGGTATTCCCGATCACGCCCTCCACAAGCTGGGCCAGCCCTTCGAGCAGGTGGAGACCGAGTTCTCGAAGAGCTACAAGGGCTCGGGCCTCGGACTCGCCATCGCCCGCTCGCTCACCGAGCTCCACGGCGGCTCGCTCCGCATCAAGAGCCAGGAAGGCGTCGGCACCATCGTGCTCGTCCACTTGCCTCTCACCGAAGCCACCAACGCCGATATCGCGCTGGCCGATACGGCGGCTTAACGAAGCATACGCTCGAAGATCTCCCGCACTTGCTGGCGGGTGGCGTTCAAGTGATTCAGCAGCACCTTCGCGTCCGGTAATCCAGCCACTGTTGCCAGCCGCTTGAGGATCGCAGGCGGCACAGTCGCGGGATCGAAATCGCCCTCAATCGTCAAACGCTGCCATTGGAAGATGGCGTTGAACAGGCGATGCGCCTCGATCAGGTTGCGGGCATCGTCCTCGCTGATGAGGCCAGCCTTGCCGGCCTCCTGGAACATCGCTTCAGGTGCTAGTCCGATCAAGGTTATATGCTTTGCGCCATGAGCCAGCACGAGGGCCTGCGCGATAAAATCGAGATCCGTCAGGCCGCCTTTGGCGAGCTTGAGATCCCACGGGTTGTCATCGCCCTTTTCCTGCGCGATGAGGCCGCGCATGGAGCGGACTTCGGACGCAACGTGCTTCCATTCCCGCTTGGCCGCAACGATCTCTCTCACCGCTTCATTGACAGGCTCCGCAATTCCAGGCTCGCCGACGAGCAGACGGGCACGGGTGAGCGCCATATGCTCCCAGAGCTCGGCCTCGTTGTGCTGGTAGCTAACGAAGCCCTTGAATTGCGAGGCGACGGGACCTTTTCCACCCTGCGGACGCAGACGTAGATCGACCTCATAAAGCAAACCGCGCCGCGTCGGCACCGTGAGCGCCGCCACGAGGCGCTGCGTCAGACGTGTGTGATAGACCACGACATCGAGGGGGCGGCTTCCCGTGCTGTCGCGATGCTCCTCATCGAAATCGTAAAGGACCACGAGGTCGAGATCCGATCCTGCCGTCAGTTCGCGCGTGCCAAGCCTGCCGAGGCCGAGGATGGCGACTTGCGCGCCCGGAACAATGCCATGTTCCGCCTCGAATTCCTTGCGCACCTGTTCGTACGAGACGCGAACGATGGCCGTTGCGATGGCGGCATAGGCCTCACCGGCCTGGGCTGGCGAAATGATGTCGGAGAGAAGCCGGGCGCCGGTGATGAAGCGCATCTGCCGCGCCGCATCGCGGGCACGGTCCAGAAACTCTTCGTAATCGCCGGGCGTACCGACGAATTGGCGCACCTGCTGTTCGATCAGGTTCCCATCGACGAGCGGAACGCTAAAGGCTGGATCGATGAGAACGTCGAGAACGTGCGGAGATTGCGCGACGGTGCTGGCGAGACGCGGCGCGGTGCCGAGAAGATCGGCGAAACGCAGGCGCAACTTGTCGTGGGATTGGAGAATAGTGAGCAGTTCGACAGCCGCGGGCATGCGCCCGAAGGCGCGGTCGAGCGCATCCAGGGCAGCATCCGGGTCCGCCGTACCGCCAAGGGCCGAGAGCAAGGCCGGCGTCAGCTCAGTGAGGACTTCACGGGCGCGTGGGCTGGTGATGGCGGGGCGGCGCCCAAAATGCCAGCCGCGGACGGTTTCGGCGACTTTTGCGGGATCGCGGAATCCCATGCGCTGCAGCGTGGCCAGCGTTTCCGGATCATCCTCGGTGCCGGTGAAAACGAGGCTGCCGGTATCGGAGGCGAGTTCCGGGCTCTCCTCGAACAGAAGCGCGTAATGGCCCTGCACGATCTTGGCTTGATCGGTGAGAGCCTTCGCGAAAGCCTTGAGATTGGGATAGCCGCAGAATTTCGCGAAACGCTTCAGCTCATCCTCGTCGGACGGCAGACGCTGGGTCTGCTCGTCGGCCACCATCTGCAAGCGATGCTCGATGGTACGCAGAAAGCGATAGGCATCGGAGAGCTCGTCGCGGGCCTGGGCAGTGATCCAGCCCTCATCGTGGAGCGCCGCCAGCATGTCGAGCGTCCGCCTGCCGCGCAGGCCGGGACGGCGGCCTCCGAAGACGAGCTGTTGCGTCTGCACGAAGAACTCGATCTCGCGGATGCCGCCGCGTCCGAGCTTGATGTCGTGGCCTACGACCGCGATCTGGTCATGCCCGCGCACGGCATGGATCTGCCGCTTCATCGCGTGGACATCGGCGATGGAGGCGAAGTCGAAATATTTGCGCCAGATGAAGGGACGGAGTTCCTGCAGGAATGCTTCGCCGAGACCGACGTCACCGGCGATAGGCCGCGCCTTGATGAAGGCGGCACGCTCCCAGTTCTGGCCCAACGTCTCGTAATAGACATAGGCCGAGGCCAGCGACATGGCCGTCGGCGTGGAACCCGGATCGGGGCGAAGGCGATAATCGACGCGGTGCACGTAGCCATCGGCGGTCCGCTCCTGCAGCAGCCGCGCCAGTTGCTGCGCGATGCGCGTGTAGACCGTGGCAGCCTCCGCTCCCTCTTTCAGAGCGGTTGTTTCCGAGTCGAAGAAAATGACGAGGTCGATGTCGCTGGAATAGTTGAGTTCCCCTGCCCCATGCTTGCCGAGAGCCAGCACCGTTACGCCAGAGCCCTCACCCGGTGCATCGGGTGAGGGCAGATTGATGCGCCCGAGATCCGCGGTCTCCATCAGAACGAGATTGAGCCCCCCGGCTACCGAAGCATCGGCGAATTCCGACAAGGCGCGCGTCACCTCCTCCACGCTCCACAATCCGCCGATATCGGCGAGAGCAACGAGGAGAGCATGGGCATTGCGATGACGCCGGAACTCGCGGGCTGCATCATCGCGCGTCAGTCCACTGGATCGGATCTTACGGAAGAGATTGGCCTGGCTCTCGACGAGAGCGCGATGACTCTGCTCAGGCTCATCGAAGGCGAGCCGCGCCACGCGAGCCGGATCGCTCACGATCAGTTGCCAAAGGAAAGGGGAATGATCCGCGACGGAGAGGAAGAGCTCTTGGAGGAGGCCGCCTTCCAGGTGCGGCAGCAATGGTGAGGCCTCCGGCTCTTTGCGGGCACGGTCCCGGAAGTCCGTCAATTGGGCCTTGGCCCGCTTTGAATCGGAGACAGGCGGCGCCTCGACGAGGCGGCTGAGGAGAGAGCGGGTCTGGTCCGTCACAGGCAATCCATCGGGTTCCGGCAGGAGCCCCGAGTTTTCACGGCCTCGCGCGGGAGGCAACCGAAAACTTGAAGCCAGGCTCTCCGACTTCCGGCTCAGGCCGCCGATTGTAAGGCCGGTGGCGGAGCCGCCATTTCCTTGAGCGGAAGGGCCAGGACCACTCTCAAACCGGGCTCATTGTCTTCGAGCACCAGCTGCCCGCCGTGAAGCCTCGCCACGGCCGCCGCTAGGCTGAGGCCCAGCCCGAAGCCTGGACGCGAGCGCGCCGTCTCGAGACGCACAAAGCGCTCCAGCACGTGGCTGCGCTCCTCCTCCGGGATGCCGGGGCCGCGATCGGCGACACAAATCCGGACTTCGCCACCAACCTGTTTGGCGCCGACCGCAATCGCAGGCGCACGGCCATCAGTGACCACGCCGTATTTCAGAGCATTGTCGAGCAGGTTGGCCATGGCCTGACCCAGCAGCTCGCGGCTTCCATGCACCGGCAACCCGCTCTCGACGGAAACATCCAGCGTGACCCCGGCCTCCTCGGCCAGAGCCTCGTAAAGTTCAGCCACGTCGCGCACCGCCTCGGCGGCATCGAAATCCGCAAGCGCCTCACGGGCATTGTCGGCTTCCAGCCGTGCGATCATGAGAAGCGCATTGAAAATGCGGATCAGGTTGTCGCTCTCATCCAGTGTGGCTTCGAGCGCTGTTTTCAGCTCATCGGGAGTCTTCGCCGTCCTCAGGGCTTCGTCGGCCTTGTTGCGGAGGCGTGTCAGGGGCGTCTTGAGATCGTGCGCGATATTGTCGGAAACCTCGCGCATGCCGCGCATGAGTTCGCCGATCCGGTCGAGCATGGCATTGAGGTTCTGCGCGAGACGGTCGAGCTCGTCACCGGTTCCTGCAATCTTCAACCGACCACCGAGATCACCTGCCATGATATCGCGGGTGATCTCAGTCATGTCGTCCACGCGCTTCAGGACACGCCGGGCGATGAACCAGCTTCCCAGAACGGCCAGAACGCCGATGAAGAGAAGCGAATAGCCGAAGGCGCGATGAATGATCTCGCGCAGGCGAATTCGCTCTTCGACATCGCGGCCGACAAGCAAGCGAAAGCCGCCGGGCAGCATGTAGACGCGCACGAGCGCCACACTGGGCTTCGCGTCGGTTTCGTCCGTACGGTTATAGAGTGTTTCGAATTGGCCGACGTGATCGATGACGCCCGGGGGCAATGCACCGATATTGCCGGCGATCCGCTCGCCCTCCGTGGTCGTGACGAGATAGAGGGATGCGCCCGGCGCGCGAGAGCGGCGGTCGACGATATTGACGAGGCGGCGCAGGCCGCCATTCCGATACTGCTCGGAAAGCCCGGCGATCTCGGCCTCGATGGTCGAGACGAATTGATCCGTCAGTAGCCGCTGCGCGCTCCAAGCCACGTAGCCGAGCGTGCCAAAGGCGAACAATGTGAAGACGAGCAGGTAAGCGAACGAGAGCTTGAACGCTGTGGTGCGGAAAAGCTTGCCGAGGGCACTCATGGAGGCCCTCTCATTCCTCGCCCTCCACCGATCCCACGCGGACCATGTAACCCGCGCCTCTGATCGTGTGGATGAGCGGCTTGTCGAATCCCTTGTCGATCTTCGAGCGCAGACGGGAAACATGCACATCGATCACGTTTGTCTGTGGATCGAAATGATAATCCCACACATGTTCGAGCAGCATGGTGCGCGTCACGACCTGATTGGCGTTCTTCATGAGGTATTCGAGCAGCCTGAATTCACGGGGCTGCAGCATAATCTCATGGCCGGAGCGCGTGACGCGATGCGACAGCCGGTCGAGTTCGAGATCAGCGATGCGATAGACCGTCGGTTCCGCGCTCGGCGTCGAGGCTCGACGGCGCGAGAGGACTTCGACGCGAGCCAGAAGTTCTGAGAAGGCGTAAGGTTTGGGGAGATAATCGTCGCCGCCGGCGCGCAGGCCCTTCACGCGGTCATCGACCTGCCCCAATGCGGAAAGGATCAGAACCGGGGTCTCTACCTTCTGCTCGCGCAGCGAGCGGATCAGGGACAGGCCGTCGAGCTTCGGCAGCATGCGGTCCACGACGAGCACATCATAATCCCCTTCCTCGGCCATGGCATAGCCATCGAGGCCATCGGCGGCGTGGTCCGCCACATGACCCGATTCACGAAACGCCTTCACGAGGTAGGAGGCCGCCTCTCGGTCGTCCTCAATGATCAGAATCCGCATAGCCTGTCTATAACACTAAAACGCCCAACGGCAGGCCGGCCTTGGAGGGGAAGAAGGCCAGCCTGCCGTGGGCAGAAGACACCAGGTGTCGGGGGCGATCAACAGTTAAGCCTGGTGTCCTACACTTTTCGAAGGATCAGGCGCCCTTCGGCTGACTCGCGACCTCCAGGGTCACGGTCCGCTCCTTGCCCTCACGCCATAGGGTGAGCGACAGGGACTTTCCGGGCGAGACCTGGGCCACCTTGCGGGACAGATCCTTCGCTTCCTTGATAGGCTGGCCGTCCACGGCGATGATCGTGTCGCCGGTGCGGACGCCGGCCTTGGCGGCGGGGCTGTCCTTCATGGCCTCGGCCACGAGGGCGCCCTTGGGCTCTTTAAGGCCGATGGCCTCGGCGATCTCCTTGGTCACCGGCTGCATCTGCACGCCGATGAAGCCGCGAGTCACGGTGCCAGTGCTCTTGAGCGACGCTACGACCTGCTCGACCGTGCTGGACGGGATGGCGAAGGCGATGCCGACACTGCCGCCGGACGGAGAATAGATTGCCGTATTCACGCCTACGACCTCGCCGGAAAGGTTGAAGGTCGGACCACCCGAATTGCCCTTGTTCACGGGCGCATCGATCTGGATGAAGTCGTCATAAGGGCCTGCGCCGATGTCGCGATGCTGGGCCGAAACGATACCGGCGGTCACCGTGCCGCCGAGGCCGAAAGGGTTGCCCACTGCCAGCACCCAGTCACCGATGCGGGCCTTCTGATCGGCAAGACGCACATATGGGAAATCACTGCCGCCATCGACCTTTAGCAAGGCCAGGTCGGTCTTCGCGTCGGTACCGATCAGCTTGGCAGGAAGCTCCTTGCCGTCATCCATGGTGACCGTGACATCGGAGGCATTGTCGACCACATGGTTATTGGTCACGACATAGCCATCAGCCGAGATGAAAAAGCCGGAACCCAGTGCTTGGCCGAATTGACGCGGCTGCTGACGGCGGCCCTGTTGACCGTCCTGCTGATCCCGAAACTGACGGAAGAAGCGTTCCATGGGGCTTCCGGGCGGGAAATCGGGGACGGAAAACTGCTGGGCTCCCTCATCGTCGCGAGAGGCAACATTCTGCACCTTGACCTTCACCGCCACGACGGCAGGCTTGACCTTATCGATCATGTCCGCGAAGGACGGCAAACCTTGGACCGGCTGCGACATGGAGCGCAGTTCAGCATGGGCGGCATTGGGAATGATCAGGCCGCTTTCGACGGCACCGCCGGCGATCAGGGCGGCAACAGCCGCAGCGCCGAGCCATTTCGCGGTGCGCTTGCGGACGGGAGTGGAAACCTTGTCCAACATGTCTTGTATCTCCTGGAGGAACCCTTGTGGGTTCGTCATGAGAGCAAGATGGGGAGTGCCGCCTTACGGTACCCTCACCCCAAGATGAAATGTTAGTAAGGTTGAGTTAGGGGGCCCGACGGTCCTGGTTGAGCATGGTCTCGAGGGCCTTTTGCTCCTCTTCGTTCAGGGCTTCCGTCGGCTGTGGGCGACGCCTGAGGGCCATATAGGCGCCGAAAGCGCCCAGCACGAGAACAACGGCGGGGGTGAGCCAGAGCAGGAGCGTGTGGGCTCGGAAGGTCGGCCTGAGCAGGACGAATTCGCCGTAGCGTTGGACGAGGTAGTCCCGCACCTGGTCGTTATTGTCCCCCGCCAGGAGCCGCTCGCGCACCAGGAGCCGCAAATCCTTGGCGAGCTGTGCGTCGGAATCGTCAATGGACTGGTTCTGGCAGACGAGGCAGCGCAGGCCCGCGGAAATGTCGCGGGCGCGCTTCTCCAATGCCTGATCCTTCAGCACCTCGTCGGGCTGAACGGCCAGAGCCGTACCGCCCATGAAGAGTAATGCCAGGAATGCGAGAACGAAGCGCATGGCCTACTCCGCCGGAACCGCAGCCACGGGGGCCGCCTTCGCCCGAACGGGAGCGCCGATGCGCAACCTGCGGTCGGTGAGCGAGATCCCGCCGCCGAGGGCCATGATCACCGAGCCAATCCAGATCAGCAGAACGAGCGGCTTGTGATAGAGCCTGATGCCAACAGAACCGTCCGGCTGCAATTCGCCGATGCTGGCATAGACCTGACCTAGGCCCACGGTCATGATGCCGGCTTCCGTCGTCGGCATGCCACGGGTCACGTAGAGGCGTTTCATGGTCTCTACGGTGCCGAGATCTTGGCCGTGCCGGAAGATCGTCAGAATAGCCGCTTCCTCGCGGTAATTGGCCTCGACGCGGGGCACTATTCGCTCCAGACGCGCTTCATAATCGCCGGCCTTGAGGCGTTCCCCAATCTTGACCGCGCCCAGCCCTTCAACGCCCCATGCGGTCGCGGCAATGCCGATGACAGTGAGGCCGACGCCCGCATGAGCGATGACGGTTCCCCATGTCGAGCGAGGCAGGCCGCGTGCCTTGCGCAAGGCCACCGAGAGCGCCGTACCCTTCGACCAGGAGCGTGTCACAATCTCGTTGAGCGAGCCCAGGACGAGATAAGCACCAAGGCCGATCCCCAAGGGAGCCGCAACAGGCCCCCCATGATGGAAAGCCAGCAGCACGACCATGAGCAGGAGGGATATGCCGAAAATCGCATAAAGCCTTTGCGCCGCACCGAGGAAATTGCCGCGCTTCCAGGCCAGCGTCTGACCAAGCGGCAGAAGCAGCAGGAGCGGCACAATCAACGGGATGAAGGTGAAGTTGAAGAACGGCGCGCCGACGGAGATCTTCTCGCCCGTGATGACTTCCAGAGCCAGCGGGTAGAGCGTACCGATCAGCACAGTCGCGCAGGCGGTGGCAAGGAACAGGTTGTTCAGGACGAGAGCGCCCTCACGCGAGACCGGCGCGAAAAGGCCGCCCTGCTTGAGCATGGGCGCGCGCCATGCGAACAGCGCCAGCGATCCGCCGATGAAGAAGATGAGGATACCGAGAATGAACGTGCCGCGCTCAGGATCGACCGCGAAGGAATGGACCGAGGTCAGCACGCCGGAGCGGACGAGGAAGGTACCGAGGAGAGAGAGAGAGAATGTCAGGATGGCGAGAAGGATCGTCCAGACCTTCAGCGCATCGCGCTTTTCCATGACGACCGTGGAATGTACCAGCGCCGTGCCGGCAAGCCAGGGCATCAGCGACGCATTCTCCACCGGGTCCCAGAACCACCAACCACCCCAGCCGAGTTCGTAATAGGCCCAGTAGGAGCCCATGGCGATGCCGAGCGTGAGGAAGGCCCAAGCGCCGAGCGTCCAGGGACGCACGATCCGCGCCCAGACCGCGTCGATGCGCCCGTCGATCAGCGCCGCGCAGGCAAACGCGAAGGAAATCGAAAAACCGACATAACCGATGTAGAGCAGCGGCGGATGGATCGCGAGGCCGGGATCCTGCAGCAGCGGGTTCAGATCCTGCCCTTCAATGAGCGCGGGCATGACGCGCGTGAACGGGTTCGATGTGGTGAGGATGAAGAGCAGGAAGGCGATCGTGACGGCAGCCTGCACGGCAAGTGTATTGGCCTGAAGGCGCATGGGAATGCTGTTTTTGGAGACAGCCACTACGGCGCCGAACAGCGCGAGGATCAGAATCCACAGAAGCATCGAACCTTCGTGGTTTCCCCACACGCCGGAGATCTTGTAGATCATCGGCTTCGTCGAGTGCGAATTCTGAACCACGTTCAGCACGGAGAAGTCGGAGGTCACGTAGGCAATCGTCAGGGCCAGGAAGGCGAAGGCGATGCAGCCGAAGACCGCAAGGCCCGTCACGGGTCCGACCGACATCAGCACGGGGTCGTTGGCCCGCGCGCCCCAGAGCGGCACGACGAATTGGATCAGAGATAATCCGAGCGCCAGCGCGAGCGCAAAATGTCCGGCCTCGACCAACACGCGGGCTCTCCCTTACTGCGTCTTCGGCGCGGCATCGGCCTCGCCCATCCAGTGGCCCTGTTTCTTCAGGGTATCCGCCACTTCGCGCGGCATGTAGTTCTCGTCATGCTTGGCAAGAACCGTATCGGCGCGGAACAGTGTCGGGCTTTCCAGCACACCCTCGGCCACGATTCCCTGCCCTTCACGGAACAGATCGGGCAGCAGGCCGGTGTACTGAACCTTGATCGCGCTCTGCGCATCCATGACCTCGAACGAAATCCGCTGGTCGCTACCACGTTGAACGCTGCCTTCCTTCACAAGGCCGCCGAGGCGAATGCGCGTGCCGGGTTGAACGCTCTTAGCCTGGATGTCCGCAGGCGAGTTGAAGAACACGATGGTGTCGTTCATCGCATAGAGAACAAGACCAAGGGCGACGGCGAGAACACATCCCGCGATGCCGATCAGGGTAAGACGTCTCTGCTTTCTGGTCATGGTTGGGCGTTCGTCAGTTTCAGTTCGCGCGCCATCGTGTCGATTGTCTTCAATCCGGCATCGTCCTTCGCCAGAGCTTGCCGGGCGCGCCCGACTGCTTCCATGGCTTTGTCGCGCTGTCCCAATACGGTGTAGGACCTCATCAGGCGCGCCCATTCCTCTGCGGTTCCACCCTGGCTCTCCAAGCGGCTCGCAAGCCCGGAGACCATGCGTGCGATGTCCTCGGCTCCAACCGTCGATGCATCGACGGACGCAATAGCCGGAGGCGGTGCACCAAGGCGTTCGAGATGCTCGCGAACGACTGGCACCCAGGGAGCATCGTTCGGCGACGTGAGGAGAAGCTGCGTATAGGCCTGCTTCGCCTTTTCCGCCTGTCCATCCTGCTCGGCGGCGCGGGCGAGATAGTAACGCGCCTTGGACGACCCGGCATTCAGCTTCATGGCCTGCTCGAAGGCGGTTTGAGCCTCGGCGGACACGACCCCGTCCTTAGCCAGCACCATGGCCTCGCCGTAATTGGCGAGACGATCGGCATCCGGACCGAGATAGCGTAAGGCGGATTCATAAGCCTTGACTGCATCATCCCTGCGGTCGAGGCGAATATAGACCGGTGCCACGACCTCCCAGCCACGCCCGTCCTGCGGGTTCTGGGAGAGATGCGTCTCGATCTGCGCAATCGCGGCCATGAGGTCCATCTTCTCGCCCTGCGGCTGAGCCTCGACCTGCGGCGGATGGGTGAGCAGATGCGGTGAGCCATAGGCGCCATAGATGGCCAGCGCCAGGATCGGAATCATGGAGAGAGCCAAGGTCGAGGCAGCACGCCGACGGCGAAGAGCAGGCTCGCCCAAAGCGGCATAAGGATCGCCCGGCATGCCGGTCGTGCGCAGGAGCCTTCGGCCCGCTTCCGCCTTCGCGGCCTCGGCCTCGCTGGGGAGGAGAACACCACGCTCACGGTCGCGCTCGATCTCCGCGATCTGGTCGCGATAAAACTGCGTATCGGGATCGATCTGGCGCGAGACGGCGCGATGGCGCGACAGCGGCCAAAGCACCGCCATCACGGCCGCAGCCGTCATCAACACGAGAATGATCCAGATCACCATAAAATCCTAATTACTCCGAGTCCCCGTCAAGCACGACGGTGGCACGGTGTCACGCGTAAAAATACATAGAGTCAGCCTCTATCCCCGGGCAGCTCAAGCACCGCTCTCAGCCCTCCAAGGGGCGCGGCCTCGAGCTTGAGAGAGCCGCGATAGAGGGCGGCGAGGTCGCTGACAATGGACAGGCCAAGTCCCGATCCCGGCTTAGTTTCATCCAACCGGCGGCCTCGCTTGAGGACCTCGGCGCGGGCTGTCTCGGGCAGACCGGGACCGTCGTCATCGATCAGCAGGCGGAAGCGGGGGCGGTCGATATCCTCCCGTATGACCTCGACCGAAATCTCGACTTTGTGAGCGGCCCACTTGGCCGCATTGTCGATGAGATTGCCCGCCATCTCCTCCAGATCCTGCTTCTCGCCCCGGAATCGCAGGTCCAAGGGAATCGCAAGCTCGACGGCCAGATCCTTGTCGCGGTAGATCTTCGCGAATGTCCGGGCGAGACCGGCGATGACAGGCTCCACGTCGGTCAGGGTGCCCAATGTTCCGGCAAGCGCCGCCGCGCGGGCGCGATCCAGGTAATAATTTACCTGGTCTCGCATCAGGTTTGCCTGCTCACGCACCCTGGAAGCCACCTCGTCCGGTGCATTCTCGGCTTCGTTCATGATGATGCTGAGCGGCGTCTTGAGGGCGTGAGCCAGATTGCCGACCTGGGTGCGGGCACGTTCCAGGATTTCACGGTTGGTGTCGAGCAACAGGTTCAGTTCACTTGCCAGCGGCGAGATATCGCGCGGATACTCGCCGGAAATCCGTTCCGCCTCCCCCCGCCGGATCGTGCCGAGGGCAGAGCGGAGATTGGCCAGCGGGCGCAGGCCGAAGCGGATCTGGAGAAGCGTCGAGAAGCCGAGAGCAAGGCCCAGAAGCGCGAATGTGACCGTGAGCGCGAAGAAGAAGTCCTTGACGCTCACCGTAATCTCATCTGACGGACCGGCGACGCGGATGATGTATCGTCCGTCTTCTCCGAGGTCGATATCACGCTCGATCAATCGGAGTTCTCGCTCGTCGGGAGCCCGGCCATAGCCTCGCCGGATCTGGCCGAACTGGTTGTCGTCCGAGGCGGCCAGGCTCGGCAACATTCCGCCGAACAGGGATTTGGATGAGCGGATTTCTCCCGGCTTGGCATTGGGACGCGCCACCTGCCAGTACCAGCCGGACAGAGGCAGTTCGAAGCGCGGATCGCCGATAGGGCCGAGATCCCGGTCGGGATCCCCGGGTGTTACGAGGTTCGAGGCCAGGGTGTTCGCGTAGACCAACAGGCGCTGGTCGAAAGCGCGCTCCGTGTTATCCCGGTACAGGGTAAGTAGAATAAGGCCTGCGATGAGCAGGATCGAGAAGCTCCAGAACACTGAGGAAACGGCAAGCCGGACCGCGATGGGCCGGCTTGCAAGGCGCTTCAGGATCGGGCCGATGCCAATCACGTCTTGGTCTGGCTTGCGTCGAGCAGATAGCCGAGGCCGCGCACGGTCTGGATAATGTCGACGCCAAGCTTCTTGCGAAGCCTTCCGATGAACACCTCGATGGTGTTCGAGTCGCGGTCGAAATCCTGATCGTAGAGGTGCTCCGTCAGCTCGCCGCGCGAGACGATGCGGCCCGTATGGTGCATGAGATAGGATAGGAGCCTGTATTCATGCGAGGTCAGCTTTACCGGGTTGCCGTCCACCGCCACGCGGCCCGAGCGCGTGTCGAGCTTTACAGGCCCGCAGGCGATCTCGCTGGTCGCATGGCCGGTCGCTCGGCGCAGCAGAGCGCGCACGCGGGCAAGCAGCTCTTCCATATGGAAGGGCTTTGTCACGTAGTCGTCGGCACCGGCATCGAAGCCCTGGACCTTGTCGCTCCAGCGGTCGCGGGCTGTCAGGATGATGACGGGCGTCTTCCTGCCCTCGCGGCGCCAGGCGGTGAGAACGGAGACGCCATCCACCTTTGGCAGGCCGAGGTCTAGGATGATGGCGTCGTAGGGTTCGGTATCCCCAAGGAACTGCCCCTCCTCGCCGTCGAAGGCAGTATCAACCGCGTAGCCCGCCTGCTCGAGGGCGGTCACGATCTGCTTATTGAGGGTCTTGTCGTCCTCGACAACGAGAAGGCGCACGTTTTGAGCTTTCTGTTAATGGACCGATTTCACACGTCCGGAGGAGCCGTCGATCATCACTTGCACGATGCGCCCATCCTTTTGCAAGGCCATGATCACATAGACAAGTGTGTCGTTGCTGCGGCAGAGGCTGGCCCGCACCACGTCCGCATCGGGGACCCGACGCTTGGCGGTCATGACGGCAGCAGCCGGCGCGACAATGCTTTTAGAGGCTACAGCCTCCTGCATTTCGCGGGGCGGCAGGCAATTGGCGAGGGCAGCCGTCGCGCTCTGCGCGGACGCAGCCCCCATCGTTGCCCACAGCGCTATGACCAGACAAACCAGACGCATGTGCCTCTCATGCCCTTGAAGCACTGAACAAAGCCTGAATGCGATTTTTAGTTCAGAATCTGCTTCGTGGCCAGAATGCGGAAAACGGTGGAGGCGATGAAGCTCGCGGCGGCAATGAACTGGATGGCCGCCTCCTCGAAGGCGCCGGTGCCGATTTCAGAGACGTCGAAGCCGAACAGGTCGAGAACGAGAGCGACGAGGCCGATCAGGTTGGCCCAAACGGTACGGCTGGCGAGGATGGTCTTTGTGTCCAACATATCAAGCATTTCTTGTTGATGAGAATGAAGCGGCAAGCCGGAGAGCTTCCTGCTCGACCGCGACGACCCGCCGGCGCCATCCCCGTCCGAAGACGGGCCAAGTGGCGAGGCGGGAGAGAAAGCCGAGGCGTGCCCGCGTCAGGCAGCGCACCGTCTCGGCGGGATCGGCCCGGTTGGCGGACCTGATGGTTACGGGCCCGATGAGCCCATCGGCAGCGACACCAAGCACATGCTGCAGCATGGCCACGGCACGCTTGGGCCCCGAATTGACGGCAAGATCGAACACGGCGAGATCGAGACCGAGGGGAAGTTCATCGGCCCGCACGGCTCTCCAGTAGAGGCTGCGATAGATCGAGGCCGCCTCCTGACTGGTCAGTCGGCGCACCTCTTCCACCGAGGCCTGACGCCCCCACACTCGAGAGAGCGTTTCACGGGTGATGCCGAAATTCGTGGCGCCGCCGGGATCGCGGGGATGATTTACGAAACCGCCCTCATGCTGCAGTACGAACGCGACGGCAAAGTCAAAGGATGAGGATCGAGACATGTGCTCCTCACAGCTCAGCCTGCAGGGCGATGGAAGCCGAGCTGCCGAGATGCAGCACGCCGGATGTGCCTGCCGTAGCGCTGAACGCTGAAGTGGCCAGCAGGCGTATTGTCGTCGCTGTCGGGCTTGCCATCGCGGCCGTGCTGACGATGAAGGAGCCTGTCAGGACCGTCCACGAAGCAGTGCTGTTGTTGTAGAAACCGATTTGATTGCCAGTGGGCGCGGCAGCAGTCCATGCAGGGCCGCTCGTCACGAATGCAGGCCCGGCCCTCATGGGCACCGGCAAAGGACAGGGAATGTCGATGACGTTCGTAGCGACGCGCTGTCCAAACGAGGCGAGTATAGTGGATGATGCACCGATGAGCGGCACCGGCTGATAATAGCGCCGGCAGTTCAGCTCTTCGATGGCAGGAGGCTCTCCCAGCCAGGGCGTCGGGAAGGAGCCGATTTCCAGCTTCACCTGCTGGAACGAGCACGGCGCGGATGGCTGCAACCGGACAGTAACATGTCCCGTTTCGTTTCCATCCAATGTTACCGTAACGGAGCGGCGGCCTGAGCCCGCCGGAATGGTCGCGGCCCTCGTTCCCACGGTAACCGGCAGGCTTGCCGAGGGATCCTGAACCGAGAGGGTCAATGTGACGCCACCGAGATTGGCTCTGCCTGCCAGAGCCGAGACATGCACCACATCGACAACCTGATCGAGCGGGCCGGTCAGAGTGACGGTTCCATCCGCTGCACGGGCGACGGTGCAGCCGCCCGGCCCCGCCTTCCAGCGATCGAAGCCGTAAACGCCTGAGGCCAGTGCGCCGCCCGCGAAATTGCGCTGGTTCACGCGAAAAGACGAATTGATGATGAGGTTCGGCCTCGGAATATTCGCGGCCCCTTGCGGGAAGGATGCAACGCCCGAACTTCCATCGACGACCATGGCATCGAACCATTGCGCTCCGTTCGGGGACACTCGAATGCTGAAGTCGTCGCTGCCGACCAGACCCGTCTCGGCACGTCCGCTGAAACCGCGCTGATACAATTGCGAGAGCACATTCGCCGCGCCTGCCTTGTTGAGGACGAAGCGCAGATCGCCCGTGCCTCCCTCTTCCACGCTCAGCGCGGAGAACAGGGCGGCGTTGAGCTTCGCCGATAAGCGGTTCAATGAGTCTGGAAGGGTGCCGATGCCGAGACGCTCGACCCTGTCGATGGTTCCACAGAACCGTCCGAGATCTTGCCATTGCTCGCCGTCGTGAACGATGACGATGCTCTCGGATTCCAAATGAGCGAGCCAGCCCGCGCGAGGCTCGAGGAAGCGCCAGCCAGCGGAATCGTACAAGGCGACCTTGCCCTCATGTCCCGCGAAGGCGCCGGTCGCACCCGAGCCGACGAGGTAGCGGTCGCCCTCCGTGGGAGACGTTGGCGGCGTGGTGCGCCCGCGCTCCTTTACGGAGAGCTGCGCTAGGGCATCGAGGGATGCGAGCGCTTCGTTATGGGTGACATGCTTTTGCGCCTGCGCCGCAGCAAGCAGCGGCAGGGCCAGATGTGGTGTTGAGGTCATGAAACAACTTGCTTTGAATGGGGGAGGGCTCAGAGAACCGGCAATGTGACGCTGCGCTCGAAGCCGCGCCCCGCCACCGCGCTGATCTGCGCGATCCGGAGATTCAGGACGCTTTGAGGCGCGCCGAAATCGGCGAGTTCCTGCTCGGTGGAGTAGTGGGCAACGGGCTCGGTGCTGGCGATCCTGCGAACGACACCGGCACCTTTAAGAATATCGATCTCATAGCGTTCGATCTCCTCGCCGAGAGGAACATCGACCGCTTCCCAGTTGTCGCCCTCGCGGCGCGTCCGGCGTGTCCAGGAAATGCGCAACCCGTCCGCCTCACGGCGCAGGGATATGTGAACCGGGCTCATGGGCTTGAGCGCCTCGCGTCCGATGGTCGCCGCGATTTCCGCCATGGCGGGATCGGCATGATCGCGGCCCGACGGACCGATCCGGTAGCGCCAGGTCTGGCCCAGATCGGCGAGATCGCTGGAGAGAGGAACAACCGCCTCGTCCAACCGTACGATGAGCGCGCCCGCCGGAACGCTGCGCGCCGCCTCCGGCTCCGTGCCCGCAAGGCCACGCAGGAAACGCGAAAGGCGATAGGTCCGCTCGCCGATCAGCTCCGCACGAGCGGCTGAGAGAATTTCCCATCGCCCGCCGCTTCCTTGGAGGGCAAAGAGGTTTCCGCCGGCAAGCGCTTCCTCGTCGTCGATGGAGCTTAGTGCCCCCGATGAAATCTCCACATCGAGAGACGCTCTCGCATCCCAGCGCCAGAGCGGTCCGGGTTGAAGTTCGGTTTTCGTCGTACCGATCACCGCCGGCAGATCGAGAATGCGATGCGGCTTGTAGCTGGCGCCGTTGCCGGATCGCCAGACGGTGACCGCGCCCGGCCATGGATCGGCGGCGACGGCGATGTACTGCAATCCCGCAGGATCACCGAGAGCGGCAGGCAGATCGAGAATGACCGCCTGCGGCTTTCCCGGCACCGGCGGCGGACGGCGCGGCGGACGCTCGATGGATGAACCCGGCCGCTCGAACACGGCAGGCTCGACCGCGCGGGTGGTGACCTTGCGCGTCGGCCCGTCGGCGATCCGGATGACACGATGGAGTTTTGGACCGGCATCGGTTGGAAGCGAGATCACGTCTCCCGGCTCAAGCTCCACGCGACGGGAAGAGAGTTCGAATTCCGCCCCTTCCCGACCGGCCCAGAGATCCTGGAGCCACGCATCGGCCAGACGCTGCGCCTCGCCACGGCGCGTGATCATGGCGCAATCGGTCCGCGCTTCACGGCGGCTCGCACCCGACAGGCGCCGCGACGCGACGGCGGCGCGGCGATAATCCATGTCGCCTTCCGTGTAGCCGATCTCCACCTGCTGCGGCAGCTCGGTCTCCTGCGAGCGAGTAAGTTTGAGCGAGGGCTCTCCTTCGCTCATGATGAGATCGCCCTTCGTGAGCTCGATGATCGCGCGGCCGCCGCGACCGCGCCATGCGATCCTTCCAGCGTTTGCAACCGCATCGACACCGAACAGCCGCATCAAGGGCTCGAGCGCGCCGCGCACCGACATGGGCCTGTCGATCACATAGCCGTCCATGAACCCATCGACGGGGATGGCACCGGGATCGCCCAGGCCGAAATCCTTACATACGGCGGCGATCAGCCGGTCGAGAGGCACGCCTTCGAGACGGCCCGTGATCCAATGCCCCGTCTCCCAGTTCGCCCCGTCTTTCCACACGGAATCGAAATCGGGAAAGGCCGGGAACGGTCTTGCGTCCCAGGCCCAGACATAGACGTGGCCGGGATCCACCATGCGCCCGCCATAGACAGGCGAGACCGGATTATAGGCTTCCGCAAATCCCCGCTGCGCGGGATCGAAGCGGGAGATGATCGCTTCCAGTGCACGGGCCTGCACGAGATCGTCGCGTACGCCGCGAGAGAATGGCGGATAGGCCGATTCCGAAGATTTGGGATCGGGAAAGACATTAGGTCCATTGGGACCTTTATCGACAGCCGGAATGCCGATTTCGGTGAGCCAGATAGGCTTTGACTGAGGCCTCCAGGCTGTGGATCCAAGCTCAATGCCATTATGGCGCTCCACATGCGGATTCGACCACCAGGAGGCAAGATCCTTGGCGCGGAACATCCATGGCTTGTTGTAGGCTCCATCGGTGATGGGCGTGCGCCTCTGGTCCGCGCGGTCAGCTGTGTTGGCATAGTACCAATCGAAGGCTTCGCCGCTGCCCAGGCGCTGGCGGAGATAGTCCACGTCGTAGACGCTGCGCCCCTCCTTCAGATCCGCGTGATCAGGAGAGTCGCGCCAATCTGAGATCGGCGGATAGTAATCGATGCCGACTGCATTAATATTGTCGTCGCCGAACAGCGTATCGAGAGGAAAGCGGACCTCGGAACCGGAGCCGAGCACATGAGACCCGTATTCCGTCCAGTCCGCCGCATAGACGAGCTTGGTGCTTGAACCGACGATCTCGCGAACGAGAGACGCCATCTGCCTCAACCTAGCGACAGCGGGGTATATTCCGGGTGAGGAACGCACACGGGTGAGCCCGACGAATTCGCTGCCGATAATGAACCCATGCACGCCGCCTGCACTCTTCGCGATATTCGCATAATGAGTGATGAAAGTGCGATATCCGCCTGGCGTGCGAGTAAAAAACTGAGTGATCTGCGACGTTGCAGCACTCGTTCCATCCAGCGTCCCCGGACGACCTGGAGCAGGATCGCACGTAATGCGCCCGCGCCACGGGTAAGGCGCCTGCCCTGTTCCGCCATAGGGATCGGGCAGCGCATTGCCGGACGGAATATCCATCATCACGAAGGGATAAAGCACCACGTCCAGCCCACGGCTCTTCAGCGCCTTGATGAGGCGGATCACGGTCTCGTCCGAAGGCGTGCCGCCGTAGGCAGGCGCACCGTCCGCAAGCGAAACGGCATTGACCTGACTGCGCGTCAAGCCAGCCACGGACCACATATCTCCTTCCGTGGTCTTCGCCGCTACATCGACACGCGGCTCGATCTGGCATGAACCAGCGCGCAGATCATCGCCGAACCAGCTCACGACCAGCGAGACACGGTTCAGGTTAGGGCAGAGCGCCTGCAAGGCATCGAGCGAGGCCAGCACATCGGCGCCCCGCTTCCATTGATGCCGGTTCTCGGGCTTCGTCTTGCCGAGCGGGAGCACCTGAGTGATCGGAATGGTGTCGTAGCCGAACTCGCTCGCACCGGGGATCAGGCAGACGGCGCGGATCATGCGGCTGAGGCCGTCAACCGGGCGAATGATCTCGAAGGAGAATTGCGGAACGCGGTTTCCGTAATCTTCGAGCGGCAGCCGCTCGAACACGACATAGGCCAGGCCGCGATAGGCCGGCGCGTGGGTGCTCCCCTCCTTCGCCACGATCAGCGGATCGGCGGCTTGCGTCTCCGAGCCGCGATGCACACGCATGGTGATCGTCGTGAGGTCGATCTCGCGGCCATCCGCCCAGACGCGGCGGATAAAGCCGATCTGCCCTTCGCACAGGCCGACCGCGAGATTGGCGAAATAGGAATATGTCGTGGTGGAGGTCTTAGGGCCTCCGCCCATGCCCTTGCCGCCCTGCGCGCCGGAACGCTCGACCTTAGTGTTCGCGACCTCCAGGAGGCGCGTCGCCCAGATCAGCTGCCCGCCGATGCGCGCGCGGCCATAGATGCGTGGGATCGCTGCGCCCTCGCTGGAGGTCAGGCCGTCGATCTCCTTGAGGCGTGGCCCTTCTACGTATTTCGTGTTGTCGCCCCCGCTTAAAAGCGAATTGTCGATGGCAGCACCGGCAAGACCGCCGAGCACCCGCCCGGCCATCGCGCCAAGCGGACCCGCGACCATGCCGCCGACGACCGAGCCGACGGTTTGGAGAACGATTGTGGCCATGTTGATTATTCCGGAAAGCGAAAAGCGTAGGCGAGATGCCGACGCCACCAGGGATGGAACGCCACCTCGGTGACGCAGGCGCCGTCATGGGCGTGAATCATGGCGCCGGGCGATGTCGCGATGGCGCAATGCTTTGCGGGCATGGTGTCACGCCAGCGAAACAGCAGCACGTCGCCCGGCTCGAAGGATTCGAGATCGACCTCGACGAGATACTTTCGCGCAGCGGCAAGGAGCGTATCGGCACCGGCCTCTGCCCAATCGGGCGAATAAGGCGGCGGCAATTCGGGCTCCGAACCCATCACGCTTTTCCAGACCCCACGCAGCAGCCCCAGGCAATCGCAGCCGACGCCCTTGAGAGAGGCCTGATGCTGATAGGGTGTTCCGATCCAGGAGCGCGCCTCTTCGATAATCGCAGCCCGCCTCACTTGAAGAAGCTCCCGCCATCGAGGCCGGGCTCGCCCTGCTGCGGCATGCGGATGATGAAATCGTTGCCGGGCATGTGCGGAAAGCCTCGGAAGTTCACGATATTGTTGAACTTCCTGCGGCACATGCCGTGGGTCTTGTCGCAACCTGCGGTGACGCGAAACGTATCACCGACCTTGATCGCTTGCGGGGCCCGCTGCCACAGGTCGAACTCGTCCACGCCGTTGATGGCGCGATGTACCTTGATCTCGACAGAGAGACCCGCATTGTCGCCGGTGAGCCACGTAAGCTTGCCTCCTGTGCACCAATTATCCGCGAAGCCGATATCAGAAGCCACGATGCCGAGAGCGCCATCGGTGCGCGTAACGGTGCCGGTATCGGCATAGGCCGTGGACGACAGATTCACCCCGCATTTGGCATCGCCCAGATCGGCGGAGCACGTGGCGCGAAACAGCCGCCCCCGCTCCTCGTCGAGGCGGTGCATGACGCCACGCAGCTCCGCAACGAAGCTGCCATCCGCACGGCGGATCTCGCCGATGGAGCCGATGTCGAGCAACAGCCGCTCCTCCACATTGCTCCAGTTCACGAGCCATGTTTCCACACTGGCATCGTCGTAGCGGCCCGAGGAAATGTCGTCCTCCGTCAGCCCAGCCGACATGAGCGCGCCTGCCACCTCCCCGCCGCCGACCGCGAAGCCGAGTTCGGCTGTCGCTTCCGCCGCCTCGAGCCCGGAGCGGGCGGTGAAGATTGTGCCGCCGAAGGCAAGGTCGCGGTCGTGATCGGTGAAGCCGAAGGTGTGCCCGTCCTGCCGGATCAGCTTCCAGCAATGACACAAGGTCGTCGTCCCCTCCGCCATATGGGCGGCGAAGTTCAAGGGTATGCTGCGCATGATGATCTCAAGTTGCGGTGCCGGTTCGGGGGCGAAAGCTAACCTCTCGATGTCATGGCCGGGCTTGTCCCGGCCATGACATCGTAATAGTGCGGCTGCGTTGCAATCGGGATCACCGGCACAAGGCCGGTGATGACGTGAAAAAGCATCCTTCCCAGCCCGGATGACACTGTAAGTTTTCAGGGAACGATTTCGATCAGCGGGATCTGCGGGATCGCGCCGGCTTCGAAGGCGGAGAGATCGATGTCGAGTTCGTCCGTGTCGAAGCGGACCGGGACGTCGAAGGCGTAGCCCGCCGTGATTACTGCTCCACCGTTCGGCGGCACCGAGAACGTCACTAGGCCTGTCGCGGGGTCGCAATTGAACGCTGAGCCCACCGCCTGTTCGATGCCATTGACCGCCACCCTGACAGACCCGCCGACAGGCTTGGCGATGGTGCGCAGATAAGGTGCGAAGGACGAGCCGTAGGTTTTCACCAGCTGGAACTCCCGCCGCGCGCCGTCTCCCGTTCCGATCCGCTGGTCCATGGGCGTCGGCTCCTTCGAGGGTTGGCCTGATCGCCAGTCGGTCCTGTCGCGGAAGCGGAAGCCGTAGAGCTTGCCGCGCCGCTCCTCGAAGAACACGATGACCGCATGCAGGGCATCGATGGTTCTGACACCCAGGCCCGCATCGTAGCGGCGGCGGGATTGCGCCCAGCGGCTGTTGCGATGCTCGCGGCCTGAGGCGAGCGTGACGATATCGGTCCGCCGCACCGGCCCACCCCGACTGCCGAGGCTGACGTCGAGGGGAAAGCGGACCTCATGGAAATCGGATGCCATGATCCATCTCTCATTCTTGAAACGAAAAAAGTGGGGGTGGCGTTGTCGTCCTGACAAAACGTCAGACAAGGAGACGGCAGGCGATGAGCAATGCTCCCAACGACCTTTCCCAGGATTTCCCGGATAAGGTCGACCGCATCCATCAATTGAAGACGAGCAATAACCGTTTCGCGCGGCTCTACGACGAGTACAACGAGCTGAACCGCACCATTCACCGCATCGAGACGCGGGTGGAGCCTCAATCGGATGAGGCCGAAGAAGAACTCAAGCGCCGCCGCCTGCAGATCAAGGACGAGATCATGGCGATGCTCGACGGCGAGGACGCATAAAAGTCTACATGCCGCGCTGGCCCCGCGCGACGGCCCGCGCCAGCGCGGCGGAAACCTGCGCCTCGGACCGGCGGAAGCTCTCCGCATCCGGCGTCGAGATATTGACAGTGATCGCCGCAGTTTGCCCGCCACCTCCCGAGCGAACGCCGAGCTTGCCATCCGGCCCGCGAGCCAGCGGCATCACGGCCTCCGCGCCCCTCTCGCCCATGACGCCGAGGCCGCGCCCAAGCGGAAAGTAAGTCGGCGCACCGACCACGCCGCCTTGCGCGAACGGCATCACCATGCCGCGCGAGAACACGCCACCCTTGGCGAAAGGCGTGGCGGCAGCGCCGCCACCTCCTCCGCCGAAGAGGGAGCCGACGATCGAGCCGAGCCCCTTGAAGAGCCCGCCGAGCAGCCCTCCACCATCCATCGGCAGAGAGCTGCCCACTGCACCTACGGTCATGCTCTTGATGCTTTGGCTCAAGGCCATCTGAAGCGGCGCCAGGGCCAGACGTAACCCTGTTTCCACAAGAGACTCGCGCATCTTCTTGAAAACATCATCAAGCTTCTTGCCCTCGGCGATGTTCTTCGCGAAAGCATTGGACAAAGAGTCACCGAATTTATCGGAGAGCCCGATGAGGGTATTGAGCTGGCGTTCTCTATCCTTTTCCCAATCTGATTTGGGATTATTAGTGCCAGGTTTTTGGTCATCGCCAGCCATAAAGGCAGTCCTTTATATATTTTTGTTACCATTACTTGGATTGACAGCCTGCAACACGAAGCCAGCACCAGATTTGGTCTTCAATTCGGAAGACTTATCGAAAAAGGAATTTTCCCGAGCGGAGGCAGAGTGCAATTTGGAGGCCGAGAAAGCCGCTATGCTAGCTTCGAACAGCGTAACTGCAGGCGAACGCTGGAGAAAGATTTTCATCCTCTGCATGGAGGCGAAAGGGACCCTGTTTGTGGGGACCGCTGACCAAATGCCGTCAAACGCTAAATCCTAACGGATCATACAATGACCCTTCGCCCAATCGTCGCCATTACGCTGCTTATCCCAGTCATTGGACTTAGCGCGTGCATGACTCCACCTCCGACAAGAAGCATCTACAAGACCCCTGGGATGAGCGATGCAGAATGGAGCCGCATTAGGGATGAGTGCTGGTACGAGGCAGAGAAGGCAACAGCTTCTGCCGATCCAATGACGGCTATTTCCTATACAGCGCGACGTATTTTCAAGATGTGCGCAGAGCTAAAGGGCGCAACATTCGCTGGTAGGGTCACGATGCCTAATGAGCAATGGGATCGGATCGACACTCTCTGCAAGGAGGAGGCAACTAACGCTGTTGCAGGGCAACCTCCATCACGCGCGAGAGACGAACGAAAAGAAGACTTAGAGATCGAATGCGCCAAGCGGAATGGCGCAGTGTTTCAACAGTCGCTCTATCCCTGAAAAATGCCGTAAAATTGAAGTGCAGAACCCATCTGGCCCGAAACATGCAGACGAATGATGATTGTCGGAGATAGCTCTCCGACAATTGCATTAGGGGCGCAAATTATAACCCCTTGTCATCCGGAAAAGCCTCCATCATCCGCCGCAGATCGCTGCTGACCACCGGCTCCATTCCTCGCCCGCCGGTCAGCCCTTCCCAGGCAGCGATCAGCTCGCGCGGGGTTGCGCGCCAGAGCTGATCGGGGCTCCACCGCAGAACACTCAAACCCAGCATCATCACGTCGTCCCAGGGAAATATCTCGTTCCGTGGAAGGGCGTGCTGCTCGCTCAAGCGCCCTGCGGCTGCGGAGGGTTTGGGGCAGATGCCTCGGCGCCGAAGGTGATCATGAGAACATCGGCGATGGCCGTTGCCACCGGCTCAATCCCGTCCGGCAGGGCGAAGCTCGCCACCTCCGCATCGCTCACATCGTGACCGCCGCCGCGCAGGGCGACCGCGAGAAGCCTTAAGATGTCGCGGCTCGACAGGCGGCCGGTACCGAAGCGTTCGGCAAGCGCCATGAGATCGTCCACGCCGAAAGCATCCTCGAGCTCGGCGAGAGCGCCGAGCGTGAGGCATAAGGTGTAGCGCTTATCGCCCAATTGTAGCGGAACCTCGCCGCGTCGTCTGTTCGCCATGGCTCCCTCCGTCACAGCGCCACGAAGGTCATGGGGCCTGCGGATTCGAACGACATCTCGAATGTCACCTCGCCCGCATGGTCGCCGCGATATTCCAGGCTCGTGATCTGGAACGGGCCTTCGATGCGGCCGAAATCGGGAATGATGATCTGATAGGTTTGAATATCGCCGTCGAAGAAGACCTGGCGGATGCGCGCATCCGAGGCTTCGTCCTTGAACACGCCGGAACCGGTGATGCCCGCGCGGCGCACGCCGACACCGGCCAAAAGCTCACGCCAGCGCCCGGCGGATTCCGCGTTGGTGACATCGACAGTCTCGGTATTGAAAGCGATCTGGCGCGTGCGCAGGCCCGCCACCGTCACAAATCCGGTTCCGCCGTCACTGATCTTGACGAGCAGATCCTTGCCCTTTTGAGCAGGCATGAAGCAATTCCTTTGATGATGTTTAAAATGTTGGCTGCGGCGCTCACACCACCTCCGTCACCGCGCGAAAGCGAACGGTGACGGAGGTGAGTTGCGTGTCCTTGTCGCGTGTGGAGGCGATCTCCGTCATGCGCAGGTTCACGAGGCGGTGCCCATCGAGGCTGAGCGGCGCGTCGTCGAGCAAGGCGGTAAATCGCTCCGCGACGGAGAGACCCGCACGCACGCTCCCGCGCGCGCACCAGACAACGAGGCTCAAATCCTGCTCGTGGCCGCGATCGGTATCGGTCGACCAATCTTCCGCCGTTACATCGCCGAACAGGGCATAAACCGGCTCGATGTTGCGTGGCGGCTCGTCGTAGAGGCGAAGCGTGCCACCCATGAGAGTTATCAGCTCCGCATCGCCCGACGCCTCGTCGATGATGGCGCGGCGAAGCGCGAGGATCGGGCTCGTCATGCCTTGATCTCCTCGACGAGGCAGACGAGATCGCGCCGCGATCCATCCGGGTCCGATGCCGCGCGGATGGCGAACCGGCGCAGGCCCGAGGTCAGGCGCATGGCGCCGGTCACGCCGTCGCGATAGCGCAGGGTGATCCTGTGGGTGAGGCTCTGCTCGGGCCGGTCCGCACGCACGCGCTCGGTGCCGGAGAGCATCTCCATCGCGCCCCAGAGCTGCGGGCCTGACGCATAGGAGCGGATGACGCCGCCGAACCCATCGGGACTTTCGAGCGGCAATTCGAGAACGAACCGGCGCGCACGCGCGCCGATGGACGGGGATTTCGATTTCATGGAGTGGATCTTCTTGAAAAGAGAGCATCCACTGTCATTCCGGGGCCGCGTAGCGGAGCCCGACCCGAAGGGCCGCGCCGCAGGCGTGGAAACCCATAACCGCCAACAATGCAGAATGAAGCGGCGAGCGTCGCATTTTCTTCGGTCGCGTTGGCGGTTATGGATCCCCGCCTTCGCGGGGATGACAGCAGTGGGTGTAAGTCAAAGGCGGGCGCGCTGAAACGGCGCGACCAGCGCCATCGCCTCGGGCGGCATGATCTGCTCACCCACCACATCACCCCGGTTCTCGAACCAATGGGCGACAAGAATCTTGATCGCGAGCTTCAACGTCGCCGGAACCGCATCGGGCGCAGAACCGTGACCGGCCCGCAGCGCGATGGAGATGCCATTCCTGGCCTTTCCGGGTGCCGGTGCATCGGTGACAACGATGGAGGGCGGATCGCCCGCCCCATCGAACTCGTAAGAAGCCTCCGAAAGCTCGGTCTCAGCCTCCGAAGCATCGAGGACCGCGATGGCGTCCACCGCCATGACGGGCGAGATCGGCAGCATGACCCTGCCGCCCTTGGGCCAGCGGTCGAGCACCACGCGCCAGCGCTGCTCGATGAGGATGCGTCGGGACGCGGCCTCGACCATCAGCCGGGCGGCCTTGATGAGGCCCGCCACCAGCTCATCCTGTGCATCGTCGTCGAGACGGAGATATTCTTTCATTTCAGAGAGCGATATGGGCTCGACGGCGGGGCCTTCGATGAATATCGGAATCATCGCAACAGGAATCCTTCCATGATGAATCGTGTGATCACGCTCCTCCTCGCCACGTCGCTCTGGGCGAATGCGGCGCAGGCCATCGTCGGCGGCACGGAGGACCAGGGCCCCCTCGCCCGTCAGAGCGTGATGGTGTTGAGTTCGAATGGCGGCGTCTGCACCGCCGTGGTGCTGGCCCGCGACGTGGTGTTGACCGCGGCCCATTGCGTGACCGGCGCGGACGAGCACCGGGTTCATTTCCGCGACGAGAGCGGCGAACCTGTCTTGATCGTGCCAGCCGCGAAGGCGGTGCATCCGGGCTACAACGCGAAGGCCATCGAGACACGCCAGCGCTCCATCGACCTTGCCCTCATGCGCATTCCGGAAAACCTGCCCCGGCGCTTCGAGAGCACGACGCTGGCCACCGGGAAGCCCGGCAAGGATTCCACAATCATCGTCGGCGGCTATGGCCTCTCGCGAGAGGACGATGCCAAGACCACGGGCACCTTCCGCACCGCGCCCCTGACCGTCACCGAGCCCTATGGCCCGAGCAAGATCCTGCTCTGGTCGAAGGGATTGGGCAGCATGGGTGCCTGCCAGGGCGATTCCGGCGGTCCCATGGCCGTGGGCAATGCGGTTGCAGCCATCACAAGCTGGTCCTCGCCTGCCCAGGGACGAGGCTGCGGAGGCGTGACACAGGGCATTCTCGTTGGAGCACAACGGGAATGGATCGACCGCACGCTCAAAGGCTGGAACCGCAAGGCGTCATGGACGGAAAACTAACGCTGGAAAATGAAGCGTAAGCGGAACTATCCTATGATTCGAGATATTCCCTTACGTAACGATTCCTCCCTCCCCGATATCCCAGATGCGCGCACTGCCATTCCTCGCCCTCGCCGCCTTCAGCTTATGGGCAGGTTCCGCCCAGGCCGTCCTGCTCGGCGCCACATCGCGGGATCCGGACGGACTTCGGCGTTCCGTCGTGTCCATCGAGAACTCGGTCGGTGAGCTGTGCTCAGGCGCCCTGATCGCCCAAGATCTCGTTCTCACCGCCGCTCACTGCGTCATCGAGAAGGCCTCGTACCGGGTGAGTGTGGTGAACCGGACCTTCAAGCCGCAGCGTCTCAAGGTCGCCGCGATGGCGGTGCATCCCAGCTTCGTGGCAGGCACTACGCCTCGCACTCAGCCGGGTGTCGATCTGGCGATCCTGAGGCTGGAGACGCCTCTCGGTGCCGACTTCCTGCCGCTCAATCCTACCCTTGCCGGTAGGATCGGGGTTGGGGACGAAGTCACCATCGCCGGCTATGGCGTTCTGACTGAGCGGCGCAAAGGAACCGCGCGCACCCTGCGCCAGGCCAATCTGGTATCGCTCGGTCCCATCGAGGTCGCCAACCGCGTGCTGATCGTGGTGGACCGCGAGCGGCTGGCGGAAACCAGCGGTGCCGGCGCCTGCCGGGGCGATTCCGGCGGGCCGATCCTCGCCGCGACGCGCGACACCTATCTCCTCTACGGAATCGTCAGCTGGTCGAGCGGCGCGATGCGCTCCAGCCAGCCGAGCGCCTGCGGAGGCCTGACAGCCGTGACGCCCATCGTCGAGCATCTCCGCTGGATCAGGCAGGCCGTGAACAGTCTCAACACCATGCAGGGCGAGTGGACGGCGCGATAGACGCCGTTTGCACTTTGCTGTCTCTCATCGTGACCGATGACTTTGACACCCTCTCTCAAGTCATCACCGGCCTTGTGCCGGTGATCCCGATTGTCTGAAATACTTCGCTCTTCGGATCGGGATGGCCGGGACAAGCCCGGCCATGACTTGAAAAGGCGTCATTCCCGGCCGGAGCGCAGCGGAGGGGATGACACTGGTCCCGTTACGCCGCGAACTTCAGCAGCTTGATCGCCGCGTAGTCCTGCACACCGCCGCCCACGCGTTTGGTGGTGTAGAACAGCACATAGGGCTTCGCGGAATAGGGATCGCGCAGCACGCGCATGCCGGCCCGATCCACCACGAGATAACCGCGCTTGAAATCGCCGAAGGCGACGGCGCAGGAGCCGGCGGCGATGTCCGGCATGTCCTCGGCCTCCACGACGGGGAAGCCCATGAGGGTCGCCGACTGGCCGAGGCTTGCGGGCGGCGACCAGAGATACTGGCCGTTCGTGTCCTTGAACTTGCGGATCGCGCTCTGCGTCTTGCGGTTCATCACGAAGGACGCGTTCTGGCGATAACCCGCCTTCAGGAAGTAGGCGAGTTCCACCAGCACGTCGGACGGGTTGGACGACGGGAAGGCCGCGCCGCCCGTATGGACCGCGCCGAGCTTGCCCCAGCTCCAGGTATCGTCCTTCACCACGTCGGAAGCGAGGAAGCCCTTGGGCTTGTTGACGCCGTCGCCATTGACGAAGGCGGCGCTTTCCTGCTCGGCGAAGGCGGCCTCGACCTCCTCCGCGATCCAGCGGTCGATATCGACCACCGCATCATCGAGAAGCGTCTGCGTAGCGGCCGGCATCGCATAGAGCTCCATGGCGGGGAAGCTCATCTCGGAGAGCGTCGAGCCCGCCGTCTGCGGACGGGCCGCCGTCTCGCCGACCCAGCCGGTAGCCGGACCCGAGGTCGAGAAGGCGCGCTTGTACTGGCCGCCGGAGATGACGCGCACCGACGAGATGGCGCGGATCGGCGAAATTGCGGAGAGGCGGCGCAGCACCTCCGTCTCGACGATCTCGGGCACGAGATAACCGCCGTCCGGGCCGGAGCCCGCCGAGAGCGCTTTCTCTTCGAGCCGCTTCAGGCCCGTGGCCTCGCCGGAGCGCATATAGGCGTTGAACGCCGTCTTGTGCTCATTTTGCGCAGGGTCGCGCTGGCCATCGCTCCGGCCCAGCGGCGGACGCGAGCGGTCGAGGGCCAAGCGGTCGAGGCGGCGCTTGGCATCGTCGAGGGCGGTGTCGATGCGGGTGAGCTTTTCTTCCGTCACCACATCGCTCGACAGGCGCGTCTCGATCTCGGACAGGCGCGTGTCGTTGGTGTCCTTGAACGCCTCGAAGGCGCGGGCGAAATCGTCAAAGGCGGAAGAGACGTCGTCGGAAATCGATTTGGTTTCAACAACAGGAATCATGTTCATCAATCGGTTCAGGTCAAAGAAAAAGCCCGTCTCGCGACGGGCTTCGGTTGAGAGCGAGGGGTGCCTTTTATCGAACGGCACGCCTCGTAGTCCGGGCGACGGAGGGTCCGGTGACGGCCCCGACGGCGCCGCCGACAATCGCGCCGGGCGGTCCTGCAACAGCGCCGACGCCTGCGCCCACAGCCGCACCGCCGACACGTTCCTCGGTCGTGGTGCAGGCCGCGGCCGCGAGGCCGAGAAGGGCGACGAAAGCGATCTTCTTCATGGAAAACCTCCCGAGATAGCGGACGGCATCACGGGACTTGCCCGCGGCGTCCGCTTCCCGGCGGGCTTGCATGTAACGCTCTTCGCTCGCCATAGTTCAGGAAAATAATCGAGTAGCGGTGGCGCGAATGGAGGATGCCAGGCTCTGCGGCACCTGCTTCACGGTCTCGACGCGAGCGCCCGGCAGCATGGGAAAGGTGACGACCGAGATCTCCCATAGATCGAGCTTTTCCAGCCTCCGGAGGCCCGTGGGCCGCTCGGCCCGAGCCCGTTCGACCCGGAAGCCGATGGAGAGGCCATCGACCGCGCCTTCACGCATCAGCGCGTGGATATCCCGTGCCCGTTCCACCGCAAGATTGAGCTTGCCGCGCACGCGAAGTCCGCGCCGGTCCTCCTCGATGGAGAGCCAGCGCCCGATGGGAGTGCCGGGATCGTGCTGCCAGAGCAGCCGCACGGCGCCCACATCGCGCTTTCTCAGCGTCTCCGCGAAAGCGCCCGGCATGACCACATCCTTGCCGAGGTCAGTGACGCCGAACAGGCTTGCATAGCCCTCGAACACGCCGTCCACATCGACGGCGTTCAAAGGCTCGGCGAGAAACTTCATTTCCTGCGTAACGGGAACGTGCTTCATCGCTCGGCTCCGCGAATGCTTTTCGCGGGCTTGCCGTCGAGCTTCTCGAGCTGGCGGACGAAGTCGCGGAACACCAACGCGGCGCGACTCTGTCCATTGCGCGCAGCCTTCGGCTTTCGAACGGGACGGAGCGTGGTTCTGGTCATAAGGGATCTCCCGTGTGACGGCGGTTGAAGAGGGACAGCTCGCGCACGAATTCATCGAAGCGGCGGTTGGCCGCGAAAAGGTCGCGAAGAGTCATGGCGAGCAATGCGGATGCCCCACTCGCCCAGACGAACAGGGCGAGGTGAGCCAGATCGCCCCGGCTGATCACAGCCTCGGCGATCTTATCGGCAATGTTCATTGTTTGTTCCAAAAATAGACAATGCTACTTGCAGAGCTTTGCTACATGCGCATGCTAAGTACCCATGAATTTAACGTTCAGAGATACTTATGCAGCAGATTGACTTAGGTTGGTTCACAAGACTTGGAGTCGCGTTAGACGCGCTAAAAGCTGAAAAGTTAGACGATCCGTCCTCTGCCGTCGAAATATTAACGCATGCAAGATTTCATCTCTGGTGGCTCGTAGAAGAACGACAGCAGCTCCCAATTCAACTTGACACTAGCAGACCGATTATCATTCATCTTTTTCAAGAAATACACCGTATACTTGAACTTGATGCCGACGCTCGTTTGAAAGCAATCTTAGATGCTAAAGAAAGGATTTATGAAACTGCGACTCGCTTGAGTACAATCCTACAACAAGAACTAACCGTCTTGCCTGTCTTCTATCTTTTGCCAAAGCGCGCCTATAGCGTGCGCATGTTCGTTATGGATGGAACTCGACATTTCTCAGAAGACGTTAGGAACGCTCTTATCGATGAAGAGCGATATGATCTGCAACAGGCAACGCGCTGTTTAGCCCTCGAAGCACCTACAGCCGCTGCTTTCCACTTGTTCAGGGCTATCGAAGGTGTTTTACGCCGTTACTATAAGCTCGTCGTAGCCGGCAAAGAACCTAAGAAGACAGCGCGGAACTGGAATTCCTATCTAACTCTGATGCAGAAGTATGGGTCGCCTGATCCCAAAATAATTTATGTAATCGATCAGATCAGACAGCTTTTCAGAAATCCAATTATCCATCCAGAAGCTCAACTGACTCTTGACCAAGCCTTGTCGCTTTTAGGTTTAGCCGACACTGCTCTAACATTGATTACAGCAGAAATTAAGCGGCTAGCTTACGAGGTCAGCGTTAATCAATGAGTTGACCAAGTAAAAGAACTTACGCATAGGTTATCATGCCTTCGATGGCGCTCTCACTTTAACGACTTTTGAGTCCATACCCCACCGCCTCGCGCTTTTCGTTATCGCTCAGGAACGGCGCTGCCGACACGCGTCGCCACAAGCTTTCGCGCTCATCGGCCAGCGCTTCGATGGAGTCGAGGTCGGGCTCCAGCTGCAGTGCATCGCCGAAGCCGGGGGCGAGCCATTGCGCGAGGGCTTCCGTCGTGCGCTTCACCAGCGGGATGATGGTCTGGCGATAGAAGGCACGGTTGGCTTCCGCGTAATTGGCGTGAGTGCTGTCGCCGGGAAGTCCCAGCAGCAGCGGCGGCACGCCGAAAGCGAGCGCGATCTCGCGCGCGGCGGCGGCTTTGGCCTCCACGAAATCCATTTCCTTCGGCGACAGCGAGAGCGGCTTCCAGTCGAGGCCGCCTTCGAGGAGCAGCGGGCGGCCCGCATTGGTCGCTCCCTGGTAGTTGGTCTCCAACTCCTCCTTCAGCCGGCTGAACTGCGCATCGGTGAGCGCCGTGCCGCCGACGACGAGAGCGCCGGAAGGACGCGCCGCGTTGTCGAGCAGCGCCTTGTTCCAGGCGCCCGCCGCGTTGTGGATGTCGAGCGCGGTCGCGGCCGCTTCCATGGGCGACAGGCCGTAATGATCATCCGCCGGATGAAACAGGGTGAGATGCAGGATCGGTGGCATCATTTCGCCCTGCCCCATCGCGAAACGCACCACCTCACTACCAACCGCATATTCATACGCGGCCGGCCATCCGTCGGCACCTGGCACCACGCGCATGCGGTCGGGCCGCAGGGCGTGCAGTTCGGCGGGCGCGCCATCGATGCCGACGGCCTCCACATAGGCGTTGCCGGACACCATCAGATGTCCATAGACGCTCTCGAGAAAACGCTGCCCGCCTTCTCGTGGGTTGGGGCGGCTCAGCAGCGACAGCAGCGGATGCGCGGAGAGATCCCGCCCCTCCTGCCTCAAGGTCAGAGGCAGGGAGGCGGCGGCTTCCGCAACCAGCCGCACGGCGCGATGCACGATGGCGTTCTTCTGAAATCCCTCGCGGGCCAGAGCGCCGTAGTCGCGCGGCGTCCAAACGGCGCGTCCGTCGAAATAGAACGCGACCGCCGAATGCGCGCGCGAAGCCTTGGCTTCAGGCGGCGCCTGAAACCAACGGGTCAACTTGGTCAGCATGAAAGGCTCCTGCCTACAGCATCGGATCAGAACATCGTGCGCAAAATCGGGGCCACTTTTGCGCACGATGCTCTAAGCGATGGCGAGTGATTAAAGGCCACAGAAAAGCAGCCGGAGAAAAGCGCACGCTTCCTGGTCACATGCCGAGGATTTCCTCGTGGCATGCCGAAGAAGCGTGCAATCCGCGATCGATCGTCATTGGACCTTCATCGAGCGCGGCGTAATCTTGAGATGTTGCGGGCCATCCGGCGACATTCACGCGCCAGTCGAGCTGGTTCCCCAGTTCGGCTGGCGCGACCAATGTTTCCCGTCCCGGCCTTATCAGGCTGCAACGACACCGCTCAGGGCGGCATTCTTGGCGCCGACGACCTCGAGAAATCTGAGTGTCGGCTCACCCTCGATCATGGGTGCTATGTCGCTCCACAAGGTGCGGACATGGGGCATGGCATCCTTGGCCTTCTTTTCATCGTCGAAGAGAGCGACGACGAAAAACTCACCCTTGTCGTCCATCATCCCAATCCACTCCCGAAGGTTGGGTTGGGCATAGATCCTGGCTTCGTTGGCCTCGCGCCACCGACGCATGTCTTCAAACTTGTCAGGCTTCACGCGGAACGTCGTCAGTCGTGCATACATGGTGGGCCTCCTTGATGAAGGAGTGACTGGCATCAGGCCAGCGCTGCACTGGGTACGACGCGCGAAGTCTAGATCGTATAGACGCCGTTGTGAAACGAAAACCGCCGTGCCGGAAGGCTATAGCATCCGCACGCGCGGCTCTTTTCGGTCCCGCAGCATCAGTTCGGTAAGCGCCCAGACGAGCGCATCCATGCGGTCGGGCGAACGCCCGGAGGTAAGACCGCCGGGGCCGAAGTCGCAGAGCTCGTCTTCGAGGTCGGGCAGCGCGCTCACATGGCGCACGCGGCCCTGCGCATAGAGAACCGAAACCGGCTCGGCGCGCAGATATTTTCCGCGCGTGGCGCGCACGCTCGCGACCGGCACGGACGGATCGACCTCGCGGATCACGCCGGTCGCCATCTCGCCGCCCTGGTTCGTCTCCACGATCAGTGCATCCGCCTGCAGGCGGCGATATAGCGCGACGGCCTTCGCCGCCCATTCCGGCGGCTTCAAGCCTGACGCCGTCGCATCCTCCAGCACATAGGCCGTGCCGCCGTCGTCGATACCAGCAGCAACGATGCCGCAGGCATCGGCCCGCTTCGATGAACTGGCGGGCGGATCGACGGCGACGACGATGCGCATCAGAGGCGGCGCCAAATCCGTTCGGCAAGCTTCTATCATGTCGCGCGTCCAGAGCGCATCGGGACGATCCTCGATGATGTCGCCATCGAGCTCCTGCCGTCCCAGACGCGTGCCGGCATAGCGTCCGACGACCGTCTCCAGAAAGGCTGGCGCCAGATTGGCGGCGTTGTCGGATGTCTTTGCGCGCGAAACCGCGACCGACGGGTCCGCGAGGAAGCGCTTGAGCAGCGGGATCGGACGTGGCGTCGTCGTTACCATCTGGCGCGGATGGCGTCCGAGGCGCAGTCCGAATTGCAGCATGTCCCAGGTTTCATTCACGTGCTTCCATTTCGCGAGTTCGTCCGCCCAGGCGGCCTCGAATTGAGGACCGCGCAGGGAGTCGGGATCTTCCGCCGAGAACACATGCGCCACCGCGCCGTTTCGCCATTCGAGCTTGCGCAGGGACGGCGACCAGGTGGGGCGTTCGCCGCGCTCATGCACCGCCAGGATTCCGGCGGGGCCCTCCACCATCACGTTGCGCGCATCGGAGAAGGTTTCGCCGATCAATGCGATGCGCCGATGCGGCTCGTTCGCGAAACCGGGTTCGCCCAAAGCGATGCCACGCACCCATTCGGAGCCCGTGCGGGTCTTGCCCGCCCCTCGCCCGCCGAGCACGAGCCAGAGGGACCAGGGGTCATGGCGGCGGCTGAGACCCGGCATCCGCTGCTCGACGCGGCATTGGATGGGCCAATAGCGAATAAGCTGTTCCAGTTCCTTCTTAGATAAGGAGGCCGTCGCTTCCTCGAGCTTCCTCTTCCGCGATAACCCGCTCAAGATGGCGAGCAAGCTCGTCGCGGAGCTCGTGGAGGCTGCGGGGGTTTTCATCTTGCTGCTCGGTTTCATCGAGCCTTGCACCTTCCTGCTCCAGGAGTGCACGCGCGGTCGACAACGTCTTGGCATAAGAGGCCAGCGTCCGGGCTATCTTGTCGTGATCCTCCATGCCTTCGCTGCGTTGCTTGTCCATGAGAGCGTTGATCTGTGTTCGTGTGGCCCGGGCCAGAGACCGCGCCGCTTCCCGTAGGGACGTCGCGGCTGCCGCGCTTCCGGCAAGGGCCTCGACTGAATCGTTCGAGGCCTTGCTCAACTCGTTCTGAGCGAGCGCGGCATGGCGTGGCAGCCAACCCCAGCGCTGTCTCAAGCGAACAAAGGTGCTCGCGCCGACGCCGAGATAGGCTTCGATATCCTTCAAGCCGAGCTTGGGATGGCCGGTGTAATAGAGATAGGCCTGCTCCCGCTTCTCGTCAGGGATTTCGATCCTGGGAAACATGGGCACCTCAATAAAAAAACCGCTCAAGCGGCACTTGAGCGGTGGAGGTATTGTTCGAATGAATGCCGGGCGGGGCTTCATTCACACTTCGTCAGCGTTCTTGTTTTGTACTCTATCAGCGTTGCGCTGTCAAGCGCGATTTCGAACAATGTTACTGGCGCCCGAAATTCCTTGCGCGCCGATCCTCATGGAGCTGCCCCACTCAGGCCTTTTCAGAGTTCTCCATAGGTTCCCAATAATGGAAATTCACACGAATAAGATAGCGCATATTGGCGATCATAATCGGAACATTTTAGCAATAAACGAGCAACTTCCGTCACCTCGCAATAGTATTTCCGAGTTATTGCTATGCAATATTCTCTTTCAAATACAGCTTAACATTGAAACATCCGCTCCTCTATACCTACCCATTCATGTAGGTTATTCAGGAACGTTGCCATTTGATCTTTAATGAGGCGCGCATGCGCCACTCCTCAAAGCGATACATCCACTTTTGGCATGTCATGGTCGGAGAGAGCCTTGCCGTTCTCATCGACGGCCGAAACAGTCGTAGGGTTCGTGACCTTGACCCCACGCACGAAAATCCAGTCGAGCTTTCCAAAGGGCTGCTCATGCGTCTTCCACGGCCCATTCCGCTGGGTGGCTTGAGCCGTGTTCGAACCCTGCCACCCGAAGCCGGCCTCCCGCAGATCGTTGAAGAGCGGCTCGCTGACCTCCGGCATATCGGTCGCCCGCTGCCGGTCCCCTTCCCCTCTCGGCAGGTCCTTCGTGTTGAAATCTCCTCCGATGATGCAGGCCGCATCTCCGGCAAGCTCTTTCAGAACCTGCAGAAGCGTTCTCACCTGCCTTTGCCGATCCAGGGAATCCGTCTTGCTTTCCAAATGGGTGCTGACCACCCACAGGGGATGCGGCGCGGCGATCCGCGCAGCGAGTGCGATTCGTCCGCCGACTCGATGCTGCGCGCCGTCGATTCCTCCAAACCATAAACCACCGGTTTCAAGCCGGATGAGATGCGCCTCCTCGATCCGGAATCGGCTGACGATGGCATTGCCGTGAAGGCTACAGGCATTCCGCCGCCCCTGGTGCCGCCGCATCTCCCCCGCATCGCCCAAGTCGAGCTCCACGAACTCGGCCCCGAAGGCATAGCCCATGCCGAGCGCTGCGCTCAGCGCACGTATTGTATGGATGTTACCCGAACGGGCCATACCGCTATCGGCCTCGCAGAGAAGCGCGACATCGATTCCCTCTCGCATCAGCAGAGACGAGACCGCATCCGGAACCGTCAGCCGCTCCGCATTGAAGGACGCGAGACGCAATGCTCCGGTCGAAGACCGCTGCTCCGGGCTGCTTTCCATCTCGACCATGCCGAAGGCCGCGATACGATCGAAAAAGGCGGCATGGGATGCGGGATCCTTCGGCGATTTGCGCGCCTCTTCCAGCAATGCCTCGGGCGGGCATGGAAGCCTCTCCACAATCCGGCTGGCGACGCGCGGCATGGGCGCTCTCCCCCTCACAGCGTCGGGGTAACGCCCTCACGTCCAAAGAGATCGCAATGTGAATATTTTTCTACTGATTTTCAGGAGACCTTAGGAACTTTCCCGCTACCTTGGCGTTATAGATCCGCACAAACACATGCCGGGAGACGGCCCATGATCACTTGGGCTACCATTATCGCGCTCGCCACGGGCGCGCTTTTCTACGTGAGCGACAATCCGTCCATTGCTACGAACATTGCAGAATTGGCCGGCGTCATCGCCATGTTCATGCTCGTCTGCGCTGCTGAAGTTTACAGCGAGCCGAAAGGATAAGGCCTGGAGGCAAGAGCCATCCTGCAATACGCCTCCGTTAGACCTTCTCCGCTTCCCAAAAAACTTAGCGCCCATTAGGGAAAGCCCGCAATTGCACTAGTTTTGCAACATGATTATATTGCCATCCATGATGATGTCCCGCTCAGCGCTCGCGATCGCACCCGATCTGGTCGTTCCGGCCAAGTCCGGAAGTGGACCCGCGCCGATTGAGGAGGCTTTGCAGCAGGCCCTGACACAATCCGTGGAAGCGAAGGTCGAGACCCGGCTCTCGACGCTCCTCGAAGGCATCGGCGACGCATTCTATTCACTCAGTCAGGATTGGTGCTTCACCTACATCAACAAGGCAGCGGAGACTTATTTCGGCCTTCCCCGGGAAGAGATGCTTGGCCGCAATATCTGGGAGATATTCCCGGGCTCGGAAGGAACGGGCCTGCGCCGCCAGTACGAGGAAGTCTTCGCTTCAGGGCGCTCCGCTTCCTTCGAGGCGGAGGCCGTCGGTGTCGCCGGGCGCTTTCTGGAGCTACACGTCTTCCCTTATAACGAAGGCCTCGGCATCAGCTTCCGCGACTGGACGGAGCGCCGCCGCGCGGAGGAAGAGCTGCGCGAGAGCGAAGCACGGCTCAGCTCACTTGCCGACAATGTGCCAGGCTGCATGGTCTACCAACTGAGCGATACCTGCGAGTATCAGGACCGCAAGCTGATCTATCTCTCCAAGACCTGCGAGCAACTAACCGGAGTTCCGGCTGAGGATGTGCAGGCCAGCCCCGCCCTCCTCTACAATCTCGTCCTGCCGCAGTATCGCGAACGAATGCTCGCGGAGGAATATGCCTGCTACCGGGAGCGCAAGGCGTTCACCTTCGAATTCGAGATCGTGCATGCCAAAACCGGCGAAGTCCGCTGGCACCGGGTGACGATCACGCCCCGCCAGATGCCCAACGGCTATTATGTTTGGGATGGCCTCCAGCTCGACATCACCGATCACAAACGCGCGGAAGAGCATCTGCGCCTGCTGATCAACGAGTTGAACCACCGGGTGAAGAACACTCTCGCCACCGTGCAGTCCCTGGCCGCCCAGAGCTTCCATCGCCCCAGCTTCCGGCACAAGGAGGAGCTGACGGCGGCTCGCAGCGCGTTCGAGGCGCGCCTCTTCGCCTTGGCGCGCGGCCACGACGTGCTCACCCGCGAGAACTGGGAGAGCGCGAACCTCACCGATCTGATCGCTCAAGCCTGCGCCCCCTATCGTGGGGATCCCGAGGAGGCCAAGAGGATCGAGACCGATGGTCCGGAACTTCGTATTGCGCCGCCCATGGCCCTCAGCCTGTCCATGGCTTTGCACGAGCTCAGTACGAATGCCCTGAAGTATGGGGCATTGAGCGTGCCTGCCGGACAGGTTCTCATTTCCTGGAAAACGATGACCTGCTCCACCGGCCAGCGGCTTATCCTCCGCTGGGAGGAGCGGGGCGGGCCGCCGGTCGCAGCGCCCACGCGAAAGGGGTTCGGCTCGCGGCTGATTCAGGACGGCCTCGCCCGGGAGCTGAGCGGGGTGGTGCAGATCGTCTACGAACCCTCGGGTGTCGTATGCACGATTGATGTGCCTCTTCCCTGAGCACCTTTAAGAAAATCTCCCAAGCTCCATAGATCTTTGGTCGATAATGTCGCGAAGCGCCTTGCGAGCAGGGCCGGTTTTAGTGTCAATAAGCCCAAGTGACAAAGTCACGACCCAGAGAGGAAACAATTTTATGAAACGTCGTCAGTTTTTACAGGCTGCAACAGTCGGTGCCGCTTCCACGGCCGTCGCCGCGCCCGCCATTGCCCAGTCGATGCCTGAACTGAAGTGGCGCCTGCAATCCGGCTTCCCGAAATCGCTCGATACCATCTATGGCGCTGCCGAGGTGATCGCGAAATACGTGTCCGAGGCCACGGACGGCAAGTTCACCATCCAGCCCTTCGCCGCCGGCGAAATCGTCGGCACGCCGCAGGTGGCCGATGCGGTCGGCAACGGCACTATCGAGATGGGCCACACCTGCTCCTACTATTATTTCGGCAAGGACCCGACCTTCGCGCTGGGCACCGCTGCCCCCTTCGGCCTCAACGCCCGCCAGATGAATGCCTGGCTCTATCACGGCGGCGGCAATGACATGCTGAACGAGTTCTATGCCAAGCATAACCTCTACGGCATGCCCGCCGGTAACACGGGCGTGCAGATGGGCGGCTGGTTCCGTAAGGAAATCAAGACCGTCGAAGACCTGAAGGGCCTGAAGATGCGCATCGCCGGCATCGCCGGCATGGTCCTCTCCAAGCTCGGCGCAGTGCCGCAGCAGATTCCTGGCGGCGACATTTATCCGTCGCTCGAGCGCGGCACCATCGACGCCGCCGAGTGGGTCGGTCCCTACGACGACGAGAAGCTCGGCTTCTCGAAAGTCGCGCCGTATTACTATTATCCCGGCTTCTGGGAAGGGGGCCCGTCCATCCATCTTTTCATCAATAATGCGAAGTGGAAAGAACTCCCGAAATCGTATCAGGCCATCCTGACCGCAGCCGCCGGCTACGCCAACAACGACATGCTGGCCAAGTACGACGCCCGCAACCCGGCCGCTCTTCGCCGCCTGCTCGGCTCCGGCACGCAGCTGCGTCCGTTCTCCCAGGAGATCTTGGAAGCAGCCTACAAGGCGAGCAACGAAGTCTATGACGAAGTCTCGGCCAAGAACGCCGACTTCAAGAAGGTCATCGACTCGATCCGTGCATTCCGGAACGAAGAGTACCTGTGGTTCCAAGTGGCCGAATACGCCTTCGATACATTCATGATCCGCGCCCGCGCTCGCGGCTGATCGGTTCATCATGATCTGGAAAAGGGCGGCCAAAAGGTCGCCCTTTTTTCGTGAGACGACAATCCTCAAATAAAGCGCTCCCCGGCAACCCCACTCGAAACAGAAAATCGCTCGAACTCGAGCGGAGGCTGCCTATCGAAGGATTGTCGTTTCCATGCGCTGGACGCTCAGGATTTCTTTTTTGCTGTTTTTGGTATGGGCCATCTTCATGGTCTCGCCCTTCGTCGCTCTTTACGACCTCGGCAATGCTGTCGAGGCCAGGGATCTTGGTCGCATTACGGAACGGGTGAACTTCAACGCCCTCCGCACCTCCCTCTCGCGGCAGATCCTTCGCGAATACCTGAAGCACGAGGATTTTGGTGAGGTCGAGCACGATTTCGCGACGCAGGCCGGTGCGGCCGTCCTCAATCCGGTGATCGAGGAACTCGTCACACCGCAGGCGCTCATGGATCTTCTGGAGGATGGCTGGCCGCATCAGGCCACTGTCGGCTCCGGCGAAACCGTGCCTCCCCTTCGCATGGATCTGGGGGCGGATCTCAGGTCGCTCAAACAGGCTTGGCAGACCTTCATCAGATCCGAGGGTGAAGGCTTCCGCGTCATGACGATCCCGCTACCCGCGGACGTCTCCAAAGATAAGCAGTTTCGCGTCACTATGCGGCTTCGCAACGCCACGTGGCGCCTGAGCGGCATCGAGCTCCCGGCTCACTTGCGTGATGAACTGGCGAAGAGAGCAGCCATCGCATCCCGCTAGCTTTCATGCTTCAGCCCATAAAAAACCCGCCACTTATGTCGGCGGGTTTTTTATGGGTTCAACGCATGAATCTGCCATACGACTATACGCGAGTAAGTGCTCAATACGCGAATACTTGACATTATTGAGCAATTATCCAGCCGACAGCAGCCAACGGAAACACCGTACCTAAAAGAAAACAGATGACATTCGAGGTCATTACACTACCCTCCTCTGTCACGACAACTTCCGTCGGCATTTTACGTTCCTTGTTCTTTTGCACGCGCCTGCAACACTGGCGGGACAAGTCAACAGCCACGTTCAACCAGCTCGCGCGCCACCTTTAAGGAACCTAGCTTCGCCGTTTCTATTATCCCGCTGATGAGAGGGGTATGGGATGATCGATGATGGCCGCGCTTCTTTCCGGGGGTTCATGGGAGATGCGGAATTCGTTCGCAAGACACTGATCGTCCTCGGACTCATCGTGTTCGTGCTGCTGCTCTGGAAGCTCGCGGACGTTCTCCTGCTGGCCTTCGGCGCCATTCTCGTGGCACTCATCCTCCATGCCCTTGCCGAGCTGCTCACCCGCTACGTCCGGGTGCCGGAACGGTGGAGCCTGACGGTTGCGACGCTCATCATTTTCGTTCTCGCCGTCGGATTGATTGCCCTCTTCGGAACGCAGATGCGCTCCCAGTTCTCAACCGTGGTCGAGCGCCTGCCTTCCGTGATCGACAACTTCACGAAAAACTTGGGCTTCGGTACGGTCTCCGACGACATCAACGAAATGCTCGATAAGCTGCCAAGCGGCGGCTTGGCGTCCCGCATCGCCGGCATCGGCGGCGCCATCGTGAGCGGCTTGGCCGACTTCTTCCTGGTCGTGATCGCCGGCATCTACATCGCGGCTTCGCCTCGGCTCTACAAGCAGGGTCTCGTCAAGCTGTTCCCCATGCACCACCATGAGCGCGTGGAAAGCTCGCTCGACGCCTCTGGACAGGCCCTCAAGCTCTGGCTTGTCTCGCAGCTCATCGCCATGAGCTGCGTCGCCGTGTTGTCGACCCTGGCCTTCTGGTTTATCGGCCTGCCCTCGCCTTACGCGCTTGGGCTGATCGCGGGCCTGGCCGATTTCATTCCCTTCCTCGGGCCGATTCTCGGCGCCTTGCCTGCCGTGCTGTTCGCCTTCAGCATCAGCGGGGAAACGGCGCTCTGGACCATCGTCGCGATGATCATCATTCAACAGCTTGAGGGCAACGTGATCTTCCCGCTGGTAGCGCGCAGTATGGTCAGCGTCCCGCCCGCCCTGGCCCTCTTCGCTATCCTGGTCGCGAGCATCCTGTTCGGTGCGCTCGGCCTCGTCTTCGGATTCCCGCTTGCCGTCGTGACCTATGTGCTGGTGAAGAAGCTGTATGTCCGCGAGACGCTGGGCGAGGACACCTCGGTACCGGGCGAGAAAGAGGCTGAGGAAGCGGCACAGGAAAAAGCCAAGCCGTGACGGTTGAAATCAGGCCTCCACATCCCTCATCGGCCAGTCCACGAGGCGTTCAAGCAGCTCGGCGATGGTGAACTCCTCCTCGGGCCCTGCCACGCGGTCGCGGACGGAGATGCCCGCCGCATGCACGGTGTCGGGATCGCCGGAAACCAGATGGTGCCACCAATAGAGGTCCCTGCCCTCGGCAATGAGCCGATAGCCGCAGGTTTCGGGCAGCCAGGAGATGCTCTGCACCGCATCCGGCGTCAGGCGTACGCAATCGGGCACCTTGGCTTGGCGGTTGGGGTAATCGCGGCAGCGGCAGGTCTCGCCGTCAAGAAGCGTACAGCCCACATCCGTGTAGAGGACCTCGCTGGTGTCCTCGTCCTCGAGCTTGACGAGGCAGCAGCGCCCGCAGCCGTCGCACAGGCTTTCCCATTCCTGGAGGCTCATGGCCTCAAGGGTTTTGGCACGCCAGAAAGGCAGCTCCTCGGGTTCGGAACGAAAAATCATTGAAGAATGGGACATGCGGGCTCTCTGAGCTCCGTTTGAGGCTGTTTAAGGGTGCTATGTCGCACATCCTGTGAACCTTTTCGAGCTTACCCACAGGCCTATATGAACCAAGCAACCTGTTCGTGAGTTGTTGATAATAACCGTGGCCGCGTTGTATTGTTGCCGTTAGGGAAATCAACGACCATAAACAAGGCGTATCAGGCCAACTGACCTGCCCTTAAGGGACTACCGTGAGCCAGCATTCACCGATTTCTTTCCCGACACGGATCAAGCGTGCCGCGCTCTGGCTGGACGCATGGCTCAATTCGTTCCTGTTTCAGAGCAAGCGCGGTCTTGGCTCGGCCTACGAATCCTACTCGGAAAAGATGAAATGCCTGCGGTTTCGCGGGCCGATCAGGGTCATTCTCGACCTCACCAGCGAAGCGACGACTCTCGGCACGGCCGGTGCCGTGGTCATGTTGGCGCTCGCCCTGCCCGCCTTCCGCGAAACGGAAGACGATTGGCTGAAGACCCAGGACCTCGCCGTCACCTTCCTCGACCGCTACGGCCAGGAAGTCGGACGCCGCGGGCTTCACCTGGACGATTCCTACAAGCTTGAGGACTTCCCTGATCACATGATCAAGGCCGCGTTGGCCACGGAAGACCGTCGCTTCTACGAACATTGGGGCATCGATCCCATCGGCACCTTCCGCGCCCTCGTGGTCAATGCCCAGGGCGGAGGCGTCATGCAGGGCGGCTCCTCGATCACCCAGCAATTGGCCAAGAACCTGTTCCTCACGAACGAGCGCTCGCTGGAACGCAAGATCAAGGAAGCGTTCCTCGCTATCTGGCTCGAATATCATCTGACCAAGGACGAGATCCTCAAGCTTTATCTCGACCGCGCTTATATGGGCGGCGGCACCCACGGCGTCGTGGCCGCGGCCGATTACTATTTCGGCAAGCCCGCCAAGGACCTGACCCTGGCCGAATCCGCCATGCTGGCCGGTCTGTTCAAGGCGCCTACCAAATACGCCCCTCACGTGAACCTACCGGCCGCCCGTGCCCGTGCCAACCAGGTTCTGGTCAACATGGTCGATTCCGGCTTTGCTACCGAGGGCCAGATCCAGACGGCCCGCCGTAATCCTGCGACCCCGGTCAATCGGACCCGCGAGACCACGCCCGATTTCTACCTCGACTGGGCCTACGATCAGGTGAAGCGCCTTGCCGCCGACAAGAAGTTCGGCACCGAGCGCGTTCTCACCGTCAAGACGCCTCTCGACACCGCTCTCCAGCGCCATTCCGAGCAGGCCCTGGAAGATATTCTGCGCCAGCATGGCCGCCAGTACCGGGCGGGTCAGGGCGCGCTCGTCGTCATGGATGTGGACGGGGCCGTGCGCACCATCGTCGGCGGCCGGGATTACGGACAGAGCCAGTTCAACCGTGCCACAGGCGGCCTGCGTCAACCGGGCTCCTCGTTCAAGCCCTTCGTCTATGCGGCCGCCTTGACCACCAACCCTAAGCTGAAGCCCAGCTCGATCGTGGTGGACCGGCCCGTCTGTCTCGGCAATTGGTGCCCACAGAACTATGGCCGCTCCTTCTCGGGCTCCATGCCGCTCGTCTCGGCCCTGGCGCGTTCCATCAACTCGATTCCCGTGATCATGTCGCTCGAAATCGGCAAGGGCAACGCCAAGGCCGGACGCGCGATCATCGTCGATACCGCCAAGCGCATGGGCCTCACCCACCCACTCACGGATTCGAGCTCGCTGCCCATCGGCGCCGCCGAGGTGACGGTGATCGATATGGCAGCCTCCTATGCGGTCTTCGCCAATGGTGGCAAGCGGGCCGACCCCTACGCCGCCTGGGAGGTGCGCAATTCCGCCGGCGACATCATCTATCGTCACGACCGCGACACGCCGCCCAAGCAGGTGCTGGAGACCCGCGTCGTCAACGACATGAACTTCATGCTCAACAAGGTGACCACGGAAGGCACGGGCAAGCGTGCCGCGCTCGAGGGCATCCCTGTTGCGGGCAAGACCGGCACCACCAACGGTTATAAGGACGCGTGGTTCGTGGGCTATACGGGCAATCTCGTGGCGGGCGTCTGGTTCGGCAACGACGATTCCAAGCCCATGAACAACATGACCGGCGGTACATTGCCCGCGCAGACCTGGCACGACATCATGGCCGCCGCCCACCAGAACCTGGAAATCCGCCCGATCCCCGGCGTCGATTCCAATGCCTATGCTCGGGTCGCATCTGCGGGCAAGCTGGCGGCCGATCAGGCGCAGGGGCCGAACCAGGCCTTCCTGGCGGGCACCCTTTCCCGCAAATCCTATGAGGTGCTGGGCAATATCGGCTCGCTCTTCAAGGCGGCAGAGCGCCCGCTTTCGGCCTCAAGCAGCACGGCGCAGCCCGGCACGACCGGATCGGTCGATACTTCCGGCGCGGATCGTGCTCGCCAGGATCGCCCCCGCCAAGTCGCAATGCCTTAGGGATGAGCAGCCCGGCCATATTGACGAATGCCTCCGAGGCAGCTTCCATGCGCGCCCCTTCGCTTGCGTATAAGCCCGTGACCGCCAGAATCCCCACCGCCCTCCTTATCGTCTATTCGCTTATGCTCGCTCTAGGGCTGGGGCTCGGCTCGGCCTATTGGGTTCTCAAAAACGATCCGCCCTTCGGCAGCATCCGTCTCGGCCCCTGGAAAGCATGGCCGACCATGGGCTCGCCAGATGCCGACCCGTATATGCGGGCCATTCTGGCCCGGCGCGGCGAGGTGCCGCTCGCCACCGGCGAAGGTCTCGGATTCACTGCCATGACGGACAGCGAAGGCCGCGATCTCGATTCCGCCTGCACCTATCGCATCGGCACCGTCGCCCCCGGCGCGCGGCTCTGGACCGTGACGCTCTATGATCGGGACGGGCGCCTGCCGGTAACCCCACTCGGACGCAGCGGCTTCACCTCGGCGGAGATCATCCGCGACGGGCAGGACGGATTCAGCATCGTGCTCTCGCGCAGCCTGCAGGACGGCAACTGGCTCCAGCTTCCCTCATCCGGCTCTTTCAACATCGTCATGCGCCTCTACGATCCGCAAGGCGCGCTCGGCAGCCTCGAGGAAGCCGAATTCCCCACCATCCAGCGCGTGGGATGCGGATCATGACCAATTTGAGCCGCGTGATCATCGCGACCCTGGCCGGCCTCGTTCTGGCCGCAGGCGTTCATATCGCCTCGATCCTCGCGAGCCCTCACCTCGCCGATCAGGATGCTTTCACGAAAATTCTCCCGACGCTCACCGCCGACCAGGCCCAAATCATCAGTGCGCCGGGCGGCGGGGATACCTGGATGCCCCTGCCCGATCCCGCCGTTGCGGTCGCTGCCTGCGCGTTCGATCTGCGTAACGGCCCCATGCGTGTAACGAGCCAGACAGGCCCGAACCTTCTCTCGTTCTCATTTCATGAGGAGTCCGGCGGCGTGTTCTTCGCGGTCACCGACCGTGCTGCCGTGCGCGGTGAACTGGAGATCGTCGCCATGACCGCCCGCCAGCTCGATGAAGCGCGCGCGGCGGAAGACGAGAACGATCCCTCCCGGGATGTGCGCATCGTCGCCCCTGAGCAGCGGGGCTTCGTGATCGTGCGCGTGACGGCGCCCAGCGCCAGCCAGCGCCAACAGGCCGAAGACGCAGCGAAAGCTGTCTCCTGCATCACCGAGCAGGACGAGTAGGCACTCCATGCCCTGGCGCCCCATGACAAGCGGGGATCTGGCAGAAGTGCAGATCCTTGCCGATACGATCCATGTCGAGCATCCGGAAGAGCCGCGTGTCTTCGCCGAGCGATTTAAGCTCTATCCGCAAGGCTGCGCCGTGCTCGAAGTCGATGGCAATCTCATCGGCTATGCGCTGACCCATCCCTGGCACTATGGCAAGCCGCCGGCACTGAACTCACGCTTGGAGCAAGTGCCGCCCGATGCCACGACCTATTACGTGCATGATGTGGCCCTGCTGCCGGAGGCGCGGGGCAAGGGCCATGCGATGGAAATCGGAGATTGGCTGGGCCGCCATGCCGGAAAAAACGGATTTTCGAATTTGTCACTGGTAGCGGTGAATGGCTCCCAGCCCTTCTGGGAGAAGCTGGGTTTTCGCGTCACCGTCATCCCCGGCCTGGAGTCCAAGCTCCAGAGTTACGGGCCGGACGCAGTCCTGATGGTGCGGGATTTGACGCAAAGCGAGAGCTGACGCGAACGGCGCGTTCTCGGCGGAAGAAATCTTAATCGCTCAGGAGCGGCGACGGCCGGGGCGGTTGGTCACGAAGGGTCGCGAGGGGCCGGGATTGGGAGCGGGCCGCTCGTAGCGGACGCCGGTGAAGAGAAGGATCTCGCCTCGCGGCTCTCCCGTGCCTGGTTGCTGGCGCTGCGGCCGCTCCGAGACCCCGGGAAACGCGATCACCACGCCTGGTGATCTGGTCCACACGTCCTGCATGAGATCCTCCTTTAAGTCGTCACTTCATTCCCCAACAACTCGATCACAACAAATGGCTTATGGTTAACAGACCGTTTCCGGCGGCAGATGCTTCCCCGAAATTCAGCCTGCCTGACATGAAATCAACAGCCACGGCTGCGCTTCTGTTCCGCGTTGCCCCAGGCCGGCGGTCATTAAAGGTGCGCTAACACACCAATCCTAAGGTGGCGCGGGGCAGCGATGGAAAGAGTTGAGTATGGTATCCTCTGCAAACCCTGATCTGTGGTCCGAACTCGGACAGCCGGATCTCGATGAGACTGAAGCCTGCGTCGCACTCCTGAAGCTGAATGCGGAAATGTTCGTGGCCGCGCCCGCGCGTGATCGCGACAGCATCGAAACCTTCGAAGCCCTTGCCCTCGGTCTCCTGCCTAAGGCGGATCACGCGACCCTCCTCGATATCGCGCGCATTCTCGGCTCCTGCGAGGACACACCGCAATCGGTCCGTGACACTCTCTCCCGCATGTCGGCCGATGCCCGCGTCGTTTTGCAGCGGCATGCGGCAAGCAAGTTCAACGCCGCGGACGAGAAACTCCTCGCCTCGATGGGCGGGCGCTTGCAGCTCGCCTTGCGCCCCGGTCTCGACACGACGATGGCCGAGCGGATTCTCGTGCTGCGCGAAGCTGCGAGCGAAGACGCTCTCGCGGCCAATCCCGCCTTCAATCCGGCTCTGCCCGCCTTCGCCACGCTCGTCTCTCGCGCCACCGACCGCCCGGCGCTTGCGGAAATCCTGCTGGCGCGCGAGGACCTGTCGCTGCTGCACGAGGCGCAGCTCTACCTGACGGCAAACGATGCGCGCCGCGCGCACATTCGGGAACGTGTTGCCGATGCCGTCGCGGGCAGGAAAGCAACCATCACTTTCACGACGGCACGCCATGATGCCGATGCCTTGCTCGATGCAGCCAGATGCGGCGATGCCGCGCGGATCGAGGCGCTGCTTACGGCGTCGTTCGGTTTTCCGGAACAGACGCAATGGCGCGTTCTGAAGCTCGGACGCCACCGGCTTCTCCCGCTCGCTCTCAAGGCACTCGATGTGCCGCGGAGAGAAGCAATCGCCATCTTCCTCACGCTGCATCCGGCCCTCTCCCATCCGCTCTCCGCAATCCGCACAATGGTGCATGAAATGCGTGACGCATCGGGGCCGGTTGCGCTCGCACTGATCGAGGCGATCCTCGGGGTGCGTGCCTTGTCGGGAAAAAGCGTGCTTTAGACGCCGGGCGCCAGATCGAGGAAGTGACGGCCCTTGCGGTCGTCAACCTCGACGAGCCAGAGGTCGGAATCGAAGCGCAACTCCTTCGCCATGCGCTCCTCCACATCGAGGGGCGTCACGTCCTGCAGGATCGGGGCGAAGAGGCGGTCCGAGCTGTCTTCGACAAAGGATTGCGGCGCGGGGCCGTAAAGGCTCGCCGTGCCGTCAAGACGATCGACCTTCACGAAGATCGAACCGGCCTCAGCCGATCCGCGCTTGCGCAAAGCGGACTCGACGCCTTCGACCCCGCAACGGCGCAAATAAGCGGAAACCCAGAAATCGGAGCGAAGGCGCGCCACTACTGAACCGCAATGCCGGACTGTGCGGAGAGTTCGCGCATCGTCCGTCCGCTGAACTCGCCCGTGACGGGAAGTTTGCGGTCCTGCTCGAAGCGCTCGATGGCTTGGCGCGTCCCCGGCCCCATCATGCCATCGACCTTCACACTGTAGCCGAGACGCGCGAGCGCACGCTGTCCGGCAAGGACGATGTCGCCGGGATCCTGGCGTCCCACATTGGCGGGCGGCGTCGGCACGGGCCCGCCGAGGCGGATCATGTCCGCGATTGGATCACGTGCAGTAGCAGCACGTGCCGGTGCAGGCGCGGCGACAGCCGCGTTCTGCTGCGGACGCGTGGCGGGCTGCGGCGCGGCGGCAGGTGGCACGCCGCCGTTGCGGATCAGGTCCGTCATGGCCGAACGCGCCGGAGGACGCGGAGCGGAGACCGGCTGCGCGGGCGTTGTCTCCAGGGAAGCGGCTGCCTGGTGCATCGGCTCTGGAGACAACATGGTCTGCGCATCGGCCGTCTCCATGCCCGGACGGGCGGGCGGCAGCATCTCGGGCGTTGCGGCAACGGGGGATTGCGCCGGATCGGCATGATTGAAGAGAGGCGCCGGATGGCGCACGTTTTGCAGAGCCAGGGCGTTCCAGGCGATGGCGCCGGAGCATCCAGTGAGGAACAGGGCCGCCAGAACCTTGCCGGGATTGCTGAGTGCCTGGCCGATCACGCGCTCCGCGACGCCTACCTTCTTCGGCTGACGGGCTGCTCGCTTCTGCGTCCGTGGCGGCGCCTTCCGCCGCACGACGGCGGGCAGATCGAAATCATCGTCAGACTCGGCAGCAAAAGCGTCACGCACCAGCATCATCCTGTCATCAAAAAGGCAATCTCATGATTGGGCGCGCTTATCGCGCGACAAGCCCTGAGGCCTCTCTTATTCCTCAAACCCTGGCAGAGCCCTCTTAAACGAACCCTAAAACACGGCACACCTCGTATGAGAGGCCTGATCGGAATTCCCATGTCCAGGCCCAGATTAAGCCGCACATCTGAATGCTGCATGACCGTTTTCCTAGGCAATTCAAGGTTCTTAACAGCCGAGGGCCATTTGCGCGGACCATTAACGCTTGATTCAGCCTGTTCGAAGGTTCCTGTCCACTCGCCTACGCGGCGCCCCATCTGGACGTTATGATGCATCACCTTTCGTCCGTTTTCAGGCCTATGCCCAATGTTCTCGATTCTCCGCTTCATCCTCATCGTCGGCGCAATCTTCTATTACTCGCCGGTCCGGCAGAAGAGCGAAGGACCAGACCCGCTCCAGGCCTTCTTTGCCCCGAAAGCGACGGAGCAGGCTGCTCCGGCCGCGCACCCGGCGGAAGGAACGTCCGGACATCTGGAGACCATGTGGCAGGCCCTGCCCGATAACGCCAAGCAGGCCGTGGTCGAGAAGATCCTCACCACCTCGGGCTTCACGCCCGCCGCACCGAAGGCCACGGACACCCTGCAGCCGGAGGACAGGCAGGCAGGCGCGCACAAGCCGCGGGGCTAAAGAATCGGACCCAACAGCGGTTATGCGCTTTTGGGATCGATTAGATGCGCCATGCGAATCCCTGCATGTCGCCAAACGTCGCGACACCTCCTATATGACCGGCAGATAGAGTGGGATTGCCATGCTGCCGGCCATTGACGAGATCGTTTCCAATTTCGAGCTTCTCGACGACTGGGAGGAGCGCTATCGCTATGTGATCGAGCTCGGGCGGCTCATGGAGCCCTTGCCCGACGAGGCGCATAGCGACATCAACAAGGTGCAGGGCTGCGCCAGCCAGGTCTGGCTCGAAACCCGCCTCGACGATTCCGCCGGGGGCAAAACCGTGATGCATCTGCGCGGCGACAGCGATGCCCATATCGTGCGCGGTCTCGTAGCGCTTCTGATCTCCCTTTATAACGGCAAGACCCCATCCGAGGCCGTCGCCACCGATGCGCTCGGCCTGTTCAAGGAACTCGGCCTTTCGGAACACCTGACGCCCCAGCGCTCCAACGGCGTGCGTTCGATGGTGGAACGCATCCGCCGGGACGCACAGGCGGCTGCCGCAGTTTCGTGAGGCTGCGCGTCGGGTGAGGGAATGCACTTTCCGGACAGGGCAGGTCCTCACCCCTGCCCCTCTCCCGCTCGGGAGAGGGATGCTTGTAGATTCCACTTCGGTTACTGGATTAGGCTAGCGCTCTAACAGAGCGTCTCTCCTAAGCCCGTCCACCCTCGATCACCACGGCCCGCCATGTCCTGATACCGCGTGAGGCCGCCGGGCCGCTGGCTGCGGCTTCGATGCCGTAATGCTCCGCGAGGCGCGCCAGGGCGAGACGCACGACGATCTTGGCCGAACGCTGCGGCCATTGCCGCTCCCGCTCGATCAGCTCCAGGCCTTTCAGGAAGCCGCAGAGATCCATGAGCAGATCGGCGAAATCGGAGCCGACCGCATCGAAGGCATGGCGGATGCGCTGGCGCGCGGCGACCATGCGGTCCGTGGCATCGGAAGGAGATGCGGGGCCGCCATTCGAGGGCATGGCGTCCCACCGGGCTGTCACTCCCGGCAGAAGGCCTGCCAGCATGATATCCGTCCTCAACCGCTCTCCGGCCTGATAGGCGGCCTCGTCGATCATCGGCTCACCATTGCGATCCTTCCGTCGGCGCAGCCAATCGAGCGGGCTCTCATCGGCATCCATTCGTACACGTTTTGTTCCCATATCGGTATGAACTGAAGCGCTCGTAACATCGCGGTGCTGCTGGAAGAAGGCGGTCTCTGCATCGGGCGAACCGGCGCGACGCAGATAAGATCGGCCCACCGCACTCAAACTCAGCACGCCCTGCCCAGCCTCCTTGTCCCAAACTGCGAGATCCTGCCGGACCAGCGTTTCGGCAACGGCGCGCGCGAAGCGCCCTGCCCCCACCGAGATGCCGGCGCGCTTCCTGTGGACAATCACGCTGCCTTCATCCGTGGGGTCGACTAGCACGCGGGTCTCGGACTGCGCCAGAATGTCGAGCAGTCGCCTTGCCTCGCTGCCTAGCGAGTCGGAAACGGGCGATCCGGCGGAGTTCGTCACGCGCCCATGCGCCTGCCGTTTTCGGCGCGCCGCCTTGGCGCCGGAAGCCGAAACCCTTGCTGCAACAGCCTTCGGGCCGGCCTCCTTGTTCTCATTTTTGTTCATGTTTTGTTCCTGCAAATAATTAAAGAAAGGTCTTAGCCCCTCTCCTCCGATACTGGGCGCTTATTCCTAGCTGTCAACGAGATTCAAAACTGTTGATAAGAGTGAGGATAACTCGGGTTCACGAAGCATCTGGCTCACAAACGCCATGTTGCCGAGGCGCGCTCTGGAGCGTCCTGGAATGAGTCTGATAGGCGCTCTCTCGTCGAGACGACCGTAGTGTCCGTTAGGTCAGAACACTGCGCTGCATTCAGTCGGCACTACGGCTGCTACAACGCATCCACTCTGCCGGGTGGGAGAGGGGCAGGGTAAGAGCCCGCCATCTCCGGATATGGCATTTCCTCACCTGCCGCGCTGATGCACGTCGACCTCTCCCACATGGGAGAAGTTAGTCCCTGCTTTACTTCCAAAGCTCTCATCCAGTCAGGCGCCCCTTCCCTTCTCCTCTAGGCGAAGGAAAAACATACGCAGCACCCCGAAGCCCAACCCAAAACGAAAAAGCCGCCCCGAAGGGCGGCTGATTTCTGTAGTAATGAAACCCGGCTTAGCCGCGCGAGGAGCGGCGCTTGCGGCGCTGCTGGCCGAGGCCCATTTCCTTGGCCAGCTCGGAGCGGGCCTTGGCGTAGTTCGGGGCAACCATCGGGTAATCGACCGGCAGTGCCCACTTCTCGCGGTACTGCTCGGGGGTCATGTTGTACTGCGTGCGCAGGTGGCGCTTCAGCGACTTGAACTTCTTTCCGTCTTCGAGGCAGATGATGTAATCCGGCGTCACCGACTTCTTCACGGGAACGGCGGGCTTGGGAGCCTCGACCGGAACTTCGACGGTGCCGCCGCCGACGCGCAGAAGAGCGGTATGGACTTCGCTGATCAGGGTCGGCAGATCGCTTGACGGAACAGAATTGTTGCTGACATAGGCCGACACGATGTCGGCAGCCAGCTCAATGTAGTTTGATGCAGCGATATTGTCGCTCATTTTGATTTTCTTCCTTTCCGGTCCGCAAGAGCAGCTCAAAAGCTTTTCAGTGCGCCTTTTGAGCAGTCATCGCTGAAGCAATGCTTGCCCCATTCTTGAACCGCACTGTACATGCACAGAAATCGCGCTTGACGGTTCACGTATGTCAAATTTGACGTGAAGACAAGATGTTCCCAAGGAAAACTTTAGAGAACTTCACATCAACTTTCCGTATGCAATAAACCCAGGTTTAACCAATGTGAAGCGCGAATCCGTGACGTTACCGCGCAGCATTGAATTCGCATCATTTCCGTCAGAAGAAGTAGCTAAAAAGACAATTTTACGAAAGCGGTGAGCCCAATAAGGCTTTTTGCGGCCCGAACCTGCCATGGGAAATCCGTGTTATCTATGCATACTCCGCCCTGCCCCTTGGATGGTTCCATGAAGCTCGAGCGCCTGTCTTTCAGCCCTCTCCCTGTTGCGCCGGTCACCCCTGCGCGGCCCCACACCTTCCAGCTTCACGGTGCGGAGATTCGGGACGATTATGCCTGGCTCAAGGCGGAAAACTGGAAAGAAGTGCTTAAAAACCCAGCCGCCCTTGATCCGGCCATCCGTGCCTGCCTGGAGCAGGAGAATGCCTACACGGCCTCCGCCTTCGCCGGCACCGAAGATTTCCAGGCCCGACTCGTCAGTGAGATGCGCGGGCGGATCAAGGAGGACGATTCCTCCGTTCCGCAGCCGGACGGGCCATATGCCTATTTCACCCGCTACCGTGATGGCGGCCAGCATCCTCTCGTCTGCCGCCAGCCCCGCGAGGGCGGGTCTGAGACGATCATGCTGGATGGGGACAAAGAGGCCGAGGGCCATGCCTTCTTCGATCTCGGCGGGGCCGATCACTCCCCCGACCACCGGCTTCTCGCCTGGGGAGCGGACATCAAAGGCTCCGAATACTTCACGATCAAGGTCAGGGACCTTCAGACCGGTCAGGAGCTTTCCGACGAGGTGCCGCAGACGTCCGGCGGAGTCGTCTGGCTCAACGACAGCGCCGCCTTCTATTATGTGGAGCTCGACGAGAACCATCGCCCCGTCCGGGTGCGCCGCCATCGGATCGGCACCCCGGCTGCCGAGGACGAGGTGATTTACGAAGAGAAGGACTCCGGCTTCTTCGTGAAGCTCGGCGTGACCCAATCCGATGCTTTCGTGCTGATCGAGGCGAGCGACCACGAGACTTCCGAGGTCTGGCTGCTCGACAGAAACGATTCCTCTGCCTCGCCACGCCTCGTGGAAGCCCGCACGCCTCAACTGCAATACGATGTGGAGCATCACGGCGAGAGCCTGATCATCCTCACCAACGCGGACGGCGCAGAGGACTTCAAGATCATGACCGCGCCGGTGGCCAATCCCGGCCGTGCCCAGTGGACGGATCTGGTGCCCTACAGGCCGGGAATCATGATTTTGTCTGTCGTGGCCCTAGCCCGCTACATGGTGCGGCTGGAGCGTGAGAACGCCAATCCGCGCGTGGTCATGCGCGAGATCGCGACCGGCCGGGAATCGGCCGTCGCGTTCGATGAGGAGGCCTATTCGCTGGGCTTCACCCCCGGCTACGAATTCGACACGGACGTGATCCGCTATCACTATTCGTCGATGACCACGCCGAACGAGGTCACGGATTACAACCTGCGAACCGGCGAACGGATTCTCCGCAAGCGGCAGGAGGTGCCGAGCGGCCACAATCCCGCCGATTACGTCACCCGCCGCCTCTTCGCCACTGCGCCCGACGGGGAGCAGGTGCCGGTCTCGATCCTGCACCGGAAGGAAGTCGCCCTCGACGGGCACGCACCGTGCCTGCTCTATGGTTACGGCTCCTACGGCATGTCCATGCCGGCGCGGTTCTCCACCGGCATCCTATCCCTGGTCGACAGGGGCTTCGTCTATGCCGTCGCCCATATCCGCGGCGGCACGGAGAAAGGCTGGCGCTGGTATCTCGATGGAAAGCGCGAGAAGAAGACCAATACCTTCAAGGATTTCATCGCCTCCGGCGAGGCGTTGATCCAGGCGGGGTACACCTCGCGCGGACGCATCGTGGCCCATGGCGGCAGCGCCGGCGGCATGCTCATGGGAGCGGTCGCCAACATGGCGCCGGACCTGTTCGCAGGCATCATCGCCGAGGTCCCGTTCGTGGACGTGCTCAACACGATGCTCGATGCGGAGTTGCCCCTCACTCCGCCGGAATGGCCTGAATGGGGTAATCCGGCAGCTGACGAAGCTGCCTTCCGTACCATTTTATCTTACTCGCCCTATGATAACATTAAGCCGCAAGCCTATCCGGCGATTCTGGCGCTCGCAGGTCTCACGGACCCGAGGGTGACCTACTGGGAGCCGGCGAAGTGGGTGGCCCGGCTTCGGGCGACCATGGAATGCGGCGGCCCGGTTCTGCTGCGGCTCAACATGGATGCGGGCCATGGGGGCGCGGCGGGACGTTTCGATCGATTGGAGGAAGTGGCCTTGGCCTATGCCTTTGCCATCAAGAGCATCAATGGGTTTCAGGGCTGACGCCGTTGAGAGTAAGTCTGGATGACCAAACGCGATAGCGCACCGATTGCGAACGATGTCGCTCCCTCTCAGAAAGAGGACAAGGCGCGTAAAGGTGATAACAAGCAGCGCGTTGCCGAATTGGAGCGGCAGTTGGGCGAGGTGGATCAGGCGCTGCGCCTGAGCACCGGCAAGCTGCGCATGGCGCTCGACATCGGCAAGCTCGGCGCCTGGGAGCGCGACATCGCCTCCGGCGCCATGACCGGCACGCCGAACTTCAAGGCCAATCTCGGGCTCCCCCTGGACGCCGCTCTCACCTACGACGATTTCCAGCAGATGTTTCACCCAGGCGATGTGGACCGCATCAACCAGGCGATCTCCTATGCCCTGCGGACGAAAACGGATTTCCAGATCGAGCACCGCGTGATGCGCGCCGATGGCCGCATCGGGCGCGTGCTGATGCGGGGCGGCGCCGTTTATGAAGACGGCGAGCCCATACGCCTCATGGGTGTGATCCAGGATGTAGCAGACAGGGAGAAGGCGAAAGAAGAGGCCAACCGCGCCCAGCGCCGCCAGGAATTCCTGCTGAATCTGAATGACCAGATTGGAAATTTCGACGACCCCGCACAGATCATGGAGATCGCAGCAAGGGATCTCTCCAATTTTCTTCAGGTCGATTATGCGGGCTTCAACGAAGTCTATGAAGATCGAGGGATCACGGTTGTCGTTCTGGAATGGTCCAAGGGTCTCTTCAGCAACCAGGATAATGTCGAGCGGATCGACAACCTGCCGCAGGATCTCTGGCGTGACATCACATCTGGCAAGACCATCATTATCAACGATACGAAGACCGACCCCAGGGTCAGCAACCGGCATATGCAGGAGATGTATGCGACGGCCAATCAAACGAGAACGAGCATCAACGCCCCAATTCTGAGAAGCGAAAAACTGATCGCATTCGCTCATGTCGGCGGATCGCAGCCGCGCGCGTGGACGGGCGACGAGATCGCCTTGATTGAAGACGTCGCGGAACGCACCTGGGTCGCCGTCGAGAAGGCGCGGGCGAAGCGCGAGCTGCGCGAGACGGAAGCACGCTTCAACATCATCGCGGAATCGCTCCCGGCGCTCGTGTGGATTCTCAACCCGAACACGGAACTCACTTATACGAACGAGCGCTGGGTGAAGTATTCCGGCCTTGCGCCGGAAGAAGCGCTCGGCCACAGCTGGACACTCGCCATCCACCCCGAGGATTGGGAACGGATGACGCAAGAGCTCGTCGATGTCGTGGGCAATCATAAGCCCTATGTGACCGAAGCTCGCTATCGCTCTTCCGAAGGCGAGTACCGCTGGCACCTGATCCAGGGAGAACCTGTCCACGGCGCCGATGGCCTGTTCAAGGGCTGGGTCGGCACCAGCGTCGACATCCACGACCTCAAGATGACTGAAGAGGCGCTGCGCAATAGCGAGCAGCAGCTACGCCTGGCCCTACAGGCTGCGCAGATGGGCGACTGGCGCATAGACTATGAAACAGATGCCGTTTTTCTTTCCGATCGTGCATGCGAAATCGTCGGCCTGCCGCCCGGCTCGCCTTTTACGAGAAAGGAGCTGAATGAGGCCACTTATCCTGGCGATCTGACGCGCGTGCTGTCCGACCTCGACAGAGCTGTTCAGAACCATACGATCTTCAACATCGAATTCCGCATCCAACGCCGCAACGATTATGCACAGGTATGGCTCGCGGCACAGGGCCAGGGCACATACCACCCCGACGGGACGCATTTCGGTACATCCGGCGTGATCCAGGACATCACGGATCGCAAGCACGCCGAGGAACGCCAGCAACTCCTGATCCGCGAGCTGCATCACCGCGTCAAGAACACGCTCGCCACCGTCCAGGCCATCGTCGGTTCAACAGCGCGGACGGCAGGCAGCATCGACGAGTTTTACCAAGGCTTCGTCGGACGCATCGTCTCGCTCGCCCGCACCCATAATCTTCTCACCGAAGATCTATGGCAGAAGGCAGCGCTCGAAGAACTCGTGCAGACCGAGCTTGGCCCTTATAAGGACGAAACCCGCAATCGCATCATCGTTGAGGGCCCGCATCTCGAGTTGCCCTCGGAAGCCGCCGTGCCGATCGGCATGGCGATCCACGAGCTGACCACCAATGCCGCCAAGCATGGGGCATTGTCTACCTTCGGCGGGCAGGTGGAGGTGCGCTGGCGCATCGAGCTGGGTGCGGAGCTGCCGATGCTGCATTTCACATGGCGGGAGAATGGCGGCCCGCGCGTGATGTCGCCGGCGCGACAGGGCTTCGGCTCGCGTCTGCTGCAGCGGGTGCTGACGACGCAGCTGCAGGCACAGGTGAGGATGGACTTCCAGGAGGACGGCCTGAACTTCACCATGGTGATGCCGATCCCCGGCGAGCCGCCCCTCTTCAACCCGGATAAGTGAGGTTGCCATGCTCCTGAACACGCACCGATCCCAACTCGTCGTCGTCGATGTGCAAGCGCGCCTCATGCCGGCGATTGCGGAGGCCGATCAGGTTCTTGCCAATACGGGCATTCTTCTCAAGGCCGCAAGGAGGCTCGGCGTGCCCGTCACGGCGACCGAGCAATATCCCAAGGGCCTCGGCACGACGGTGGATACCATAGCGGAAGCGCTGCCTCCCGAGGCCGTCGTTGTGCCGAAGATCACTTTCTCCGCCGCCGGCAATGCGGCGATTGCGGAGCGCATCACGTCCTTGCGCGGCGAGGGGCGTGACCAGCTCGTGATCTGCGGGGCCGAAGCTCATGTCTGCGTGCTGCAGACCGCGCTCGCGTTCAGGAATGCGGGCTTCAACGTTTTTGTCGTCGCCGACGCGGTCTCAAGCCGCTCGCAGCACAGCGTGAATGCAGCCTGCGCACGATTGCTGCACGCAGGCTGTAACTGGGTTACGACGGAGATGATCCTGTTCGAGTGGATGGAGCGGGCCGGTACGGATGATTTCCGCGCCCTGTCGCCGCTCATCAGATAGAGGCGGTTCCACCGCCCTCGCCGCCCGACGCGATGAAGGCCTTCAATTCGTCGAGGGACTGGAAGTGGAAAATGCCGCTCGGGGTCTGCGCCTCGATGGAGCCATCCGAGAACATCACATATGTGTTGTCGCCGGAATTGTAGGTGCCGATGATCGTGGCCGGACGGGGCTCAGCTGGGGCTTGCTCTTCCGGTTCGGAGGCGGGCTCTTCAGGAGCGGCTGCGTCCAGAACGGGTTCAGGCTCGCGCTCCGGTTCGGGGATTGCGGCAGGTTCATCGGGTTCGGCGGGTTCTACCGCTACAGCGGATTCGACCACTGAAACGACGATCTCCTCGCGCTCCTCGACGTCGCTCTTCTCTTCAGGAGCCTTCTCCGCCTGATCCTCGTAAAGGTCTATGTCCGTCTCCGGCGTGCGGGACTCCATGTAGGTCTCCCGCAACCTGTCGCCGAGGAGGAAATCGGGCACCTTCACCTCGGGTGCATCCTCTTCGGATTCAGAAACCTCAGGCGAGGTTCTCGGCGGGAACGGCATGAAGGGCTCGCGGGGCTGCGACGGTGCAGGCTCTTCCGGATACCTTGCGACTTCGACAACTTCAGGCTTGTCGTCATCGAAGAGCGGCAGGTCCTTCTGCTCATCCTGGATCTCCTGCGCGTCCTTCGTCTCGCCGCGGCCGAACATCTTGCCGGCGAGCAAACCGCCCGAAAGGGCCGCCATCGACATGCCGGTGGGACCCACGGGGGCATCGACCGCCGCTTCCTCATCGAGGCTGAGCTGCAGGCGCGCGATTTCAGACTGGATCTGGGAAAGTCTGGACACTACCGCAGTAATGCCAAGCAGTAGCGCGCCACTTGCAGCGGTGAAGCTGCCGGCGATGACCATGGTCCAGCCACGTTCTATCAGAACGATGTCCCATCCGAAGAAAGCAGCCAGTAATCCGCCGACGATCATCGCAAAAGCGAGGGCCATAAGAGCGATGATCATGCCATCTCCATCATACGCAAACCAAAGTTTTCCAAGGCAAAGCTATGCCTCTATAGGCGAAAGACAACCCGCTGAAAAGCTTGAGCAGAAAAAAGTCCGCAGCGTGGCCGTTGCTCTTGGGCCCTCGGCGCTTTAACTAACCCTCGAGTAGGTCCTCAAGTCGCTCAATCCGAAGGAGACACCGATGTCGTTCACTCTGCCCGAACTGCCTTACGCCTATGATGCGCTGCAGCCCTACATGTCAAAGGAAACCCTCGAGTTTCACCACGACAAGCACCACGCTGCTTATGTCAACACCGGCAACAATCTGCTGAAAGGCACGGAATTCGAAGGCAAGAGCGTCGAGGAGGTCGTGAAGGGCTCCTACGGCAAGAACCAAGCTCTCTTCAACAATGCGGGCCAGCACTACAACCACATCCATTTCTGGCTGTGGATGAAGCCCAATGGCGGCGGCGCGCTTCCCGGCAAGCTCGAGAAGAAGATCGTCGAGGATCTCGGCTCCGTCGAAAAGTTCAAGGAAGACTTCATCCAAGCCGGCGTCGGCCAGTTCGGCTCCGGCTGGGCCTGGCTTGCCGTGAAGGATGGCAAGCTCGCGATCATGAAGACCCCCAACGGCGAGAACCCGCTCGTTCATGGCGCCCAGCCGATTCTCGGCTGCGACGTGTGGGAGCATTCCTACTACATCGATTACCGCAACCGCCGTCCCGACTACCTCAAGGCGTTCCTGGAAAACCTCGTGAACTGGGAACACGTGGAACAGATGTTCGAGACCACAACAAAGTAAAGCGGCGTCGATAGAGTTTCAGGCGGGCCTCTTCGGAGGCCCGTTTTGTTTTGTGGGGTACGTGGGGGTCTGATTTAGAGACACTGGTGCCACCCCATGTCATCATCGGCCTTGTGCCGGTGATCCCGATTGGAAAAGCGCGACGTTTCAAACAATCGGGATGGCCGGGACAGGCCCGGCCATGACGGTGAGGGCTACGCCCTCAGTCAATCCCTGAAACCAGCCTGACACCCCTCGCCTCCAGCAACGCGCCGAAGGTATCGGATTTCAGGTATTCCAGCTCCTTCAACCGGCTCTCGACGGCTGGATCGAGCCCACGCAGCTCATCGTCCACATAACCCGGATGGCACATCACGACAGGCGACGGCCCCAAAAAGGAGAATGCCGTTGCAAAGATGCGCTCAGGTGGGATCGAGAGATCGAACGGAGCAAATCCGGAGAAGCCTTCATTCATCCTGAACCCCGCTGCCCAGGCATGCCGAGAGAAGCTTCGGGCAAGGCCCTTCACGAGGAGTGCCTTGTTTCGACCGACGGGGCGACGGAGAATTGAAGCGGTACGGTCTGACGGGTTTCGCAACCAGACATGGTTGGCATAGCCTCTCTCTGTCAGCGCCATGAGCAAGGCGGGCCAGATACCGGGCAGAATATGTACATGCTGATGCCCATCCACGAAGGATGGTGGCCTGCCATGGACATCCGTGAACGCATCGATTTGGCGGGCGATTTCTTCCTGGATTTCATGGACAGGGAGTCGCCCCCTCAAAGCCTGCGCCAGCAGCCTTCCCAAGGAAGGAAACTTCCCGTTTGGCGCCACATTAGGCATATGCCCCAACGGCACACCCGTGGTGAGGTTGAGATGGAGGCCGATGCCGATGCGATCTTGCAAAGGCTTCAACGCGGCGACGTTCCGCCTCCAGCCGGGCATGTTGGTCATGGCACCGGTGGCGGAAAGGCGGCCCATTCGCGCCAATTCCACGATGCCCCGGCTCACGCTATCGCTGAGGCCATAGTCATCGGCGCAAAGAACGACGTTACGGAAAGGACTCATTCACTCACCAAATCAGCTTTGCCGCACGCTAAAGCCCTTGAGGAAAGTTGCAAACTCGGCTCTTGATGCCCTCGACAACAAAGGGTTTCCTCCGTGGCGTCGCCGAAGCTTAGCGTGATCATCCCGGTTCATAACGAGAGCGCCAATATCGCGCCCCTGCGGGCACGTCTGGTGCCGGTGCTCGACGGGATCGGCCTGTCCTGGGAGGTCGTCTTCGTCGATGACGGCAGCCGCGACGATACCCTGGAGATCGTCCGGAATGTCAGCCGCGAGGATCCCCGCTTCGGCGCTGTCTCCTTCAGCCGCAATTTCGGCAAGGAAATCGCCATCGCCGCCGGCCTCGACCATGCCAGGGGCGACGCGGTGATCATCATGGATGCCGACCTCCAGCACCCGCCGGAAATGATCGAGGCCTTCGTGGCGCGCTGGCAGGAGGGCTACGACATGGTCTACGGCCAGCGTACCGACCGCTCGGACGAGACACGGGCCAAACGCGGCTTCGCCCATCTGTTCTACCGCCTCTTCTCGCGCTTCGGCGAAATCAGCCTGCCCGAAGGTGCGGGCGATTTCCGGCTTATCGACCGGCGGGGCGTTGATGTGCTGCGCACGATGGGCGAGAAGGCCCGCTTCTCGAAAGGGCTTTATGCCTGGGTCGGCTTCAAGGGCACCGGCGTGCCCTTCGTAGTGGAGGAGCGGCGCTACGGAAAATCCAAGTGGAGCTTCCGCACGCTCTTCCGCTTCGCCTTCGACGGCATCGCCGCCTTCTCGACGGTGCCTCTGCGCGTGTGGACCTATCTCGGCTTCCTGATCTCGTTTCTATCCATCGCCACGGCCATCTTCTTCATGATCAGGACGATGCTCTTCGGCACCGACCTGCCGGGTTTCCCGAGCCTGATCGTGTCGATCATGTTCTTCTCCGGTATCCAGCTCATGTCGCTCGGCATCATCGGCGAATATGTGGGCCGCATCTTCGCCGAGGTGAAACGGCGCCCACTCTATGTGGTGTCGGAGCGCATAGGCAACGCGGCGGAAGTCTCGACCGGCCTTGTTCCCGACAACTATCTGATGCGCCGGGTCTGATCGATGTTCAGGAAGATTCTCTCCGTCGGCGGCTGGACTCTGATCTCGCGCCTCACGGGCTTTATCCGCGACGTGGTGATCGCCGCCGTCATGGGCGTTGGGCCGATCGCCGACGCGTTCTTCGTCGCCTTCCGCATTCCCAATCATTTCCGCGCCATCTTCGGAGAGGGCGCATTCAACAACGCCTTCCTTCCCACCTACGCGCAGGTGCTGGAAGCGGACGGCGAAAAAGCCGCGAAATCCTTTGCAAGCCGCATCACCACCTTGATGCTGATCGTCCAGATCGCGCTGCTGATCGTGGCGTTTTTCGCCATGCCCTTTATCGTGAGGCTCCTCGCTCCCGGTTTCGTGGACGATCCCGCGAAATTCGATCTCGCTGTCTCGCTGACGCGGATCACGTTTCCCTATCTGCTGATGATCACGGTCGTCACGATCTATTCGGCGATCCTGAACGCGCATGACCGGTTCTGGGCCGCTGCCGCTGCACCCGTTCTGCTGAACGTTGCAATGGTCGTGGCGCTTGCCGTCGTGTTTCTGTTCCCGAATGCGGGCTACGCTGCAGCCTGGGGCGTCACGATCTCCGGTGTGCTGCAACTTGTGCTCGTTTGGTGGGACACGAGGAAGCTCGCCGCCTCTCCCACCATCGAGCGCCCGCGCATGGACAAGCCGATGAAGACCTTTTTCAAGGCTCTCGGTCCTGCCGTGATCGGCTCCGCCGGCGTGCAGCTCGCGATCTTTGCGGACACGATCATCGCGTCCTTCCTGCCGACCGGCGCGGTGTCCTCGCTCTATTACGCCGACCGGCTCTATCAGCTCCCTCTCGGTGTGATCGGTATCGCCGCAGGCACCGTGCTCCTGCCCGAGATGAGCCGGCGCATCGCAGCAGGCGACGAAGCAGGCGCCTATGCCGCGCAGAACCGTACAATCGGCCTGACGCTGGCTCTGGCCGCACCCTTCTTCGTGGCCTTCCTCGTGATGCCGGACCTCATCATGTCCGCCCTCTTCCAGCGCGGCGCCTTCAGTGCTGAAGCGGCGCAGCGCGCAGGCGCTGTGCTCGCCGCCTACGGCCTCGGCCTTCCGGCTGCCGTACTGATCCGCTCGGCGGTATCCAGTTTCTACGCCCGCTCGGACACCGCGACGCCACTGATCGCTTCGCTGACGGCCGTGGGCGTCAATATCGTCGTGAAGGTCGCATTGATGGGCACCTACGGCGTCGTCGGCCTTGCGCTCGGCACGGCCATCGGCGTGTGGGTGAACCTGATCCTGCTTTTCGTGCTCGCCTATCGCCGCGGATGGACAGCGCCAAACCGCTCTCTCGGCAAGACCACGCTCGTGGTCGCCATCGCGAGCCTTTTGCTCGCCGCCTTCGCCTGGTTCGGGCCTGCTCCCATCGCGGGCTGGACAGCATCTCTTCCGGTTTGGCGCAACGAGATCACGCTCGGCATCATCGGCGTCATCGGCGCGTTGATCTATGGCATCGTTCTGCTGGGCGGCATGAAGGCGGCAGGCATCAGGCTCGCGCGAAGGTGATCAAGAATGTCTAAGATCAATGAAGCCATGCTTGATAGGATGGCTGCAATCTTCGAGCTGACGCATGAGCTTCCACCAAAGCTGGTCAAAATTCTCAATTCCGGCTTCGTAGAGCGGGAAGATCATTGCTTCCTTAAAGCCTTTCAGAAGCGAGCACCGAAATCAGACGTCAAGAGCGCCACCAAACACCTCTATGACAGCACGGGTATAGAGTGCTGGGTTAATGATATCCGCATTGATAGCGAAGAGAATGAAGATCATCTTCAAGTCGCTTTCATTTTTGCAGCCAAGCTTATCAGGAAGTGGAAGAGATCTAAATTTCACCGCCCGGCCTTGCTTCTGCTCGCCACAGACGAGACCAGTACGCAACTTAAATTCCACCTCAAAAGGCATGAGGAGTCGTGGTTCGCTGAAGATCTCGAAGGATATGGCTCTACTGGAATAAGCGTTTTCGAGGTCTAATGCGTTTAAGTTCATGCTCGGCGTATTGAATTGCGCCGCCGCCCGTTCCGGCGATCTCGGTCAGAAGCTTGCGCCGTGCGGCCAGGGCGAAAGGCCGTGTCTCGTCGGCAATTTCCACGAACGAACCCGGCCCGCCGATGACGTTCTGCCCGTAGTAATCCTCAAGCGACATGCCGCCCGGCCCGCCAGGGCGTCCGCTGCCGGGGCGGCGGATGGCCAGCGCGTTGATGGTAAAGCCCTTGGCCAGGGCATCCGCCCGCGCGCTTTCGAGCGAACGCCCGTTCATGTTGGGACCGTCGCCCGATACGTCGATCACCTTGCGGGTGCCCTCATGGGCATTGTTCTCGACGAGCTTCACGGAGAAATCGATGGCGTTGGAGATCGAGTTGTAGCCGGTGGCCCCACGCGGCGCGCTCAGCAGCTTGTCGGCGAAGACCTTGGCGCTCGCCTCATCCTGGATCACATGCCAGCCCACGATGAGCACCTGGGAATCCGGTCCGCCCCATTCCATATACGCCACCGCGATGGCGCCGATGGGCCCGTCCCCGATGCCCGCCAGGACCTCCGGGCTCGTCAGCGCATCGGCCCAGCCCTTGCGCTGGAGGCGCAGCTCGTCGGTGTCGATTGAGCCGGACCCATCCGCCGCGAAGACGAGCTCGATATCGACGGATTCCGCAGCGACCGGCGCCGCCAGGAGGTTCAAGGCGAGAAAGCTCGTCAGGATCAGGCGCATCGCGGGCTCCAGCTTTGGCACAATGCTGGAACCATTTAGGGCGCGAGTGGACGAGCGCCGCCCTATGGCGGGATCACACTTGGTTGAGAGGCGGGAGGACTGCATGCCCACTCACGTCATCACCGGCCCTGTGCCGGTGATCCCGATAAGGTGAAGCATAGTGCTATTCTGATCGGGATGCCCGGGACAAGCCCGGGCATGACGTGGAGAACTCAAGCAGCCTTGCTTCCGATCTTTCCGTGGGCGAAGGCCCAATACAGTTCACGGGCACGGCTGTAGAACGGGCCGGGCTGGAGATCGCGGCTGTCGATGCGAAGGACCGGCATCACCTTGGAATAATTGCCCGAGATGAAGATCTCGTCCGCACTGGCGAAATCCTCGTAGCGCAAGGTGCTCTCGACAACCTTGGCGTCGTCGTCGCGCAGCAGCTGGATCACACGCTGGCGGGTGATGCCATTGAGGAAGGTGCCGTTCGGAAACGGCGTATAGACCACGCCGTCCTTGGCCATGAACACATTGGAGGTGGCCGTCTCCGCCACGTTGCCGAGCGCATCGCAGACGAGCGCGTTGTCGAAACCCTTCTCCTTCGCCTCGCGGAGCACGCGGGCATTGTTGGGATAGAGGGCGCCGGCTTTCGAATCGGTGGGCATGGATTCCAGCGTCGGGCGGCGGAAGCTCGATTTCATCACACTCATGCCGCCGGGCACTGGCATCGGCGCCTCGAAGAGGGTGAGGCAGAACTGGGTGGAATCCGGATCGGGGGCGATCGTGCCCAAGCCCTCGGCTTCGCCCCAGTACATGGGCTTCACGTAGAGCGCCGTGCCGGGTGCGAACTTCTTCACGCCTTCCCTGACCAGCTCGGCGATGGCCTTGGGGTCCATGGTGGGCTTGAGGCCGATGGACAGGGCGGAGCGGTTCACGCGCTCGCAATGCAGGTCCAGGTCGGGCATCACGCCCTCGAAGACCCGCGCCCCGTCGAAAACGGACGATCCAAGCCAGGATACATGGGAACGCGGTCCGATCAGGGACGGATTGCCCTCGTGCCACTCACCGTTGAACCAGTTCCATGTCTGTGAATACCAGGCCACTTGTCTTCATCCTTGCAGGTCAAAAAGTACGCGTATCGAATCCCTTCACGCGGCTGGCGTCAATTGGACGTCCGGATCGGCATCATGAAGACTTGTGATGAAATGCATGAAAGAGGATGATCGATTCAATGAAAGTAGGTTTCCCCTCGCATGCAGGGCTAAAGGCACTATGTCCGCCATCATTCCCATTCGCGCCAAGGCCGTCGTGTTCGACGCTTTCGGTACTTTGTTCGATGTTCACTCCGCGGTCGCCCGGCATTCGGCGCAGGTCGGCCCCGAGGCGGCGCGCCTCTCGGAAATCTGGCGCGCCAAGCAGCTCGAATATTCCTGGGTCTTGTCCCTGGCCGAACGATACGAGACTTTCTGGTCGCTGACCGAGCGGGCGCTGGACTACGCCATCGCCCGCTGCCCGACCGTGGATCTTTCGATCAGGCCCCTCCTCCTCGATTCCTACCGCTCGCTCGACGCCTATGGCGATGTGAAGCCCGCCCTGGCCTCTCTCCGGAATGCAGGCCTTCGCACCGGCATCCTCTCCAACGGCGACCACGCCATGCTGAGCGCCGCCGTCAATTCGGCGGGTCTCGCGAGCGACCTCGACACCGTTCTCTCCGTCGATGCTGCGAAGGTGTTCAAGACCAGCCCCGACGCCTATCACCTCGCTCTCGATGCGCTGTCCCTGAACGCCGATGAAATCGTCTTCGTGTCCGCGAACCGCTGGGACGTCGCCGGAGCTGCCGCCTTCGGGCTCATTCCGATCTGGGTGAACCGGTTCAACATGCCGGATGAATATCCGGAACTCGAACCTCACGCCATCATCGCGTCGCTCGACAAGCTGGTGTGAGGGAGCCTTCAGGCCCCCCCCTCTCTCACTCTCGACGTCATGGCCGGCCTTGTGCCGGCCGTGACATGCGCAGATGAAGACGAGCGAATTTACTTCGCCAAAGCCGCCAGAATGCGCGCCCAGGAGCGGGTGCCCTTATGGAAGCTCTTGAGGTCGTATTTCTCGTTCGGCGAGTGGATGCGGTCGTCGTCGAGACCGAAGCCGACGAAGAGCGTGTCGAGGCCGAGCGTGCGCTTGAAATCGCCGCCGACCGGGATCGAGCCGCCCATGCCGATGACGATGGGCTCCTTCTTCCATTCGTCGTGCAAGGCCGCCTTCGCAACGGTGAGCGCCGGGAAGTCGTGCGGCAGGGCGAGCGCGCGCGATCCCTTGTGCATGATGAACTCCACCGAGCAATCGGCGGGAATGCGCTCGCGCACGAAGGCGTGGAAGTTCTCGGAGATCTTCGCGGGGTCCTGATCGCCCACGAGGCGGAAGGAGATCTTGCAGCTCGCTTCCGCCGCGATCACGGTCTTCGTGCCTTCGCCCGTATAGCCGCCGATGATGCCGTTCACATCGCAGGTGGGGCGCGATTGAATCTGCTCAATGAGCATGCGGCCCTTCTCGCCGGCGGAATGCTTCAGGCCCACCTGCCCGAGGAAATCCTCCTCCGTCAGGTTGAGGCCCTTCCACTGCTCGAGGATCTGCGTGGGCGTCTCGGGAACGCCATCATAAAAGCCCGGAATCGTGATGCGGCCATTGTCGTCATGGATGGCGGCGATGATCTTCGAGAGCACATGGATCGGATTGCGGGCCGCGCCGCCGAAGGAGCCGGAATGCAGGTCGCGGTCGGCGCAGCGCACGATCACTTCCTCATAGACCATGCCGCGCAGCGATGAGGTGATAGCCGGCGTATCCTGGTCCCACATGCCGGTATCGCAGACAAGAGCGACATCGGCCTTCAGCTCATCCTTGTTGGCCTCGATGAACTCAGGCAGGAATTTAGAGCCGTCCTCCTCCGCGCCCTCGACGAGGAAGGTGATATTGATCGGCAGCGAGCCGGTGACGGCCTTCCACGCGCGGCAGGCCTCCACGAAGGTCATGACCTGGCCCTTGTCGTCGGCGGAACCGCGGGCGCTGATGGCCTTGCGGCCATCCGGCAAAGTGATGATGGCCGGCTCGAAGGGCGGACGGCCCCACATCTCCAGCGGATCGACGGGCTGCACGTCATAATGGCCGTAGAACAGCACATGCGGCTTCGTCTCACCCTTAGCGTGAGCAACAACAGCGGGATGACCGCCGGTCTCGCGCAGGGAAGCCTCGATTCCCATGGTCTTCAGCTCGTCCACAAGCCATTGGCCGGCTTTGCGGCAATGGTCCTTATAGGCGGGATCGGTAGAGATCGAAGGCACCTTCAGCCACTGGAACAGGCGCTCCAGGGCGGCATCGGAATCGGCGTCGATCTTGGACAGGACTTGGTCGAGCTGGGACATGAAAGACTTCTCGCTTCGAGGAACATGGTCTCCATGCTCCCGATCAGCGCGCTTGGCAAGCCTAGCCCCTATCTCAGAGCGTCCCGCCGGGGCAGAGGAGTTGCTCCATCCGCTCGTGGACCGCGCGGTAGGAGGACAGGTGGATGCCGTCGCGGGTCGCCTGCGGACGCGCGGTGTTGCCGTCAGACTCGCGGGCGAAATCATAAGGGTCGATGACCTCGCAGCCCGCGCGCTTGCAGGCACTCTGGAGGACCTGAGAATAAGCACTCACCGCAGCGATCTCGAACTTGTCCTTCAACTCCGTGCTGATCGGCGGAACCGCGAGAACGATCACGCGGGGGGCCTTCCTGCGGAAAGCTGCGACCGTGCGGGCCACGTTGTCCTCGAACGAGCGCGTGGGCGCAGCCGACAAGGGCTTCTTCTTGCGCAGCAGGTTGTTCGTGCCGATGGAGTAAACCACAGCAGCGGGCGCGGCGTCTAAGGCGAGCCGGTTGACGAAGTCGCGGTAGAGTTCGGCCTTCGCGCCGCTGACGCCGCCATTCACCAGCTCCCTGCCGCACAGCCTGTAGGTCGTGTTCAGCAACTCGGAATGGGAATCGCCCGAAAGGAAGATGAAGCCGGGCTTCGCCTCGTTCAGCTGCGAATTGATGAGCGGCAGACGCTGGTCGGCATAGGCCTCGGAGGTCAGCTCACGCGGCGTCTCGGTCCCGATCCAGAACGCCGCGCCGCTGCATACGATGAGAGCGGCTGCGATGCCGAGGAGCAAGCCGCTCTTGGACTTGGTCTGGGATGAGAGAACAGCAGCGCGAGACGACATGGTACTGAAGACAAGCCCGAGGCCGCAGGATCGCCGCCTTTGAGCGTAAGGTCCTAACAATCTGCCCGCTGATGGCAACTGAAATTTGCCGTTCGTCGCACTCTTACGTCATCACCGGCCTTGTGCCGGTGATCCCGATGGATTGAGGCGCTGCGCTTTTCGCATCGCGATGGCCGAGACAAGCCCGGCCATGACGTGAGAGGACAGTCGCTTCATCCTGTAAACGAACAGCGCCCTACCGCCGCAGCAACCCGCCCAACGTCCCGCGTACAATGGCGCGGCCGATGGAGCCGCCCTGGCGACCGCCGATGGATTTGCCGATCTCCGCAGCGAGGCTGCCGACCGTCTGGTTGACGATGGTGCGCGTGACCTCGCGGGTGACGCGTTGACCCGTGGTCAGGCTGCCTTTCCGCTGCGGCCCGCCGGTGCCGAAGAGTCCGCCGATCATGTCGAGGATTCCTCCCCCACTTTCCGCCGCCTTGGCTTCGGCAGCCGCCTGTTCGGCGCGCTTCGCCAGCATCTCGTAGGCAGATTCTGGGTCGATGGGCTGGTCGTATTTCCCCTTCATGGGGCTCGATGCCAGGATCTGCTGTCGCTCCGACAATTCGATGGGCCCGACCTGTGCCATGGGCGGCGCGATCAGCGTGCGCTCCACCATGGAGGGCGTGCCGTTGCCTTCGAGTGTCGAGACCAGGGCCTCGCCGACGCCGAGCTCGGTGATCGCCTTTTCGGTATCGAAGGCGGGGTTCTGCCGGAATGTCTGCGCCGCCACGCGCACCGCCTTCTGCTCGCGGGGCGTATAGGCACGAAGCGCATGCTGCACCCGATTGCCGAGCTGCGCGAGAACACTCTCCGGCACATCGATCGGGTTCTGCGTGATGAAATAGACGCCGACGCCCTTGGAGCGGATGAGGCGCACGACGCGCTCCACCGTCTCGACAAGCGCCTTCGGGGCGTCGTTGAACAGAAGATGCGCCTCGTCGAAGAAGAACACGAGTTTGGGCTGATCGAGATCGCCTACTTCCGGCAGCTCCTCGAACAGCTCCGACATGAGCCACAATAGGAACGTGGCGTAGAGGCGCGGATTGCTCATGAGCTTGTCGGCGGCCAGAATGTTCACCACGCCGCGCCCGTCGCGATCGTTACGCATCAAATCCTTGATGTTGAGCGCAGGCTCACCGAGAAACTCGTCGCCCTGCTGGTTTTCAAGCACGAGCAGCTGGCGCTGGATGGTGCCGATGGTGGCCTTCGACACATTGCCGTAACTCGTCGTGAGTTCGCTGGCATTGTCGGAGACGAGCTGAAGCAGCGCGCGCAAATCCTTCAGGTCGAGCAGCAGCAAACCCTGCTCGTCGGCGATGCGGAAGACGATGTTGAGCACGCCTTCCTGCGTGTCGTTGAGTTCGAGAAGACGGGAGAGGAGCAGCGGCCCCATTTCGGAGATCGTCGCGCGGACGCGATGTCCCTGCTCGCCGAAGATGTCCCAGAACACGACGGGGAATTTGTCGGGCTTGTATTCGATGCCGATCTCGGCGGCTCGCTTGACCAGGGGCTCCTTGCCGTTGCCGGGAGCAGCCATGCCGGAGAGATCGCCCTTGATATCGGCTGCGAAAACCGGGACGCCCGCGCTGGAAAAGCCTTCCGCCAGCACCTGCAACGACACGGTCTTGCCCGTGCCCGTCGCGCCGGTGACGAGGCCGTGTCGGTTGGCGAGCCTCAAGTCGAGATATTCCGGCTTGGTGCCTTTGCCGATGAAGATCTTGCCGTCCACGAGCATCACGTCTCTCCCGAATCCTATTCAAGGATCTTAGAAGCCCTGTCGCCAGTTTCTACTGGAAGACTTTTTATTTGGGGTTTGGCGATTATATAGTTTAGAGCTAAACCATTCCACCCATCCAGTACCAGGAGATATAGATGGATGAGCTCCTCGCCCGCGTGACGCAGAAGACAGGCCTCGATCAGGCTACGGCCCGCAAAGCCATCGGGCTCATTCTCGGCTACCTCCAGAAGGAGGGCCCTGCCAACGAGGTGAACCAGCTCATCGATGCCCTTCCCGGCGCTCAAGAGGCGATTGCCGAGAGCAATTCCGGCGCCGGTGGAGGCGGCGGCCTCATGGGCATGATGGGCTCCATGGGCGGCGGCGTAATGGCGCTGGGCGGCCAGCTCATGGGCATCGGCGTGTCGATGGGCCAGATGCAGCCGCTGGGCAAGGAACTCTTCGCCTATGGCCGCGAAAAGGCCGGTGAGGACACGATGGGCGCGATCATGGGCTCCATCCCCGGCCTGTCGCAGTTCGTCTGAGGCCATCCGCAAACGTCATCCCGGGGCTGCGCAGCAGAATCCGGGATCAGAATAGTTCTCGTCATGGCCGGGCTTGTCCCGGCCATCCCGATCTGAAGAGCGCCACGTTTCAAGGCATCGGTATCACCGGCACAAGGCTGGTGATGACGGGAGAGTTTCAAGCACCTTACCTGCCAACGATCCCGGATCGGCTTACGCCGTCCGGGATGACGCGCCATATTCACCGTTCCCCGCCCTTTTGCGCATTCCCACGCCCCCTCCCACCCGCTATCTTCCGCGCAACGCGAATTGCCCTCCGCCAGAGGATGAAGATGGACGATCTGTCTCTTGCCGCCGATTTTCCTGCCGCGACGCGCGAGCAATGGCTGACGCTTGTCGAGGGCGTGCTCAAGGGCGCGGACTTCTCGAAGAAACTCGTCGGGCGCACCCATGACGGCATCGCGCTTCAGCCGCTTTATCCCAAGGCGGAAGGCGCCGGCCTGATCGCGCGGGAGGAGCCGGGCCGCTGGCGCGTGTCGCAGCGGGTCGA